>CAYUAH010000031.1:0-18839 GCA_964442375.1 uncultured Hydrogenophaga sp. | reverse complement strand
ACGCCACCATCAACCGCCACGGCTTGCGCATGGGCACCAGCGAAATCTACAACGCTGTAGAAGCCCTGCCCGAGGTGCTGGACAGCCTGGTGGTGGACCTGGAGTACCTGGGGCGCGAGAGCGACATGCCGCTGTTTGTGGTGCTGCGCCCCGGCAGCACGCTGGACGAGGCGCTCAAGGGCCGCATCAACGCCGCCATCAAAACCGCGCTGTCGCCGCGCTTCGTGCCCGACAGCATCCACCAGGTGGCCGAGGTGCCGCGCACGCTCAGCGGCAAAAAACAGGAGCTGCCCATCAAGAAGCTGCTGTTGGGTCAGCCCATCGAAAAAGTGGTCAACAAGGACGCCATGGCCAACCCGGCTTGCCTGGACTGGTACGTGGCCTTTGCCGCCACGCGCCAGGTCTGATCAGTTCGCCACGGTGAAGCGCTGGCCCCGGTGTGTCGGGCGTTCGATCTCGTCCACGATGGCCACCGCCAGATCGGCCACCGAGATGCCGGCCGGCGCGTCGCCCACGCCAGGCAGCAACTGGTCGCCGCCCAACCGGTAGTGGCCGGTGCGCTCGCCGGGCGCCAGGGCAATGGGCGGCGACACGAAGGACCAGTCCAGCCCCTGTTCACCACGCAGGCGCGTCAGCAGGTCGCGTGCGGCCAGTGCGCCCTGTTTCCATTCGGCCGGAAAGTCTGGGCTGTCCACCAGCTGCACGCCTGGCGCCACCTCCAGGCTGCCGGCGCCGCCCACAGCCAGCAGGCGCGGCCCGCCGGCCTGGCGTGTGCCGGCGATGATCGCCTCATAACCCGCCAGGTAGAGGCGGTAGATGTCGGCCTCGCCCCAGCCCGGGTTGAAGGCGCTGAGCACGGCGTCGTGGCCGGCCACCGCAGCGGCCACTTGGGCCGCGTCCAGCACGTCGGCCGCGTGCACCCGCAGACCCGTGGGGGCCGGGAATTTTGTCGGGTGGCGCGCCAGCGCCGTCACCTGGTGCCCGCGCGCCAGCAGTTCGTCCAGCAGGGCGCTGCCCACAAAACCGGTGCCGCCTATCAGTGCGATGTTCATGACGATGTCCTTGTCGGTTGATGGAAGATGGAACATAGTTTGATTGCTTACAAGTTGATGCGGTAGAAGGCATTGGGCGCCTTCTCTTTGTAGAAAATCTAATGAATACAAGCCACTGGAGCGAGCAACTCAAGCGCATGGCGCTGTTTGCCGAGATCGTTGAAGCCGGCTCCATCAGCGCGGCAGCCCGGCGCGTGGGCTGCACACCCTCGGCCCTGAGCCAGCAGCTGCGGCAGCTGGAGCAGTCGCTGGGCCTGTCGCTGCTGCACCGTTCCACCCGCGCGCTGAGCCTGACCGAGGCCGGCGAGCGCTATTTCCCGGCCTGCGCGGCGATGGCGGCCCAGGCGCGCGATGCCCACGCTGCGCTGGCGCGCCTGCGCGACGAACCCGAGGGCGAGTTGCGCCTGGCCGCGCCCATCGGCCTTGGCCCCTTGCTGGCGCGTGCGCTCGAACCCCTGCGCCGCCACCCCCGGCTGCGTCTGCACCTGCTGCTGGACGACACCCCCATCGACCTGCTGGCCGCGCGGGTGGACCTGGCCTTGCGCGCAGGCCCCCTGGCCGACTCCACCCTGGTGGCCCGACCCCTGGGCCAGTTGCCGCGCCGCCTGTGCGCGGCGCCGGCTTACCTCGATCAGCGCGGTTGGCCCCAGCACCCGCGTGAACTGGCCTCGCACGACTGGCTGGGGCTGCCGCCGCGCAGCGGCAGCGCCGAGGTGCTGCACTTCACCGGCCCCCAAGGCGAACGCGAAAGCCAGCGCCTGGAAGCCAGGGTGTTGTCCAGCCAGGTCACGGCCTTGCAGGCCATGGCCGAGGCCGGTTGGGGCGTGACCGTGGCGGTGGCCGAGGACGCCCGCCGCGCCCTCGCCGAAGGCCGTCTGGTGCCGGTGCTGCCCGGCTGGTCGCTGGAACCCATCCCGGTGTGGGCGCTCACGCCCCGGCGCGACGATTTGCCGGCCAAAGTGCGCCATGCGCTGGCGGCGCTGCAAAGCCACTTCCTGCCGACGGCGGCCAGTCGCTCGCGCGACTGACGGGGGCCGGTCCCTAGGGTGAGTCCGCTGGTCAGGCCCTGCCGCTTCACCGTAATGTCAGGCGGCTTCACATCCAACCCAGGAGTCTTCGCCATGACCACCCCTTCCTTCAACCGCCGCCAGGTGCTGGCGGCTTCCGCCAGTGCCGCCGCCACCGTGGCCTTGCCGGCGCTGGCACAGGACAAATTTCCCTCGCGTCCCATCACGTTGATTGCGCCCTGGCCGGCCGGAGGCAGCAGCGACGCGGTGATGCGCGCCTTTGCCGAAAGCGCCTCGCGCGCCCTGGGCGTGGCGGTGGTTGTGGACAACAAGCCGGGTGCCGGCGGCACCTTGGGTGCCACCGCCATGGTCAACGCCAAACCCGACGGCTACCTGCTGACCCAGCTGCCGCTGGGCATCTATCGCCTGCCCCACATGCAGCAGATGGCCTTTGACCCGGTCAAGGACATCACCCACATCGCCTGCCTCACCGGCTACACCTTCGGCATCGCCTGTACGGCCGACGCGCCCTTCAAGACGCTCAAGGACATGGTGGCCTACGCCAAGGCCAACCCCGGCAAGCTCGAATACGGCCACACCGGCACCGGCACCACGCCCCACCTGGCCATTGAGGAGTTCAGCGACAAGGCCGGCATCCAGCTCAACCCCATTGCCTACAAAGGCTCGGCCGAAATCATGCAGGCCATCCTGGGCGGCCACATCCGCGTGATGAGCGGCACCACCGAATTCGCGCCCCATGTGCAGAGCGGCAAGCTGCGCCTGCTGGCCACCCTGGGCAGCAAACGCAACAAGGCCTTCCCCGACGTGCCCACCGTCAAGGAAAGCGGCTGGGACACCATCACCGAATCGCCCTTTGGCATCGGCGGCCCCAAGAACATGGACCCGGCCGTGGTCAAGGTGCTCCACGACGCCTTCAAGGCCACGCTGGAAGACCCCAAGGTGCTGGCCGCGCTGGACAAGTTTTTCCAGCCGGTGATCTACATGAACACGGCCGACTACACCGCCTACGCGGCGCGCACCTTCGCGGCCGAAAAAGCCACCATCGAACGCCTGGGCCTGGCCAAAAAGAGTTGATGCCGGCCGGCCGGCGCCCCAGCTTGGTGCGCTGTGGCTCGAAACTTGCTTAATTTGACAATTGGCGCCCCGACGCGGCGCCCCGTCAGAGAAAGCAAGGCAGCCATGGCGATTGTTCAGCGCATTTCAAGCTGGTTGGGCCGGCTCAGCGTGGGCCGCAAGCTCATGCTCATCTACCTGCTGGACCTGAGCGCGGTCATCTACGTTTCGGGCATCCTGATCCACGAAAAATTCCTCGCCATCGACTTCACCGGCAAGGAAACCGTCGGCTCGGCCTACACCGCTGCCGCCAGCGAGGCCTTGATGGCCGTCTTCCTGCAGCAGGGCGATGTGCCGCTGCTGTCGCCGGCCCACCTGCAGGCGCTGGCGGCCATGCGCTTGGCCCACGACGAGGTGCTCAAAACCGCCGACCAGAGCGCCGCATTTGCCGCCACGCTGGAGCGCCTGGGCGGCCCCGGCACGCCCGAAGCCGGTGCGCACGACAAGGTGTTGCGCCAGGGCCGCGATCTGCTGACCACGGTGGGCAACCAGTCCAACCTCATCCTCGACCCCGACCTCGACAGCTACTACGTCATGTCGCTGGTGGTGTTGCGTTTCCCCGAGCTGCTGCAGGTGGTCTACGACACCCGGCGTTTTGTGGAAGAACAGACGCGCCCCGGTGAGCACAGCGCCACCACCGCCACCCAGGTGACCCGCCGCGCCGCCGAGCTGCTGACCCTGGCCGGACGGCTGGAAGCCGTGGTGCATGGCGTTGAGGCCGACTACGGCCAGGCGTTTGTGGCCGGCGGGCCGGAGCTGCAGCAGCGCTTGCGCGCCTCGCGCGAGGCGCTGCGCGACAACGCCCAGCGCTTTCAGACGCTGGTGCAGGCCATGGCCGCCGAAGGCACGCTGGAGCGCGACCGCATGGCCCTGCAGGTGGAATACCACCTGCTGCTCGAAAACCTGCGCCAGACCTGGCAGGTGGGCATACATGCGCTGGATGACCTGCTGGACAAACGGGTGGACGGCTTGTACGGCCGCATGTGGCTGCACCTGGGCACCGCGCTGGCCTTGTTGGCCTGCATCCTGAGCCTGGTCTATCTGGTGGCGCGCCAGATCGCCAAGCCGCTGGGCCATCTGGCGAGCGTGGCCGATGAAGTGCGGCGCAGCGGCGACCACCGATTGCGCGCCGAGTGGAACAGCCGCGACGAAATTGGCCGCCTGGTGACGGCCTTCAACGAGATGCTGGCCCAGCTCGACCGCGAGCGCCTGCTGCAGCAGGAGCTGGCCGCCAGCGCGCGCGCCAGCGCCGCCCAGCGCGAGCTGGTGGAAGCCTTTCCCATCCCCATGGTCGTCACCTCGGTGCCCGAACACGAGGTGTTGCACGCCAACGCGCCTGCGAGTCCCTGGCTCAACGGTCGCAGCAGCGACCCCTGGCGCGAGGGCCTGGAGCCCGGCGTGCGCGCGCGCTTCTTCCAGCGCCTGGCCGACAACGGTGTGGTGGACGAATTCGAGGTGCGCTGGAAAGGCGGTGCCGAGCCCTCGTGGGCCGTGCTGTCGGCGCGCCGCCTGCAGTTCCAGGGCCGCGACGCGGTGCTCACCGCCTTCACGCCCATCAACGTGCTCAAGGTCATGGAGCAGCGTCTGGAGTTGTGGGCCAAGGTGTTCGAGGCCTCGTCCGAGGGCATCATCATCATGGACGCCGAGCGCAAGATCCTCAGCGTCAACAAGGCCTTCTGCCGCAGCACCAGCTACGACTTCTACGAAATCATCGGCGAAGACCTGGGTTTTCTGCTGGAAGAAACCGCAGGTGTGCCGCTGGGTGCGGTCATCGAGCGCGTGCTGCAGGACAAGGACGCCTGGCAGGGCGAGGTGCGCTTTCGCCGCCGCTCGGGCGACACCTACCCGGCCTGGCTGATGGTCTCGGCCGTGCGCGACGGCGGCAAGGCCGGTGGCATTGGCAACTACATCGGCATCTGCATCGACATCACCGACCGCAAGGCCAAGGAAGAACGCATCCAGTACCTGGCCCACCACGACGTCTTGACCGACCTGCCCAACCGCTCGCTGTGTGTGCAACGGCTGCAGGAGGCGCTGACCCAGGCGGCCCTGCACCACAAACAGGTGGCGGTGCTGTTCATCGACCTCGACCGCTTCAAGATCATCAACGACACCCTGGGCCACCACATCGGCGACGGCCTGCTGCGTTCGGTGGCCGAGCGGCTCAAACAGGCGGTGCGCGGGCACGACACGGTGAGCCGCCTGGGCGGCGACGAGTTCGTCATCATCATGCGCGACGTGGCCAGCAAGGACGAAGTGCGCCAGACGGTGGAGCGCCGCCTGATTCCGCTGATCCGCCAGGCGCACCCGGTGGATGGGCACGAACTCAACGTCTCGTGCAGCGTGGGCATCGCCGTCTACCCCGACGACGGCGTGTTGCTCGACGAGCTCATGCGCCGCGCCGACGCCGCCATGTACGAAGCCAAGGCCACCGGGCGCGACATGGCGCGCTTCTATTCCGAGGAGACCGACCAGCGCGCACTGGCCCGCCAGTCGGTGGAACACCACCTGCGCAAGGCGCAGGACCGTGGCGAACTCAGCCTGCATTTCCAGCCCCGGGTCGATGCCGCCACCCTCGAACTGCTGGGCGCCGAGGCCTTGTTGCGCTGGGACAGCGTGGCACTGGGGCCGGTGCCGCCGGCCGAATTCATTGCCGTGGCCGAAGAGACCGGGCTGATCAAACCCATAGGCGCCTGGGTGCTGGAGCAGGCTTGTGCGGCCTGGGTGCACTGGCAGGCGCTGGCCGCAGGCGACGAAACACACCCGCTGTTCCTGCGCCACATCTCGGTCAACATCTCGGCCTCGCAGCTGGCCGACCCCGACCTCGTGCCTTTCCTGCAGGCGCTGATCGCCCGCACCGGCATGAGCCCGCACTGCCTGGAGCTGGAAATCACCGAGTCGCAGCTGATGGACAATGCCGTGGCCGCGCAGGCGCAGATGGCCGCGCTCAAGGCGCTGGGCCTGCAACTGTCCATCGACGACTTCGGCACCGGCTACTCCAGCCTGGCCTACCTCAAGCGTTTCGACATCGACAAACTCAAGGTGGACCGCTCCTTTGTGGACGACATGCTCAGCGACCCGGCCGACATGGCCATCACCCGCGCCGTGATAGCGCTCGGCCACACGCTGGGGCTGAGCGTGGTGGCCGAAGGTGTGGAGGACCTGGCCACCGCCCACAGCCTGCGCGAACTGGGCTGCGACGAGCTGCAGGGCTACCACTTCAGCCGACCCCTGCCTGCGGCAGAATGGGAGGCGTGGGCCCTGCGGCATGGTGCCGCCACCCGCTCCACCGCAGCCCTGCCCGTCGATTGAAAAACGAACAACTGCTCCAAGCCCTGGACCTGGCCCGCCGCAGCGGGCCGGTGCGCGACATCGTCATCCCGCCTTGCCCGGAACTGCTGGTGCAGCTGCAGGACGCCACCGCCACGGGCGACCCCGATCCGGAAACCATCGCCCGCATCGCCAGCGCCGACGTGGCCATGGCCGCCGCGTTGATGCGCCAGGCCAACAGCCCGCTCTATGGCCTGCAGCAACCGGTGAGCACCGTGGGGCAGGCGCTCAACGTGCTCGGCATGCAACCGGCGGTCAAGCTGCTCAGCGGCTTTCTCACCCGCCACGCGCTGCAGGTGCATTCACCGCTGTTGGCGCATTTCTGGGAAACCTCCACCCGCCGCGCCATCGCCTGCGAGCACATCGGCCAGCAGCTCTACGGCATGGACCCCGGCCTGTCCTACACCTTCGGCCTGTTCTGCCATGTGGGCATGCCGGTGATGATGGGCGGTGTCAAAGGTTACGGTGGCACCCTGACCGAGGCCATGGCCCGCCAGGACCGCAGCTTCACCCAGACCGAAAATGCCAACCACCGCACCGACCACGCGGTGGTGGGCGCCATCGTGGCGCGCACCTGGCGCCTGCCGCTGGCCGTGGCGGTCGCCATACGCCTGCACCACGACTTCACCTGCCTGGGCGACAGCGGTTTTGGTGACACCGAACGCCGCCTGGTCGCCATGGGCCTGATCGCCGACCACCTGGTGCACCAGCACGAGGGCCTGCCGCCGCTGCGCGAGTGGCAGCGTTTTGGCGCGACCTGCCTGGGCCATCTGGAGGTGGGCGAGGGCGAGGTGAACGTGTGGATCGACGAGCTGCACCCGGCATTTGAGGCGGTGGTGCTGGCCTGATCGGCTCCCGGCGTGCGAGGGTGTGCCCCTCTGTACATACCCATCCGGGTAAGGTAAAACATTGTCAATTGGCAAATGCCAGGTGACGGCACCTGGGATGGGTGTCTGGGTTTGCCCTCGCACAACACCGGAGACAGCTTCATGGACATGGCCCAGGTGGCAGCCCTGGAAACGCGGGTGCTGGGTGCGCATGCGCATGTGGGGCATGGCGGTGGGGGTGGCCATGCTGGGTTTTTACGCCATGGCCTACCTGGGCTGGATCGACCCCGCACAAAGCCTCTACGCCGGCGCGCGCGTGATCTGGCTGTCGGCACTGGTGGGTGGGGCCCTGTTCGGCTTTGGCATGGTGCTGGCCTCGGGTTGCGGCAGCAAGACGCTGGTGCGCATCGGCGAAGGCAACCTCAAGTCGCTGGTGGTGTTTTTTGTCATGGGTTTTGCCGCTTACGCCACCATGCGGGGCCTCACCGGCATGTGGCGCGCGCAGACGGTGGACAAGGCGGCCTTCGAGATCGAAGCCGGTAACGCTCTGCCTGCTTGGTTGGGTCCCATGCTGGGCATGAGTGCCACCAGCGCTGGCTTGCTGCTGGCTGGGGCCGTGGGCAGCGCGCTGGTGCTGTGGGCGCTGGCCAGCCGCGAGTTCCGCGCTTCGGGTGTCAACTGGCTGGC
This sequence comes from uncultured Hydrogenophaga sp., assembly GCA_964442375.1. Lineage (GTDB taxonomy): Bacteria > Pseudomonadota > Gammaproteobacteria > Burkholderiales > Burkholderiaceae_C > Hydrogenophaga. Next base: position 10,802 of record CAYUAH010000031.1, on the reverse strand, counting down.
CGGACTGGGCATTGGCGCGGTGATCACCGCCATGTGGTGGGTGACGGGCAGCCTGGGCCATGTGGCCGAGCACCCGCAAACGCTGGAAAGCGTCTACCTCGGCACCGCAGGCGGGCGCATACAGGCGCTGAGTTTTACTTCGCCCATGGCGCGCTCGCTGGAATGGTTCATGTCTTTCGACGCCAACATGAAACTCACGCTGGGCGTGGTGTCGGTGGCGGGCGTGGTGGTGGGCTCATTTGTGTACGCGGTGGCCAAGCGCAGCTTCCATTGGGAAGGGTTTCACAGCACACAGGACACCGCCTTGCACCTGATCGGCGCGTTCCTGATGGGCGTGGGCGGTGTCACAGCGGGCGGCTGCACCGTGGGCCAGGGCCTGTCGGGCCTGTCCACCCTGAGTCTGACCAGCCTGATTGCGGTGGGCGGCATCGTGCTTGGTGCCATCGGTGGCTTGCGCCTGCAGCTGTGGCTGGTCATGCGTGAATGAACAGACCTATCTCATTTGAAATGGAGCGACTGTGCAGATCGACCGAGAACTCAACGCGCGGGGCCTGAACTGCCCCCTGCCTCTGATGAAAGCCAAGAAGGCGCTGACCGAAATGCAGAGCGGCCAGGTGCTGCGGGTGGTGGCCACCGATTCGGGTTCCCTGCCCGACTTCCTGGCCTTTGCCCAGCAGGCCGGGCACCAGATGCTGGAGCAGCAGAGCGTGGGCAAGGAATACATCCACGTCATCCGCTGCCGCTGAGTGTGAGTTGCAGCGCCAGCTAGGGTTTTCCTCTGGGCAAAAGGTCCAGCTTCATCGGGTGTCGATGTGACAATTCGCCGTCACAACGGCACACCCATGATCCACGACAAGTCCATCGGCCCGCTTCCCTACGCGCTGGGTGCGCTGGTGGTGGCTTGCCTGCTGGGGGTGGCGCTGTCGCTGGCGCACTGGAAAAGCCTGTCGTCGCTGGAAGACCGCGTGCGCCACCTCAGCAGTGAGGTCATGGCGCGCGGCCACGCGGTCAGCGACCAATTCGACAACACGGCGCTCAAGGCCTTGTTGGCCTACCCGTCGCGCAACCCCTGCTCGGACGGCGCCATCGAGATGATGCGCCGGCTGACCATCAACGCGCGCTCCCTGCGTCTGATCGGCCACGTCAGCAACAACCGGCTGATGTGTTCGTCCTACGGTTCCCACGGTGAGGGCATCCCCATGGGGCCGCCCGACCACGTGAGCAAGAACGGTTTTGCGCTGCGCACGGCGGTGGTGCTGCCGCTGGCGGGCAACAACCGCTTCGTCACCACCACCCACCAGAACAGCGGCTTCACCGCCTTCATCGTGCCCGGGCTGGTCACCGACCTCATGCCCACGGCCAGCACGGGTTCCTTCGGCGTGTTCGGCGCCACCACACAGCGGATCACCGTCAGCCGAGGCGAATTCAGGATGACCGAGGCCTGGCTGCGCGCCCCGATCGCGCCTGGCGCCAGCCGCGTGTTCCAGGGCCAGGACCAGCTGATCGTGGTGCAGCGCTCGGCCCAGTACGACTACGTGGTCTATGGCGCGTTGCCGCTGTCGGAGATGCGCGGCGAATGGCGCAGCAATGCCCTGATCCTGGTGCCGCTGGCCCTGGTGTCGGGTCTGGCGCTGGCCGCGCTCATCGTGCTGCAGGCCAAACGCCGCCAGTCGCTGGCCAACCGCCTTCGCCTGGCCTTGCGCCGTGGCGAGGTCTTCCTGGTCTACCAGCCCATCGTCGATCTGGCGTCTGGTCGCTGGTGCGCCGCCGAGGCCCTGGCGCGCTGGCGCCTGCCCAACGGGACCATGGTGCCGCCCGATGTGTTCGTGGCGGTGGCTGAAAAACATGGCCTGATCCAGGACCTGACCGCCTGCGTGATCGAACGCTTTGTGCGCGACGTCGCACCGCTGCACCGGCGCCACCCCCATTTCGGGTTCAGCATCAATTTTTCGGCACACGATTTTGCCGATGGCACGGCGGTCGAGCAGCTCAAGTCGGCGCTGGCCGCATCGGTCATCCAGACCGGCCAGGTCACGGTGGAAATCACCGAGCGCGCGCTGATCGACGCCAACGCGGTGCGCGACGCCATACGCAGCCTGCGCGACATCGGCATCCGCGTGGCCATCGACGACTTTGGCACCGGCTATTCCGGCCTGTCCTACCTGACCACGCTGGAGCTGGACGCGCTCAAGATCGACAAGCTGTTCGTGGACACCATAGGCACCGACGCCGTGACCAAGAACGTGATTGCGCACATCATCGAGATCGGCAAATCCATGGACCTGAAGATGGTGGCCGAAGGGGTGGAGCACGAAGCCCAGGCCAGCTACCTGCGCGCGCAGGGCGTGGGCTGCGCGCAGGGCTGGCTGTTTGCCAAGCCGATGTCGGTGGACGAGCTGCTGGGCCAGCTTGACCGGGAAGCCTCAGCTGCTTAAAGTGGGCCGTTGTCCAGCTCGAAGGGCCAAGCCTTGATGCCGCCATGCAGGGAAAGCGCGCGTATGCCGCGCTCGCGCAACAAAAAGGCCGCCGCGCTGCTGCGCCGTCCGCTGCGGCAGTAGACGATGTAGGTGGTGTCTGGGTCGAGCGCAAACGCGCCTTCCTGTCGCAGCGTGGCCAGGGGCACCAGCCGCGCACCGGGAATGCGGCTTTCTTCAAATTCCATGTCGTAGCGGCAGTCGATCAGCGTGGCCGCGTCCTGGGCCAACGTGTCGCGCGCGGTGGGCGGGTCGATCACGTGCACCATCTGGGGCTTGAGCAGGTCGTCGAAGTCGGCTTTGGCCAGGCGCAGCAGCCGCCCGGGCGTGAGCATGGTCACGGTGGCCGTGCGGTTGCCCTCCACCAGCAGCGCCTCCTCGCCGAAGGCATCGCCGTCGCCCAGCACCGCCGCCATGCGGGTCTCGTCGCTGATGGGGTCGGTCACCCACACCTGTGCCTGCCCCGAGAGAATGATGTAGTAGCTGTCGCCCGGCTCCCCCTGCGTGACCACCCTGTCGCCGGCTTTCACGTCGATCTCGGCCATGCGCTCAAAGGCCTGTTGCACCCGCTCCAGCGGCAGCTGGTGAAAGACCTTGAGGTGGCGTGCCAGCGCCAGGTGACCGTCCAGCTCGGCCCAGCCCAGCAACTCGTCGAGCTCGTCGCTGGGGATCAGCAGGCAATCCACCGATGTGGCAGCCAACACCGTGATGCCGCTGGCGGCCGCACTCAGAAGCGAGAAGCCTGGCCCGTCGGTCTCCACAGCCACCTCCCAGGCGCTGTGTTGCGGCAGACCGTCGGCCGCTGTCCAGTGGCGCCGCGCTTGCAGGCGGCCTTCGAGCAACACGATGTGGTGGCGCGCGCCATCGGCCAAGCTGGCCCCGGCGGGCCACTGCCGGCGCGGGCAACGCGCGAGCAGCGCGCTCAGCGTCGGGCGCGGCAGCTGCGAAAACAGGGTCGTTGCGCCCAGCCGTCTGGCCAGTTCCGCGTGGTCCATGGGGTGTGTCTCCGTCATCGTTGCCCCTACCCCTTGGGGTAGCAGGCTGATGGCAGATTATGGCCCGCTGCGGGCAACCGTCACAGCGGGTGTTCGGTGTAAAACTGCCCGCCGTGGAAGAGCAGCGGCGAGGCACCCGCGCGGTGCTGGCAGCGCTCCACCTCGCCCACGAAGATCACGTGGTCGCCTTCTTCGTAGCGGCTGCGGTTGAAGCACTCGAACACCGCCACCGCGCCGTCGAGCAGCGGCGCGCCGCCCACGCCGTCGGTGTAGGCCACGTCGCGCCAGCGGTCCACGTTCTTGGTCGCAAACCGCTCGGCCAGGGCGCGCTGGTCGGCGCCCAGCACGTTGATGGCGTAGTGCGATCCGCTGGCGAAGGTGGCCATGGAGGCGGCAGCCTGAGACAGGCTCCACAGCACCAGCGGTGGCGACAGCGAGACCGAGTTGAAGGAATTCGCGGTCAGGCCCACCAGGCCGCCATCGGCCGCGCGTGCGGTGACGATGGTGACGCCGGTGGCGAACATGCCCAGGGCGTCGCGGAAGTCGCGCGCGCTGGGCGGAGGCAGGTGGGCCAAGGGGCCGGGAGTGACTGGCATGGAGGGCCCCAAGTATGCCTTCAGCCCTCCGCCTGCGCGTACCATGGGGGCATGTTGCCGCGATTCACCACCCTGGGCCGGGGCCCGGTTCTGCTCATGTTGCACGACGTGGACGCCAGCCACCTGGCGTTTGCACCCCAGGTGGAAAGTTTTGCCACGCAGGGCTACCAGGCCGTGGCCTGGGACATGCCCGGCTACGGCCACAGCCCGCCCATCGAACCCTACGATTTCAAAGGACTGGCGGCGCGTTGTGCGGCGCTCATCGAGGCCCTGACCCAGCGGCCCGATGGCTCACACGCCTCGGTCATCCTGCTGGGGCAGGGCATGGGCGGCATGGTGGCGCAGGAGGTGGTGCTGCGCCGCCCCGAGCTGGTCAACCGCCTGATTCTGAGTGGCACGCTGGCCGCCTTTGACGACCTGCCGGCCGCGCAGCGCGACGCCTATGTGAACGACCGCACCACGCCGCTGGACGCCGGCGAGACCATGCGTGGGCTGGCGCAGCGCCTGGTGCCCCGGCTGGTGGGGCCGGGTTCACTCCCCGAAGGCGCACAACTCGCCGAACACGCCCTGGGCGGGGTGTTTCCGTCCACCTACCGGCGGGCACTGGACGCCCTGGTGCGCTTCGACCGCCGCGCCGCATTGGCCCAAGTGTTGGTGCCTACCTTGCTGCTCGCTGGCGAGTTCGATGCCGTTGCCACACCCGAGCGTGTGCAGGCCATGGCGCTGGACCTGCCCCTGGCGCACTGTGCCGTGTTGCCTGGTGTGGGCCGCTGGCCCAACCTGGAAGCGCCGGAGGCGTTTGATGGCGCCGTGTTGTCCTTTTTGGCAGACACTGCGCCGGGCATGCGACCCCCAGGCCGCCTGCACTGAGCGTGCTGGCTGGCTTCAGGCCGCGATGCTGTGCTGTTTCCAGTGGGCCGCGCTGCTGCCCGCTCCCACACCCATGCCCTGGAACTTGAAGTTCATGGCCGGCACTTCGCCGCTGATGAGCTCGGCCAGGGCGCGACCCGAGCCGGCGCCGTGGGTCCAGCCCAGGGTGCCGTGGCCGGCGTTGACCCACAGCTTGCCCACCTGCGTGCGGCCGATCAGCGGGATGTTGGTGGGGGTGGCCGGGCGCAGGCCGGTCCAGAACTGCGGGTTGCCGCCTTCTTCGGGCGTGCGCGTGTCGGCCACGCCGGGGAACACCTCCTCGATGCGGCGCACCAGCATCTCGCAGCGCTTTTTGGCCAGTGGCGTGTCCAGCGACAGGTCAAAGCCGCCCAGTTCGATGGTGCCGGCCACGCGCAGCTGGTCGCCCAGGCGCGAAATGGCGATCTTCAGGCCGTCGTCGATCATGCTCACGCTGGGTGCGAGTGCCGGCTTGAGCAGGGGCAGGGTGGCGCTGTAGCCCTTGCCGGGGTAGATGGGCACGCGGATGCCCACCGTCTTGAGCAGCGGCGTGGTGTAGGAGCCGCAGGCGGCCACGAAGGCGTCACCCACGAGGGTGCGCACTTCGCCGCTGAGGCGGTCGCGCACGCGCACGCTCTGCAACTCGCCGCTGGCGGTCTGCAGTTGTTCGATGTCGTGGTTGAACAGCAGGCGCGCGCCCTTCTGTTCGCACAGTGCGGCCAGCTTCTGGGTGAACACGCGGGCATCGCCGTGTTCGTCGGTTTCGGTGTAGGTGCCGCCCACGATGCGATCGCCAAAAGCGCGCAGCGCGGGTTCGATGTTCAGCAACTCGTCGCGCGAGATCACCCGGCGTTTGACGCCGTGGCGGCGCATCACCTCGGCCGCGCTGGCCGCGCCATCAAAGGACTTGGTGTCGGTGTAGTAGTGCGCGATGCCACGCTCCAGCCGGTTGTATTCGATGCCGGTGGCGGCCACCATCTCCTTGAGGGTGGCGTGGCTGAAGGCGCCCAGGGCCACCAGCTGCGCCACGTTGCGCTCGAAGGCCGCGTCGTTGCACTGGCCCAGGAACTGCAGGCCCCATTTCCACTGGTCGGGGTCGATTTGTGGGCGGAACAGCAGTGGCGAGGTGGGCGAGAACATCCACTTCAGTGCCTTCAGCGGCGCCTCGCGGTTGGCCCAGGGCTCGCAGTAGCTCACCGAAATCTGCGCCGCATTGGCAAAGCTGGTCTCCAGCGCCGCGTCGGGCTGGCGGTCCACCAGGGTGACCTCGTGGCCGCGCTCCAGCAAATGCCAGGCGGTGCTCACGCCGATGATGCCGGCACCCAATACAACCACTCGCATAGCGTCCACCTTGGAAAAATTTGACTGTTGCGCAGTATGGGAAAAACCGGCTTGAATTTGAAGTGAAATTAAACTAAATTGAAAAACATCAGATGTACTAATGGAACAATGCCATGAGCACCTTCGACCCCGACGCCCTGGAATGCCTGGCCGCCATCATCGAGGAAGGCGGTTTCGAGCGCGCCGCGCAGCGCCTGTCGATCACGCAGTCGGCGGTGTCGCAGCGCCTGCGCGCGCTGGAGGCGCAGGTGGGCACGGTGCTGATCGTGCGCAGCCGGCCGCTCAAGGCCACACAGGCCGGGCAGCTGCTGCTCAAACACGCCAAGATGATGCGGCTGCTGCGCGCCGACCTGGAGCGCGACCTGAAAGAGCTGGCGCCCAGCTCCACCGGCGGTGGGCGCGACGACGAGCGCATTTCGGTGGCCATCAACGCCGACAGCATCGCTACCTGGGCGCTGGGCGCGCTCACGCCGTTGGCGCACAGTGGACTGCCGATTGAAATCATCCACGACGATCAGGACTTCACCCAGGAATGGCTGCGCGAAGGCCAGGTGCTGGGTTGCGTCACCTCCATCGGCCAGGCGCTGCGCGGCTGCAAGATGGACGCGCTGGGCACCATGGACTACGTGGCCGTGGCCTCGCCCGCCTTTGCCGAACGCCACCTGCCGGCCGGCCTGAACGCCCACAACTTCCACCAGATGCCCTTCATCACCTTCAACCGCAAGGACGACATGCAGCGCGAGTTCGTGGCACGCGCCTTTGGCCTGCAACGGGTGATGCTGCGTCAGCTCTATGTGCCGTCGTCAGAGGGCCAGGTCATGGCGGCACAGCGCGGCTGGGGCGTGAGTGTGGTGCCCGAGCTGCTGGTGCGCGAGCGACTGGCTCAAGGCGCGCTGCTCAACGTGGCGCCTGCGCATTCGCAGGGCGTCAAGCTCTACTGGCATTGCTGGAACCTGGCGTCGGACGTGCTGGACAACCTGAGTGCCGCGCTGCGGCGCGAGGCGGTCGCGCAGTTGCGCCAGTCGTGAAACCGCCCGCCATCCGCGGGTGTCGGGCGGGCGTTTGGATCATGGTGTTCAGGCCGGCGCCAACGGCAGGATCACCTTGTCGATGACATGGATCACGCCGTTGCTGGTCATCACATCGGTGGCCACGATGCTGGCTTTGCGGCCGGCCTGGTCGCTGATGGCCAGGTCGCTGCCGACCGTGAGGGTGGCGCCTTGCAGCGTGGTGATGGGCGTGTTCAGCGGCACCTGGGCCTTGAACACGCGGCCCGGCACCACGTGGTAGGTCAACACGGCGGTCAGCAGCGCGGTGTTGGCGAACAGGGCCTCTTTGGTCGTGCCCAGTTCGGTCAGTGCGGCGGCAAAGGCGGCGTTGGTGGGCGCGAACACGGTGAAGGGGCCAGCGGCGCTCAGGGCGTCCACCAGGTCAGCGGCTTGCACGGCCTCGACCAGCAAGGTGAACTCGGGCGCCGAGGCGATGGCGGTTTGCACAATGGTCTTGTCGGCCGGCAGGATGACCTTGTCGATCACGTGGATCACGCCGTTGCTGGCCGCCACGTCGGTGGCGGTGATGGTGGCCACGCGGTTGCGGCCGTCGGTGATCTTCAGGCCGCTGTTCGATTCGATCTTGAACACGCCTCCCTGCACCGTGGTGATGGGCTGGCCCAGCACGCCCGGCACCGCGCTGGCTTCCACCTTGGCGGGCAACACGTGGTAGGTCAGCACGGCAGTGAGCAGCGCCTGGTTGGCCAGCAGGGCTTCCTTGGTCACGCCCAGTTCGGCCAGCAGTGCCGCAAAGGCGGCATTGGTCGGTGCGAACACGGTGAACGGACCCGTGCCGCTCAGGGTGGTGGCCAGGTCGGCGGCCACCACGGCTTCGACCAGGATGCTGAAGTCGGGCAGGCTCTGCGCCACTTCGACCAGGTTCTTGGGCGGGTTGTGGTCGTCGCTGCCACCGCAGGCGGTCAGCAGGGTGGAACCGGCGCTGGCCGCAGCCAGCATCAGCAGGGAACGTCGTGGAATGCGCATGGGTGCCTCACAGGTGGTTGAACAAACAAGCTCAGCGAGAGCGGTGCCGACTTGCGAGGTCGAATATTAACCAAACAGACTGAAAAATTACCAGACAGTTTATTTTCATTCATTCGAGTGGGGATATAGACTTGCATGTTGATTTGGTGCACCATCGCGCCAGGAGAAAACAGCCGGATGTCCTCAGCCGTATTGAAGTCGCCCCCTGCCAAGCGCAGTTTCCGGGAGCAGATGCACCAGGCGCGTGAAGACGCGATCATTCAGGCCGTCAACCGCCTGCTGGCCGAAAAGGGATTCGACGCCATGACGGTGGACGAGGTGGCCGCCGAGGTGGGCATTGCCAAGGCCAGCCTCTACAAGCACTTTCCGAGCAAGGAAGACCTGGCCGCCGCCGCCATGGTGCGGGTGATGCAGCGGGCCGTGGCTTTTCTGGACGCGCTGGACACCCGCCGCCCGCCCATCGATTTGCTCAAGGCGGTGGCGCGCTGGACCATGGAAGTGCAGCTGGCCGGTGAAATGCCTTCGCTGCCGAGCGAAAACTCCAGCCTGCGTGCCAACCTGATGGTCAACGCCGACTACATGGACGGGCTGATGAATGTGAGTGACCGCCTGGGCGCGTGGATCGAAGCGGCACAGGCTGACGGCAGCCTCAACCGCAACCTGCCGCCCATCGCCGTGCTCTACACCCTGTACGCGCGCGCTTGCGATCCGGTGCTCGGTTTTCTGCGCGCCAGCGGCAGCCACAGCGACGACGCCATCATCGACATGGTGATGACCAGCTGCTTCGAAGGCTTGAACGCACGCTGAGAGGCCGCGCGCTGCACACCCTCAGGCGGGCTGCGCGGCGCCGCCCGACCAGATGTCGTTGAGGTCCGGAAAGGGCCAGTCGGCCGGGTCTTCGCGGCCCAGGATCTGCAGCTTGGTGTTGGGCGCCGAGAGATCGACCTCCTGGGGCGGCAGGCGCTCCTGGTGGCGCAGCGAGTAGAACACCTTGACGATGGGTTTGAGCAGCGAGCGCGGCGACTGGTCGATCACCACCGCCAGTTTTTCGTTGTTGAGCTTGACCAGCGAGCCCACCGGATAGATGCCCAGGCTGCGCACAAAGGCCTGGAACACGCGCGGATCGAAATGCCCGCCGGTCCATTTGGCCATGCGGCTCAGCGACTCCGCCGGGTCCCAGCCGGCTTTGTAGGGCCGGTTCGAGGTGATGGCGTCGTACACGTCACAGACCGCGCCCATTCGCGCCATCAGGCTGATCTGATCGCCTGCGAGCTGGTCGGGGTACCCCGCGCCGTCCATGCGCTCGTGGTGGTGCAGGCACACGTCCAGCGCCACCGGGTGGATCACGCCGCTGTCCTTGAGCAGTTGCCAGCCCTTGCGCGGGTGCGACTTGACCTGCTCGAATTCGTCATCGGTCAGACGCCCAGGCTTGTTGAGCACCTCCATGGGCACCAGGGCCTTGCCGATGTCGTGCACCAGGCCGGCAAAACCGGCGTCGCCGATCTGGGCGGCGCTGAGCTTGAGCTGGCGGCCCAGCGACACCATCAGCGCACACACCGCCACCGAATGCATGTAGGTGTAGTTGTCGGCGGTTTTCAGGCGCGCCAGGCTGATGATGGCGCTGCCATTGCGCATCACCGATTCGGTGATGTCCTGCACCAGCTCGCGCACCACGCCGGTGTCCACCGCGCGGCCCATGCGCACCTCGGCAAACATGCGCGTCATTTCGTCGCGTGCCGCCAGGCAGATGCCGGCCGCACGCGCCATCTCGTCGCGCAGGCTGCAAGGGGTCTGCGGGGTGGCGAGGGTGGGTTCGGGCTCGGCCTGCACAGGCGCGGCGGGCGGCGGTTCGGCAGGCCGGGCCTCGACGGCGCCGGTGGCCACATCGTCGCCCAGCGTGATGTCGATCCAGACGCCCGTGACGCCGCTGGCGAGCACGCGTGCCAGGTCTTTGGGTTCTTCGAGCACAAAACGGCTGCGCCAAAAGGGGTGGTCCATCCACGAGCCCTCAAAGCCCTGGATGTACATGCCCAGGCGCAGCTGGTCGGGGCGGATCTGCTTGAGCAAGGTCTGCCCCGGTCAGGCGAGCGTCAGCGTACCAGCAGAACCGGCGTGCCGCAGTGGGCCATGACCTTGGTGGCCACCGAGCCCATCACCAGGTTGCCCAGCGCGCTGTGGCCGTGCGAACCCATGATGACCAGATCGAACTTGCCGCTGTCGGCGGTCTTGGCGATCAACTCGCCAGGGTGGCCCACCTTGCTCACGGTCTCGGGCTCGATGTTGTGGCGCTTGAGGAATTTGGTCACCGGACCAAACACCTTGGTGGCCTCTTCGTCGTGGTAGCTCTTGACCACCTCGGCGCCCACGGCCGCACGGGCGCGCGGGGGCAGCGGCATCTGCACGTTGAGCAGGGTGAACTGGTTGTTGGTGCCAAACATCTCGGCGTGGGTGGCCAGGTAGGCAAGCATCTTCTTG
>CAYUAH010000030.1:0-19483 GCA_964442375.1 uncultured Hydrogenophaga sp. | reverse complement strand
TGCTGCTGGCCGACGAGATCAACCGCGCGCCGGCCAAGGTGCAGAGCGCGCTGCTGGAAGCCATGCAGGAGCGCCAGGTGACCATCGCCGGCGAGTCGCACAAGGTACCCGAGCCCTTCCTCGTGATGGCGACGCAGAACCCGATCGAGATGGAGGGCACCTACCCGCTGCCCGAGGCCCAGGTGGACCGTTTCATGATGAAGGTGCTGGTGGACTACCCCACCGACGAGGAGGAGTACGTCATCGTCGAGCGCGTGACCGGCCCGCGCATCGACGTGGTGCCCGTGGCCAGCACCGAACAGCTGGCCGCGCTGCAGGCGCAGTGCCGGCAGGTGTACGTTGATCCGTCGCTGGTGCAGTACGCGGTCAAGCTGGTGTCGGCCACGCGCAAGCCGGAGGCGCACGGCCTGAAAGACCTGGGCCGCTTCATCACCTTCGGCGCCAGCCCGCGCGCCACCATCGGCCTGACCGAGGGCGCGCGCGCCCTGGCCATGCTGCGCGGGCGCAGTTACGCCTTGCCCGAAGACATGGTGGACCTGGTGCCCGACGTGCTGCGACACCGCGTGGTTCTGTCCTATGAAGCCCTGGCCGAAGGCCTCACAGCCGACCAGGTGGTGGACAAGATCATGGCCAAGATACCGCCACCGGCCAAGCCGCTGGAACACGAAAAACGCGCCGCTTGAGGCTGCCATGGCGTCCCGCCTGCCCCCGAACACCCCGGCGCCACCTGAGCCAGCGGCTGTCCTGTTGCGCCGCATCGAGTGGACTGTGCTCAAGCGCCTGGACGGCCTGCTGCAGGGCGACCACCGCACCCTGATGCGCGGCGCCGGGCTGGACCTGGCCGACCTGCGCGAATACCAGCCCAGCGACGACGTGCGCCACATCGACTGGAACGTGACCGCGCGCCTGGGCCTGCCCCACGTGCGGCAGTTCATGGAAGACCGCGACATGAACGCGTGGTTTTTGCTCGACCTCAGCGCCTCGGTGGACTTCGGCTCCGGCACACAGACCAAGCGCCGCCTCTCGCGCGAGTTTGTGGCCGTGCTCGCGCGCTTGCTTTCGCGCCACGGCAACCGGGTGGGCGCGCTGCTCTATGGCGGCGGCTTGAACCGTGTGCTGCCCGCACGCAACGGCCGCCAGCACCTGCTGGAAATCCTGCACGCCATGAACCCGCCCGACGTGGCCCCCGCCGATGGCGACACCACCCGCCTGCACGAGCTGCTGGCCGCCGCCATGCCGGTGCTCAAGCGCCGTTCCACCGTGTTTGTGGTGTCGGACTTCATCAGCCAGCCCGGCTGGCATGCGGCGCTGGGGCGGCTGGCGCTGCGCCACGACGTGGTGGCCGTGCGCCTGCTGGACCCGCTGGAGCTGGAGCTGCCCGACCTGGGCCTGCTGACCCTGCGCGACGCCGAAACCGGCGAGCACCTGGTGGTGGACACCCACGATGCCGGCTTTCGCCACCGCTTTGCCCGCATCGCCGCCCAGCGCGAGGCCGAGCTGCGCGAGGGCCTGGCGCAGGCCGCAGTGGACACGCTGGAGCTGTCCACCGATGACGATCTGGTCGAGGCCTTGCTGCGTTTTGTCGAGCTGCGTCGGCGCCGCCAGCATCAACACAGCGGCGCGGCCTTGCCGCGCCACTTGAACGCCGCCTGACTGACCAGGAGGATGGCCATGAAAATCCCGCTCACCTTCTTTTGGCCGCAGTTTCTGTGGCTGCTGCTGATCGTGCCGCTGCTGCTGTTGGTGTATTTCTGGCTCTTGCGCCGCAAGAAAAAAACGGCGGTGCGTTACGCCAGTCTGGCCATCGTGCGCGAGGCCATGGCCGGCGGTTCGCAGTGGCGCCGACACGTGCCGCCCGTGCTGTTCCTGCTGGCGCTCAGCGCCATGCTGCTGGCGGCGGCACGGCCCTTCGCCACGCTCACCTTGCCCTCGTTGCAACAGACCATCATCCTGGCCATGGACGTCTCGGGCAGCATGCGCGCCACCGACGTCGAGCCCAACCGCCTGGTGGCTTCGCAGAACGCGGCCAAGGCATTTCTGGCGGAGCTGCCGCGCCATGTGAAGGTGGGCATCGTGGCCTTTGCGGGCACGGCGCAGGTGGTGCAGTCGCCCACGCTGAGCCGCGAGGACCTGGTGGCGGCCATCGACAAGTTCCAGATGCAGCGCGCCACCGCCATCGGCAGCGCCATCGTGGTGTCTTTGTCGGAGATTTTTCCCGACGCCGGCATCGATCTCTCGTCCATGATGTACGGCCGCGACCGCCCGCGCGGCCTGGCCATCGACCAGAAAAAGACCGAGCCCAAGGAACACACGCCGGTGCCACCGGGCTCCTACAGCTCGGCCGCCATCATCCTGCTGACCGATGGCCAGCGCACCACCGGGGTGGATACCATGGAAGCGGCCAAGATGGCGGCCGACCGCGGCGTGCGCGTCTACACCGTTGGCGTGGGCACGGTGGAGGGCGAAACGATTGGCTTCGAAGGCTGGTCCATGCGCGTGCGGCTGGACGAAGAAACCCTGAAGGAGGTGGCCGACCGCACCCAGGGCGAGTACTACTACGCCGGCACGGCGGAAAACCTCAAGAAGGTGTACGAGACGCTGAGCACCCGCCTGACGGTGGAGAAAAAAGAGACCGAAATCTCCGGCCTGCTGGCACTGCTGGCGGCGGTGTTCGCCACGTTGTCGGCGGGTTTGTCGCTGCTCTGGTTCAACCGAATCGCCTGAACAGCCGCTGAGGCCACATCAGGCCAGGGCCGACAGGCAGACGCGGTTGCGGCCCTCGGCTTTGGCGCGGTAGAGGGCGTGGTCGGCGGCCTTGAGCAAGGCCTCGTCGCTGTCGCCGTCCTGTGGGTACACCGCCACGCCAGCCGAAAAACCCAGCCCACTCACCTGTGCGCTGCCGTGTTGTATGCACAGCTGCGCGTAGTGTTGTTGCAGGGCGTGCAGGCGCGCCAGTGTCTGGTCGGCGTTGGCGCCGGGGAGCACCAGGCAGAATTCCTCACCCCCATAGCGGGCACAGAAATCCTCGGCGCGGGTCTGCGCCTGCAGCAGGTCGGCCACGGCCATGAGCACCCGGTCTCCCATGGCGTGCCCGTGTTCGTCGTTGACCCGCTTGAAATGGTCGAGGTCCAGCACCACCACCGCCACGCCCGTGCCCGAACGTTGGGCGCGCTTGAGTTCGCGCGGCAGGGCGTCTTGCAGGTGGCGGCGGTTGTAGAGGCCGGTCAGAGGGTCGCGCATGGCCTGCTCGCGCAACTGCGCCTGCAGCAGCTGGATTTCGTCGATGCGGGCCGCCAGTTCCTGGCGCGCCTGTTCGGCCTCCTGGTGGCGCGACACCGCCAGATCGCGCTCGATGGCGGTGCGCTCGCGGGCGCGTTCCAAGGCGCCGGTCCAGTGCTGGAAGAAGTGGTGGCCCAGAAACAGCACCGCCAGCGTCAACACGGTGATGATCCAGTAAACCGCCAGGGTGTACTCGTTGACCACCTGCAGCAGGCGCTGGGCGTCTTGGGGTGTGGTCGGCGCTGGCATGGCCGACCAGGCGCCGTGCCCGAGGTGAAAGGACAGCCAGAGAAACGCCAGCACACCACCCACGCCCAGCAGGGAAGCGGCAAAAAGTTGCCAGTGGGGCAGCAATTGCTGGGGCTGGGGCGGCAGCAGCGTGTCTCGCCAAACCATCACCCGGGGCCCCAGCCAGGCCAGCAGCGGGCCCACAAAAAACAGCGTCTGCAAAAAGCCGCCCAGCCACCAGCCTTGCCAGATGGCAAAGGCGGCCTCCGGCCCCACCTGACCGGTGTAGGACCAGATGAAGGAACCGGTGGCGCCAAACACCGCCGCGATGAAAGCCACGGCGACAAAAAACAGCAGGGTGCTGCCGGTGCGCGGCGGCACCGGCATCTGCACGGCGCGGTAGGCCACCGCCAGCACAAAAAAGCCCAGCGGGTTGGACAGCGCAAACACCAGCGCCCATTCAGGCGCCATGCCGGCCTGCAGCGCCAGGGTCAGTGTGGCCACGTAGGCCGGCAACGCCCCCCACCAGAAGCCCACACACAACACCCACAACATGCACAGCGTCAAGGGTGGGTAGACGGTGAGGTGGAGGTTGGCGCCGCCGAACCGCACGGGCAGCCCCGACCATTCGAAGGCCACCGTGGCCAGCCCCAGCAACACACTGGCCACCAGGCTGAACCACCAGGCCACACGCAGCCCGGTGGTGGCGCGTCCGCCAAGCTGGCGCCACAACAGGCTCAATGGCAGCGCCCGGTAGCGCAGCACATGGGGGGAGGGCGAGGGCGTGACCATGGCAAGGGCCATGATAAAGCCGGGCATAGGCTGGCAACCAGCCTGACGGCACAATGCCACCCCATGACAACCCCGATAGACACAGCGGTGCTGGTGGCCGGTGGCGGCATCGCCGGCCTGGCCGCTGCGCTGGCCGCAGCCCGTGCTGGCCTGAGTGTGCGCCTGTTCGAACAGACCGAGCGGCTGGCCGAGGTAGGCGCCGGCCTGCAACTCGGGCCCAATGCGGTGCGGGTGCTGGCCGAGTGGGGCCTGCTCGACGCACTGCGCGAGGTGGCCGCCTTTCCCGACGCACTGGTGGTGCGCGATGCGCCGGGCGGTGCCGAACTTGGGCGCCTGCGCCTGGGCGAACGGGCGCGGGCGCGCTACGGCCACCCCTACGCCACCGTGCACCGTGCCGATCTGCACACGCTGCTGTGGCAGGCGGTGGCGTCGCAGCCACAGGCCCAGACCACCCTGGGCCGCGCCGTGCTGGGCTGGCAGGCGGGCGAGGGCTCGGTGTCGGTCCAGCTGTCGGGTGGCGCCAGCGCCAGTGGCCGCCTGCTGCTGGGCTGCGACGGCCTGTGGAGCCGGGTGCGCGTGCCCTTGCTGGGCGATGACATGCCTGTGCCCACCGGGCACATCGCCTACCGCGGCCTGGTGGACCAATCAAACCTGCCCGCCGACCAGCGCCAACGCGACGTGGTGGCCTGGCTGGGTCCGAAGATGCACGCGGTGTGTTACCCGGTACGGCGCGGTGACCACCTCAACGTGGTGGTGATCGTGCAAGGCGCGCTGGACGGCGACGCGCAGAACTGGAGCCACGCCGCCGAGTTGGCCGATCTGCGCGTGGCCATGGGCCGCGTCGCGCCCGCGCTGGACGCGGTGCTGCACGCCGTGCCCCAGTGGCTGCGCTGGCCGCTGTTCGAGCGCCCCCTCATCACCGGGCCGTGGGCCCATGGCAGCGGGCGTGTGGCCCTGCTGGGCGATGCCGCCCACCCCATGCGCCCCTACCTCGCACAAGGCGCCGCCATGGCCCTGGAAGACGCCTGGAGCCTGGGCCGGCGGCTGGCCCGAGAGCCCGGCGCACTGGCCGACCCCGCACCCTTGCTGCATGGGTGGGCCAACGAACGCTGGCCGCGCAACGCCTGGGTGCAGGCACGCTCGCAGCGCAACGGCCGCATCTTCCACCTGTTGCCACCCATGAGCTGGGGTCGCAACCTGGCCATGGCCGTGCTGGGTGAACGGCTGCTCGATGTGCCGCGCCTCTACGGCGGGCCTGCGGCCGCATAGCATCCTCCTTTTCTCAGACACAACAGACACCATGACCACACGATTTTTCAACCGCCGCTCTGTTTTGACCGCCGTTGCCGCCGGCGCTTGGGTCATGTCTGGCGCCAGCGCCTGGGCCCAACCCACCGCCTGGCCCAACAAGCCGCTGCGCCTGGTGGTGGGTTTCCCGGCCGGGTCATCGCCCGACCTGACCGCGCGCACCTTGTCCGAGCCGCTGGCGCAGGCGCTGGGCCAGCCGGTGGTGGTGGACAACAAGCCGGGCGCCGGCGGCAACATCGCCGCCGATTTCGTGGCCAAGGCCACCGACGGCCATACCTTCGGTTTGATGATCAACGGCAACATGACGATTGCCCGGCTGCTCAACCCGGCCACGCCTTACGACCCGCTCAAGGACCTCGCGCCGGTGAGCCTGCTGGCCACGGCGCCGCTGGTGCTGGTTGCCTCCACCCAGCTGCCTGCAGGCGCGCAGGCCGTGCTGGCCGCCGTGCGCCAGCGCGGCGACAAAATCAACTACGGCACACCCGGCAACGGCACCGTGGCCCACCTGGGCATGGAGCTGCTCAAGACCAAGGCCGGGCTGGCGCCGGTGCACGTGCCTTACGCCGGCAACCCGCAGGTCATCACCGCCTTGATCGCGGGCGACCTGCAACTGGCGTTGCTGCCACCTGGTCTGGCCATGCCCCAGGTGCGCGCCGGCAAATTGCAGGCGGTGGGCGTGACTTCAGCCGGGCGCAGCAGCCTGGTGCCCGATGTGCCCAGCCTGGCGGATGCCGGCATCCCGGGTTTTCAGCTTGAAATCTGGAACGCCGTGGCCGGCCCCACCCACACGCCCAAGCCGGTGGTGGACAAACTCTCCACCTTGCTGGCCGAGATCGTGCGCCGTCCCGAGGTGCGCGAAAAACTGTTCAACCAGGGCTGGCAGGTGGCCGGCACCTCGGCCGAAGGCCTGGCCAAGCGCATACAGCGCGACACCACCGAGATGGGCGAGGTGATCCGGCGCAACAACATACGGCCGCAGTAAGCCCTTGATGGCATGGCAGGCGTGGCATAAAATGCCACGCCTGTGGGAGTGATCAAAGACATTGACCAGCGCCACTTCACCCGTGGCGGCGGCGTCATTCGGGTGGAGACCTGGGTGGATGCGCGCACAGGGGCGGTGGTGGCGTACAACTTGGCCTACGTCAACCCGCGTCTTTTTGACGGAGACAACGGCAGGGTGGTGGGTTTTGACAATGCGCACCATTACCCGGGCTTCCCGTCTCGGCACCACGAACACCGGAATGGTCAGGTCTATCCCAATCTGAGTTTCACGGACTTTGACGCGCTGCTGGACCGGTTTCAAAGCGAGCTCGGCACGCTCAAGTCTGTGCATGGAAAGGCGTATTGATGGCGACCAAAAAAGCGATCCAGCCCGGTCAAGAGCCGACGATCTTCACCAACGAGCTGGGCCGGCCAACGAGCATCAGGATTCAAAGCGAAGCGTCGTTCTTCGCAGGCGTGCGCCAACAGGTGGCGGAGCGCGCGGCGGGAAAACGCTCGTCCGGCGTAGCGACTGTGAGCTTTGACTCGCTCAGTGCGTTTCTGAGCGTGGTGACACCCCAGCGCGCTCGTTTGGTGGAGCTGGTCAAGGCCAAGGGCAGTTTCGATTCCATTTCGACCTTGGCCGATGCCCTGGAACGCGACCGAGGCAGTGTCAGCAAAGATCTCAAAGTGTTGGCCCAGGCGGGCATGTTGCAAGTGCAAGTCCAACGTTTTCCTGGCCACGGTCGGCGGTCGCAGATACTCCCGGTGGCTCAGACGGTTCGGCTGGAGCTCAGTCTTTGAGTCTCAAACGCGCCGGTTTTGCTGAACCGTGCGGCTGGGCATGATGTGCACCAGTGAGAGGTCCAGACGCAGCGCAACCGCGTCGCCCACGGCGGGCAACTGCGTGTGAGGCAGGCCGGTCAGCATCAGCTGCAGCGTGGTGCCGGCCGGTTGGTCGGCACGCAGACGCAGCAGGGTCACGTCGCCGAGGTGGTGCTGGGTCAGTACCTGGGCCTGCAGGCACAACCAGCGTGGGTCGGTCGGGGGTGTGGCGTCGCACAAAGCCAGGCCCTCGCCGGGGATGACCCAGGTCACATGCTGTTGCTGCTCCACCTTGCCTTTGTCGCGCACCCGCAGCAGGGGGCCGTCGCCCCCGGTGCCCAGCCAGCGCATCAGACCCCAGCCGGGGGTGTCGGCCGGGCCTTGCCAGCGGCCCTCGAAGCGGTTGCCGATGCCCACCAGATCGGCCACGCGGGCGTTGCGCGGCGAGCGGTGTATGACCTCGGGCCGGCCCTGTTGCAGCACCTCGCCGTCGGCCATCACCACCAGCTCGTCTGCCAGCAGGCGGGCCTCGGTCAGGTCGTGTGTCACCAACACCATGGGCACGGCAATGTCCTCGCGCAGCTCGGCCAGCAGGGCATACAGCGTTTGCCGGTTCATCTGGTCCACGGCCGAGAACGGCTCGTCGAGCAGCAACACGGCCGGGTTGCGCACCAGGGCACGCGCCACCGCCACGCGCTGCTGTTGCCCGCCCGAGAGTTGCGCCGGGCGGCGCGTGGCCAGCTCGGGCGGCAGGCCCACGCGGCGCAGCATTTCGGCCGCGCGCGCCAGGCGGTCGGCGCCGTGCAGGGGCAGGGCCACGTTGTGTTGGGCCGTCATGTGGGGCATGAGCGCGTAGTCCTGGAACACCAGGCCCACCTGGCGCTGCTGCGGCGGCACGAACAGGCCCGTTGCGCTGTCGCACCAGCAGGTATCGGCCACGGTGATGTGTGCCTGTTGCGGCCGCAACAATCCAGCGATGGCGCGCATCATGGACGTTTTGCCGGCTCCCGACGGGCCCACCAGCGCCACCATCTGTCCGGGCTCGCATTGGAAGCTGCCACGCAGGCGCATGGGCACCTGCTGGTCTATCTGCACCCGCAAGCTCACCGGCTGCCTCCGGGGGCGCGGCGCCCGGCCCACAGGGAGGCCACGATGGCCAGCGTGGAGAAGGCCAGGAGGGTGAGCGACATCAGGTGCGCGCCTTGCAGGTCGAAGGCCTGCACACGGTCGTAAATGGCGATGGCGATGGTCCGGGTCTCACCGGGGATGCTGCCACCCACCATCAGCACCACGCCGAATTCACCCAGGGTGTGCACGAAGGTCAACACCAGCGCCGACATCACACCGGGCCAGGCCAGTGGCAGTTCCACGCGCCAGAAGGTGGCCCAGGCGCTCAGGCCGTTGACGGTGGCGGCCTCGATGAGCTTGTGCGGGATGGCCTCGAAGGCGCGTTGCATCGGCTGCAGCATGAAGGGGATGTTGAACACCACAGAGGCCAGCAAAAGGCCGAGGAAGTTGAAGCTCAGCGACAGACCCAGTGTGCCTTGCGCCCAGCGCCCCAGCGGCGACTGCGCGCCCAATGACACCAGCAGGTAGTAACCCAGCACGGTGGGTGGCAGCACCAGCGGCAGCATCACCAGGGCCTCCAGCCAGGGTTTGGCAGGCGAGCGGCTGCGCGCCAGCCAACGCGCACTCAGCAGCCCCACTGGCAGCAGCAACAGCAGCGTGGCCAGTGCCAGTTGCACTGAAAGGGCGAGTGCTTGCCAATCCATGTTCAGGGCATGGGTCGGCTGAAACCATAGCGCGCCAGCGTGGCCTGGGCAGCGGGTGTGGCCAGGTGGTCGTAAAACGCGCGGGCTGCAGGCGGGGCGCTTTTCAGCAGCACCATGCGCTGCGCCAGCGGCTGGTGCCACGAGGCGGGAATGAGCGCGAAGCTGCCCTGTGCCGCAATCTGCGGCGCCAGTGCCAGCGACTGCGCAATGATGCCGCCCTGGGTGGCGCCGCTGGCCGCGAACTGGGCGGCCTGCGAGATGTTTTCGCCCAGCACCAGGCCGGACTGCAGGGCATCCCACAGTCCCGCGTGTTGCAGTGCTTCGCGGGCGCGGGCGCCGTAGGGCGCGTGTTCGGGGTTGGCGATGGCGAACTTGCGAACCTCGCCGGCCTTGAGCGCACGCGCCAAGTCCTTCAGTTCGCCATCGGCCTTCACGGGCGATCCCTTGGGGACGAACAGGCCAATGCGTCCGTGGGCATACAGGCGCCCCCGGTCGGCGGTCAGCCCGGCATCGGCGAGCTTGAACACGTAGGCTTCGTCGGCCGACAGGTAGAGGTGAAACGGTGCGCCCTGCTGGATTTGCGTGAAGAAATTGCCCGAGGACCCGAACACCAGGCGCAGGCGCTGACCGCTGGTTTTTTCAAACTGCGTGGCGATGTCTTCCAGCGCGAATTTGAGGTCGGACGCTGCCGCAACCGTGGCGGCGGCTGGCTGTGCGCCAGCGCCCGTGGCCCACAGGCACAGCGATGCCAACAGGGCGCGGCGGTACAGGCTGGTGGTGGGGGGCATGGTGGTTTTTCGGGACCTAAGTGTATCGGGCTGCTTGCTGGACGGCGGTGCCAACACCGCCCGCCCGATGACCTGGCGAGCCAGGCAACCCCTGTCCTCGGGCGAAGCTGTCAATACGCGATCGCTTGGCCGATCACTTGGCCTTAGGCACCCGCCCCATCAGATAAAACTCCGGGTTCGGCATCATCCCGCTGAAGCTGGCCATGCGGTTGCTCAGGCCGAAGAAGGCGGTGATGGCCGCGATGTCCCACGCGTCTTCGTCGGTGAAACCGTGCGCCTGCAGCGCTTCAAAATCCGCGTCCTCGATCTCGTCGGAACGCTGGCAGACCTTCATTGCGAAGTCCAGCATGGCGCGCTGGCGCGGGGTGATGTCGGCCTTGCGGTAATTCACCGCCACCTGATCGGCCACCAGCGGCTTTTTCTCGTAGATGCGCAGGATGGCGCCGTGCGCCACCACGCAGTACAGGCAGTGGTTGGCCGCGCTGGTGGTGGTGACGATCATTTCGCGGTCGCCCTTGCTCAGGCCCGAGTCCTCTTTGAGCATCAGCGCGTCGTGGTAGGCAAAAAACGCGCGCCACTCGGCTGGGCGGCGTGCCAGGGCCAGGAACACGTTGGGCACGAAGCCGGCTTTTTCCTGCACCTCCAGCACCTTGGCCTTGATGTCGTCGGGCAGGCGGTTGAGGTCGGGGATGGGGTAACGCGGGGTGTGGCTCATGTCTGTCTCCATGCTTGTGAGCCCAAGTTTATCCTCGGGGTTTTTCACCCAAGGACTCCCTCATGAACCCCGATCAGTACGACAAGGGCCTGGCCATGCGCAAGCGCGTCATGGGCGAGGACTTCGTGGCCAAGGCCTTTGGCAACGCCACCGAATTCACCCGCCCCATGCAGGACTACATCACCCACAACGCCTGGGGCGACGTGTGGCAGCGACCGGGCCTGGACCTCAAGACCCGCAGCCTCATCACCGTGGCCATGCTGACCGCCTTGGGCAAACAGCATGAGCTCAAGGGCCACGTGCGTGGCGCCCTCAACAACGGTGCCACGCCCGAGGAGGTGCGCGAAGTGTTGCTGCACGCCAGCATCTACTGCGGTGTGCCGACCGCGGTGGAAGCCATGCGCACAGCCGCCGAGGTGGTGGACGGCCCCCGCTGAGGGAGGTGCCCTTGTGCCCCGGTGCGCTCCGGGGGTGCGCAGGACGATGGCTTGAGATATATTGACATTTGACCGCAGCACCGTCGCTGCACCAGGGATGACCTCACCGGGCCGTGCCGCCAGGCACCGGCCAGGCGTTGCGGGCCCGCTTCGGGGAGCATGTCATATGGTGGCCATCCAGCGTCGTCTGGATCAATCGGTTCAGCGCACGTTGCGGCTGATCTTCGCTCTGCTGGGCGGGATGCTGCTGCTGGCCTTTGGCGCCTGGGTCGTCTACGGGCATTTCCTGCTGGCCCAGGTCAACACGGTCTATGAAGACCGGGTGGTTCCGCTGCGCGACCTGACGCTGATCACGCAGATCATCAACGTCCGCATTCCCCAGCGCCACCAGGACGGCGGCTACGACCTTGCCTCGGACGATCCGCTGACGCAGGACTGGGCGCAGGTCGAGGCCATCTGGCGCCGCTACATGGCCACCTATCTCACCCCCCGTGAGGAGGTGCTGGCGGCCCAGGCGCGCCTGTCGCTGGACGAGATCCGCCAACACCTGCTGGAGGACGGCGTGGAGCGCAGCCTGGGCTGGGGCAACGAAGGCAGCATCTACCAGCAGGACCTGCGCACCTTCAACGAGCGTTTCGCCCAGCTGGGCGAACTGCAGGTCGACGTCGCGCTGGAAAACCTCCACAGCGCGCGCCTGGCCACCTACTGGGCCGTGGCGCTGGGCGCGGTGATGGTGGTGCTGATGCTGCTGCTGTCGGTGCTGGCCCTGCGGGTCGTCCACCAGCGCGTGGTGGCGCCGGTGGCGTGGGTGGCGCGCTCGTTGCAGCGTCTGGCCGAGGGCGACGTGAGACCGCCCGATGCGGGCGTCGCGCTCAGCACCGAGCTCTCTGGCTTGCTCGACGAGGTCGAGCGGGTGCGTCACTTCGTCGGTGAGCGCCAGCGCCTGCTGGAGGAGGAACAGGCGGTCAGCCGCCGGCTGCGTGAAACCCAGGCCGAGCTGGTCGAGGCGGAAAAGCTCGCCTCGCTGGGCAGCCTGGTCGCTGGCGTGGCGCACGAACTCAACACCCCACTGGGCGTGGCGGTGGCGGTGTCCAGCAGCCTGGAGGAAAAGCGCAAGGCCTTCGTCGGCAGCCTGGGCTCCGGCGGGCTCAGGCGCTCGGTGCTCGATGCCTTCGTGGCCGACGTGCAGCAGGCCGCAGACCTGTTGCAACACAACCTGGCCCGGGCGGCCTCCCTGGTGCGCAGCTTCAAGCAGGTGGCGGTGGACCGCGCCGGC
Source organism: uncultured Hydrogenophaga sp. (assembly GCA_964442375.1). Lineage (GTDB taxonomy): Bacteria > Pseudomonadota > Gammaproteobacteria > Burkholderiales > Burkholderiaceae_C > Hydrogenophaga. The sequence goes on along the minus strand of CAYUAH010000030.1, from coordinate 7,082 downwards.
ACCCAGCGGCGGCGCTTCGATCTGGCGCAGACGGTGGAGGAGATCCTGGCCTCGATGCGGCCCAGCCTGCGCGGACGCCAGATCGAACTGGTCCACCAACTGCCCGCCGGCCTGACCCTGGACAGCTATCCCGGCGCCTTCGGCCAGGTACTGGGCAATCTGCTCAACAACGCGGCGCTACACGCGTTCGCCGATGGCGCGGCCGTGCCGGCCGGCGGGCGTCGGGTAGAGCTTTCGCTCATCGATGCCCCGGCCGGGCAGGTGGGGCTGCGCGTGCGCGACAACGGGGTCGGCATGGCCCCCGCCACCCTGGGCCGCGTCTTCGAGCCCTTTTTCACCACCCGCCTGGGGCAGGGCGGCAGCGGCCTGGGCATGTCCATCGTGCGCAACATCGTCATCGGCCTGCTCGGTGGCCGCATCCAGGTGCACAGCGAGCCCGGCGCGGGCACGGTGATCGACCTTCAGTTTCCCCTCGCGGCGCCGGTGCGCGACGCCAGCCACGCTTCACAGGAGTCCGTGATCTATGCCCTCCGGTGACACCGCCCCGATGACCGAAGCTCTGGGCGATGCCGCCCTGGCGCACGACGACATCCTGCTGTTCGAGGACGAGACCGTCACGGTCAAGAGCCTGAGCCAGGGCGGCAGCCCCTGGCGGGTGCTGGTGGTGGACGACGAGGACGACGTCTACCGTGCCACCGCCTTCAGCCTGCGCGACCTGGAGATCGACAACCGCGCACTGGAGCTGTTGCAGGCCACCTCGGCGCGGCAGGCGCTGGAGGTCATCGCCCATGAGCCCAACATCGCCGTCGTGCTGCTGGACGTGGTGATGGAGTCAGAGGATGCCGGCCTGCGCGCGGTCGAGCGCATTCGCGCCATGCCGGGACGCGAGGCGGTGCGCATCATCCTGCGCACCGGCCAGCCGGGGTATGCGCCCGAGCTGGACATCATCCGCCGCTACGACATCAACGACTACAAGACCAAGTCCGAACTCACCCAGGTGCGCCTGGTGACCGCGCTGACCGTCGCGGTGCGCGGCTACCACCAGCTGGTCAAGCTGCAGGCCCATCAGCGCGGCCTCTCCAAGGTGGTGTCCGCATCGGGCATGCTGGTGACCCAGCGCCACTCGCTGCAGAGCTTCGCCGAGGGTGTGCTGACCCAGATCTGCGAGATCAGCGACTGCTCGCCCCAGGGTGCGGTGGTGCTGCGCGGGCACGACATCGGCGGCGAGAACGGCCACGTGGTGGCCGCGGCCGGCGTGTACCACGACCTGATCGGCCAACCCCTGGCCTTGCTGCCCTCCGACATCCGCCAGCTGCTGGGCCGGGACTTTGGCCGCGCCGTCAGCCAGATGGGCCGATTCGAGGCGGTGCGCATACGCTCGGCCAGCGGCGACGACCTGGTGGTGCTGCTCACCGCCCACCCCCCCTTGGACGACGTTGCACGCCACATGCTGGAGGTGTTCGCCTACAACATCTCGCTCGGGCTGGACAATGTGCAGGTGTTCCAGGAGATGGAGCACCTGGCCCACCACGACGTCGAGACCGAACTGCCCAACCGGGCCGGCTTCCGGCGCGGCCTGCAGCCCCAGGGCATGCTGTTTGGCCAGGTGCAGATTGATGAGCTGGAGGACATCCGCGGTACCCTGGGTGAGGCGGTGACCAGCCAGCTGATCGCCGAAGTCGGTCGCCGCCTGGCCCGGGTGCTGGGGCCGCAGGCCCGCGTCGCGCGTGTCAACGGCGACCGCATCGCGCTGGCCGTGACCGCCGCCGAGGGCGGCATCGCCCGCGAGCGCGTGCTGACCGTCCTGGCGCAACCTGTCGCGGTGGCTGGCCTGGAACTGCAGCTGCAACTGCCCATGGCGGTGGGCTGGTCCATCGGCGGTGATTCGGTGACGCAGGCCATCGACGAGGCCGGCCTGGTGGTCTCGCGCCTGCCCGGTGGGCGCCAGGTGCGCAGCGGCGAATGGACCACGGCCCTGGGCAGTGAGGTGCGCAGCCGGGTGCGCCTGCTGGGCGACCTGCACGACGCGCTGGCCGAGGACCGCATCGAGATGTTCCTGCAGCCCCAGGTGCGTCTGCCCGACGAGCGCGTGATTGGCGCCGAGGCCCTGGTGCGCTGGCGCAACCGCGACGGCAGCCTGGTCATGCCGGCCGCCTTCATTCCCATGGCCGAGCAGACCGGGGCGATCCGCGAGCTGGGCGAGCGGGTCACCACCAAGGCCGTGCTCGCGCTCGCGCGCTGGGGCGCGGCGGCTCACAGGCTGTCGGTCAACGTCAGCATGCGCCAGCTGGAGGAGGCCGGTTTCGCCGACTGGCTGGTGGCGCTGTGCCAGCTGCACGGCGTGGCCTGCCCGCGCCTGCGGCTGGAAATCACCGAAACCGCTTTCACGTTGGACCACAGCCAGGTGCAGGCCTCGCTGGAGGCCCTGAGCGGCCACGGCTTCGAGCTGTCCATCGACGACTTCGGCACCGGCCACTCCAGCCTGGGCCGTCTGACCGAGCTGCGCTTCCAGGAACTGAAGATCGACCGCAGCCTGGTCCACGGCCTGGAGCTCGATGCCCGAGCCCGCAAGCTGGCCGCGATGATCGTGGAGCTGGGCCAGGACCTGGGCGTGGAGGTGCTGGCCGAGGGCGTGGAGACCGAGGCCCAACTGCTGCGTCTGCGCGACATGGGCTGCCACCTGGCGCAGGGCTGGCGCTGGGGCAAGGCCATGCCGCAGGCCGCATACGAGGCGCTGTATGGCCTCGGTTCCGGGGTCGGCTGATTTGTTAAAAAAGTAGTGAAATGATTTGATACTCGGATTAGCATGTGGTCACGCGTGCCAGGTCACGAGGACACGCGAGGAGACAACATGCTGAACAACCTGAGCTTCAAACTGAAGATAGGCTTGCTGGTGGCCGCCGCCGTGGTGGCGGTGCTGGTGATGGCGGTGACCGCGGCCCTGCAGTCGCGCACCCAGATCACCGAGGCCCGCCGCCAGCAGCTGATCACGGCCGTGCAGGCCGCCCATGGCGTGGTGATGGGCTTTCATGCCAAGGCCGCCAAGGGCGAAATGAGCGAGGCCGATGCCAAGAAGGCCGCCGCCGTGGCGGTGGGCCTGTCGCGCTACGGCGGGCCCGAGGGCAAGACCGAGTACTTCTACATCTGGACCCTGGACGGCGTGGGGGTGATGCACCCGATACGCACCGAGTGGAATGGCCAGAACATGATTGGCAAGGTCAAGGATGGCGCCGGCGTGGACATCATCGTGGCCTTGATGGACGGCATGAAGAACAGCCGCGACGGCCGGGCCTTCGTGCCCACCAACTTCCCGCGCCCCGGCACCACCGAGCCGGTGCCCAAGCTGCAGTACATCGTCAAGGTGGACGGCTGGAACTGGATGGTGGGCTCGGGCCTGTACACCGATGACCTGGACCAGCAGATCCGCCAGCGTTTTGTGCAGGATTCGGTGTTGCTGTTGCTGGCCTTGCTGATCATCGGCGGCATTGGCTGGGTCATCTCGCGCTCCGTCATCCGCCAGATCGGCGGCGAGCCCGACGTGGCCTACGCCGCCATGTCCGAGGTGGCACAGGGCAACCTGGGCGTGCGCCTGCCGCCCACCCAGAGCGGCAGCATCCTCGATGGCCTGCACCAGATGGTGGATTCGCTGCGCCAGTTGGTGGCCGAGGTGCGCAGCTCCACCGACAGCATCGCCAACGCGTCGAGCGAAATTGCGCAGGGCAACGCCGACCTGTCCCAGCGCACCGAACAGACCGCCAGCAACCTGGAGGAAACCGCCTCATCGATGGAGGAACTGACCGGCACGCTGCAGCAGACCTCGGGCAGCGCCCAGACGGCCAACCAGCTGGCCTCGTCCGCCGCCGAGGTGGCGCAGCGTGGTGGCCAGGTGGTGGCGCAGGTGGTCAGCACCATGGGCGAGATCAACGACAGCAGCCGAAAGATCAGCGACATCATCGGCGTCATCGACGGCATCGCCTTCCAGACCAACATCCTGGCACTCAACGCCGCCGTGGAGGCCGCGCGCGCGGGTGAGCAGGGCCGGGGCTTCGCGGTGGTGGCCTCCGAGGTGCGCAGCCTGGCCGGGCGCTCGGCGGCGGCGGCCAAGGAGATCAAGGAGTTGATCGGCGCCTCGGTGGCCAAGGTGGACAGCGGCACCCAGTTGGTGGCGCAAGCCGGACAGACCATGGACGAGATCGTCAGTTCGGTCAAACGCGTGAGCGACATCATTGCCGAAATCCACAGCGCCTCGGCCGAGCAAAGCCAGGGCATCGCCGAGGTCAACCAGGCGGTGATGCAACTCGATCAAATGACGCAGCAAAACTCCGCGCTGGTGGAGGAGAGTGCCGCCGCCGCCGACAGCATGCGCGAACAGGCGCAGCGGCTGGCCCAGGTGGTGGCGGTGTTCCGCTTGGGCAACGAGCCGGTGGGCGTGCCACCCAGTGCTCCCGTCGCACCACGCCGGCCCGCGCCTGCGGCGCCATACAAGCCAGCGCCCACCGCATTGACGCAGCCCCGGCCCACGTCGCGGCCAGCCGTGGCAAAGCCCAAGGCGGCCGCTGCGCCGCGTGCCATTGCCGCAGCACCAGCCACCCGCTCCACATCGGCTGGTGAAGACAAGGACTGGGAAACCTTCTGATCAGGGGCGTCAACCCACCAGCAGCCGTTGCACTAGGTCGGTGATGCCGCTGGCCTGGTACTTGCGCATCAGCCGCGCGCGGTAGATTTCCACCGTGCGGTGGCTGATGGCCAAGGTCTTGCCGATTTCCTTGGCGGTCAGGCCCTGCATCACCAGCGCGGCCACCTCGCGTTCGCGCGTGGTCAGGTCGGCCTTCACCGTGCGGCGCGCGCTCAGGTCCTCAAAGCTCCAGATGCCGGCCGCGTGCGGGTCGTGCCGGTCCAGCGCACGCCCGGTCACGTGGCACCAGAAGGTCTCGCCACGCTGCGCGCCGTCCAGGCGTTTCATCAGGCGGTCGTCGGCGTAGTGGCCGCGCGCGTTCATGATGGGCGCAATGCGCTCACCGGTGCGCTGGTATTCGTCGGCGCTGGGGTACAGAATTTGGAAGCTCTGGCCCACCAGCTGTTCGCGGCTGGCACCGAACATGTCGCACACCGCGCGGTTGCAATCCACCATGGTGCGGTGGCGCGACAGCACCAGCCCCACCGGCGCGAGGTCGAAGGCGAGGCGGTAGTCGATGGCGGCGGTGGACGGGTCCGGGTTGGACATTACGAAATACTACGTATGCAAATACGTAGTATCGTAACGGTTCCCAGATATCCCCCTTCACTTTCTGACTGGAGACAGGTGGCATGAACAAGATTTACCCCAGCGCGGCCGAAGCGCTCAAAGGCGTGGTGGCCGATGGTCAGTTGCTGGCCGTGGGCGGCTTTGGCCTGTGTGGCATTCCCGAGGCGCTGATCGATGCGCTGCGCGACAGCGGCGTGCAGAACCTCACCGCCATTTCCAACAACGCCGGTGTCGATGATTTCGGCCTGGGCAAGTTGCTGCAGACGCGCCAGATCAAGAAGATGATTTCCAGCTACGTGGGCGAGAACAAGGAGTTCGAGCGCCAGTACCTGTCGGGCGAGCTGGAGCTGGAGTTCACGCCCCAGGGCACGCTGGCCGAGAAGCTGCGCGCCGGCGGCGCCGGCATCCCCGCTTTTTTCACCAAGACCGGTGTGGGCACCCTGGTGGCCGAAGGCAAGGAGCTGCGCGAGTTCGACGGCGAGACCTACGTGATGGAGCGCTCGCTGGTGCCCGATGTGTCGCTGATCAAGGCCGACGTGGCCGACCGCAGCGGCAACCTGCGCTTCAACATGACGGCGCGCAACTTCAACCCCGCCGCCGCCACCGCCGGCAAGATCTGCATCGTCGAGGTCGAGCGCATCGTCGCCACCGGCGAGCTCGCACCCGACGACATCCACCTGCCCGGCATCTACGTGCACCGCATCGTGCTCAATGCCACGCCCGAAAAGCGCATCGAAAAGCGCACCACCCGCGACCGCAAGTAAGGAGACCGACATGCCCTGGACCCAAGACCAAATGGCCGCACGCGCGGCCAGCGAACTGCAAGACGGTTTCTACGTCAACCTTGGCATCGGCATCCCGACGCTGGTGGCCAACCACGTGCCCGACCACATCGAGGTCTGGCTGCAAAGCGAGAACGGCATGCTGGGCATCGGCCCCTTCCCCTACGAAGACGAAGTGGACGCCGACCTGATCAACGCCGGCAAGCAGACCGTGACCACCATCAAGGGCTCGTCCATCTTCGGCTCCGACCAGTCCTTCGCCATGATCCGTGGCGGCAAGATCAACCTGTCCATCTTGGGCGCCATGCAGGTCAACGCGCGTGGCGACCTGGCCAACTGGATGATCCCCGGCAAGATGATCAAGGGCATGGGCGGCGCCATGGACCTGGTGGCCGGCGTCAAGCGCGTGATCGTGCTGATGGAGCACGTGGCCAAGAAGAAAGACGGCACCGAAGACCTGAAGATCCTGCCCGAGTGCACCCTGCCGCTGACCGGCGTGGGCGTGGTGGACCGCATCATCACCGACCTGGGTGTGATGGACGTGACGCCCGAAGGCCTCAAGCTGGTGGAGCTGGCCGATGGCGTGACCCGCGAGTTCATCCAGAGCAAGACGGGCGTTCCCCTGATCTGAACCCCCTAGAGTAAACATTGCGTACCCGGTTGCCTGCGCCGGGTACGCGAATTGCTCAGTGCCTGCACCCCAGGCCACCAAGAGCACATTTCCATGCAGGCACCCATCGCCGCCTACCTCCAGGCGCTGCACGCACAATTGGCCGGCGCCAACGCTGGTGAACTGGCCAGCTACATCCCCGAACTCACCAAGGCCAACCCCGATTGGCTGGGCATCAGCATCGTCACCATGGACGGCGTGGCCTACAGCGTGGGGGATGCCGAGCAGTTGTTCACCATCCAGTCCATCTCCAAGCCCTTCGTGTACGGCATGGCCCTGGCAGACCGGGGACAGCAGGCCATGTCCGACAAGGTGGGCGTGGAGCCCAGCGGCGACGCCTTCAACTCCATCAGCCTGCATCCCCAGACTGGTGCGCCGCTCAACC
>CAYUAH010000029.1:0-20073 GCA_964442375.1 uncultured Hydrogenophaga sp. | reverse complement strand
CTTGGCCCACTTCCGCAGCAATCTGTTCTACTTTGATTTTTTCGCCAGCAGCAACACGATATTGCTTGCCACCGGTTTTTATGACCGCGTACATATGAACCTCTAAAACCTGTGAAGGTGTTTCGGCAGACGGATTTCCACCGAACCGCGAATTATAGCCCAGGGTTTTCCAGCACACAAACTGGCGGCGACAAACGGAGCACTGCACGGGCAAGCAGCAGTGTCCTTTTTATAATCCGTGAAACATCTGCAGGCGCCCCACCTTGTCCTCTTCGCCCCCCGCCTCCCAAGCCGCCCATGTGCTCTCCCTCGTCGCCGGCGACATGCGCGCCGTGGACGACGTGATCGCCCAGCGCCTGAGCTCCGAAGTGCCCCTGGTGGGTGACGTGGCGCGCTACATCATCTCGGCAGGCGGCAAACGCCTGCGCCCAGCCCTGCTGCTGCTCATGTCGGGCGCACTCGGACTGAACAACCCGCACCGGCACACCCTGGCCGCCGTGGTCGAATTCATCCACACCGCCACGCTGCTGCACGACGACGTGGTGGACGAATCCACCCTGCGCCGTGGACGCCAGACCGCCAACGAGGTCTTTGGCAACGCCGCCAGCGTGCTCGTGGGCGATTTCCTGTACTCCCGCGCCTTCCAGATGATGGTGGACGTGGGTCAGATGCGGGTGATGGAGGTACTGGCCGACGCCACCAATGTGATCGCCGAAGGCGAAGTGCTGCAGCTCATGAACATGCACGACGCCGACCTGGATGAAACCGCCTACCTGCGTGTCATCCGCTCCAAGACCGCCAAGCTGTTCGAGGCCAGCGCCCGCCTGGCCCCCATTCTCGCGGGGGCGGACAGCGCCACCGAACAGCGCTGCGCCGATTACGGCCAGGCCCTGGGCACCGCCTTCCAGGTGATTGACGACGTGCTGGACTACGAAGGCCAGGCCGACGAGCTGGGCAAAAATCTCGGCGATGACCTGCGCGAAGGCAAGATGACACTGCCCGTGATCTGGGCACTGAAACTGGGTGGCGCTGACGAACAGGCCATGATCCGCCACGCGATCGAGCAAGGCGACGTCACCCACCTCGACGCCATCGCCGCCGTCATCCGCCGCACCGGCGCACTGGACCGCGCGCGCCAAGCAGCCGAACAGGAAGCCCAGCGGGCCATCGCCGCCGCCAGCGGCCTGGTCGAAAATGCCTACCAACAAGGTTTGCTACAATTAGCGGCTGACCTGTTGACGCGCCGCACTTGACGCTACAGCAGCAGATCGGGGTGTAGCTTAGCCTGGTAGAGCGCTACGTTCGGGACGTAGAGGCCGGAGGTTCGAATCCTCTCACCCCGACCAGACACACAGACAAAGGCCGTTAGGAACATACACCTAACGGCCTTTTTCTTTGGAAAATCAATGACTTACCCTGCAACGGGGTACAAAGACCGATATTGACAGCCAGAACGACAGCAGGGAACATAACGGGGAACAAAATCCCGGTTTCCTGAAAACCGGGGAACATGCCCCGGTTTGACCGGGACACCACCCACCGGGGAACCCCCATGCTGACCGATGCCGAATGCCGCAACGCCACCTGCCCACCGGACAAGAAGCGCGAGCGCCTGACAGACTCCGGCGGGCTGTACCTTGAGGTAAGCCCCAATGGCCGCAAACGCTGGTTTCAGAAGCTATACAAAGACGGCAAGGAAACCCGCATGGCGCTGGGCAGTTACCCGGCGGTGGGCCTGACTGCTGCGCGCAAGGAACAGAAGGCGGCGAAGCTGAAAAAGGCGGACGGCATTGACCCGGTGCAGGCGCGCAAGCTGGACAAGATCAAACAGGCCATGAGCGAAGGGGAAACTTTCGAGCATGTGGGGCGCGAGTGGTTCGGCAAGAAATCACCCCTGTGGAGTGGGCACCACCAGACCCGCGAACTGCGCAACCTCGAAAAAGACCTGTTCCCCTGGATCGGCAAGCGGCGCATTGCTGAAATCGAGCCGGTGGAATTGTTGATGCACGTTCGCAAGGTGGAAGCGCGGGGATCACTGGACGTTGCCCACCGGGTACTGTCCACGGCGCGGGCAGTGTTTGCCTACGCGGTGGCCACCGGCAAGGCGCAACGGAACATTGCGGTGGACCTGACCGGGGCACTGACCCCACACCGGGGGCGACACTTTGGAGCAATCACCGACCCGGTGAAGCTGGGCGAACTGATCCGGGCCATCCGGGGCTACAAGGGCGGGCTGATCGTGCGCGCGGCGCTGCAACTGACCCCCATGCTGTTTCAGCGACCAACCGAACTACGGGCGGCGGAGTGGTCGGAGTTCGACTTGGATGCGGCGCTGTGGACGATTCAGGCAAAGCGCATGAAGCGCAACCGGGACGGCAAGGAAAACGGCGATCCGCACCTTGTCCCCCTGCCCTCTCAGGCCGTTGCCATCCTCCGCGAGCTGCACCACCTGACCGGCGACGGCGTGTTGCTGTTCCCCGGTGAGAAATCGCGCAACATCCCAATCAGTGACAACACCCTACGGGCGGCGCTTCAGACGCTGGGCTATGGGTCCGATGTGCAGACCGTTCACGGCTTCAGAGCCACGGCGCGGACCCTGTTGGATGAAGTGTTGGAGTTCGACCCGCTGGTGATAGAGGCGCAGCTAGCCCACACGGTGAAGGACGCGAACGGGCGGGCCTACAACCGCACCACCTATCTGAAGCAACGCGCGGAGATGATGCAGCGGTGGGCGGACTACCTGGACCGGCTGGCCGCTGGTGCTGAGGTAATCGAGTTCAAGCGGGCATGAATACCGCGATGCCCTGGCGCGGACTAACCGGGGCGACAAGGCGGGGCCGGTGAGTGCGGACACACTTACCGACCCCTGACCATCAATGAAAGCGAGTTCATCAATGGCTACAGAAAATGTAAACGACCTCGACTTGGACGCGATCTATGAAGGGGTACTGACTTGCGAGCCAGCCATACCTGAAGATGAGATGACGCCACTTGCAGACTTGGTGATGAATCAAGAAATGGTGGGGCGGCAATGGAGGTTGACAGCCCTACTTGCATCCAGGGGCGGAGAGTTTTTCCGGCGGGTTGCAGAAGACGAGGAAACCGCGATTGCGCTTGCACCAACAGTCGGGCTTCTATCTGATTTTGCGAAACTGCTTCGTGAAGTTGCCGACTTGGCGGATTGTTCCGCCCATCGCATCGCGGTGGCAGGCTGCAACCATGAAGACTTCAACACTTGGTCAATGGCTGGCACGAACGCGGCGGCCTAACAGTTTGACGCCACGCCTAGCCATCGGCTGATCCCCGATGGTGAAAACCGGGACACCCTGACCCGGCGGCGCTGGCTTCTTTTCGGGGGCGGCGTAGGGGCCAATATGACCTTTTTCCTCATGGAGGCCGCGAGCGGTTTTCGCAATCGTGTCATTGATTACATCGAGGGCGGCAAACGCGACTTGACTTTCAATCAAGTGCTCGCGGTCGGCCAAGCGGCGTTCAACGAATATGACGGTGGCGACCTGGAGTCATTCAGCGATGCGATCAAAGACACCGACTTTGCAGACTCACTTACAGAACGACTTCCTTGGACAGCGAAAACCGTTGTCCAGTCTCTCTGCTTAGCTGCGGTATTTACATTTGAGGCAATGGAGGCGGATCGCTTGATGCAGTCCGACCGTGCAATGGCCATGTTGTTGCAAGCTGCTGCTCAACTAGGCTTCATCGCGGGTGCATATGAGACCTCTGTGGAAGTGGGTTCCGAACGAAGCACTCGATTTTCAAGGGCGGGTGCAAAGGGTGCAGCGGCAGCCCATAAGAAAAGGTGGGAACTTAAACAGTGGGCATTGTCCGAGTCCACAAAGCTACGCGGTGCAGACGCCGATATCGCAAGGAGACTTGCCGCGATGCTGCCACACGAGCTTGCGGACGTATCAAAGAGCCCTGAGCGATTGATCTATGACGCCTTGCGGGAGGCGCGAAAGGCACCGGGTAGCTAGCCAGCCGTAACGGGTGACTAGCCAGCCGTAACGGGTGGCAGGCCAGCCGTGAAAATTTTCTCTACCCCTGCGGAAACTTGCCCCAAGCCGGATTTGCACCGGCTGCTACGAAGGGGCATCAATGGCTATCTTGAGACTTCCAGCCGTCAAGGCTGAAATGGGGCACCGTTCCCACGCGAGCATTTACAACGCGATCCGCGCAGGGCTTTTCACAAATCCCGTTCCCATCGGTCAACGGGCGGTCGGCTGGCCTGACGACGAGGTGAAGGCGATCAACGCGGCGCGCATTGCAGGCGCAAGCGATGAGCAAATCCGCGAACTGGTGAAGCAACTTCACGCCAAGCGCGCGGAAAAGCTGGCCGTGTTGATGGCCGCTTGAGGGGGTGGAAATGGCGATCAACACCACCCCAAAAGAAAAGGCCGCCGGGGGCTACCACACCACCACGGCGACCGCGATCAACGATCTGGATTTTCCCACGGCAGAGCGCAACGACAAAGCGTTTTCCACGCTGCGGGCAGGCTATGCGCTCAAAGGCCACACACTGCACCGCACAGACCCGGCAGACGGGCCGGTGACGTATTGGGCCGAACGCTGGGGTCTGGTTCGCTACCTGCCCACCTTGCACGACGCGGCGCTGTTCCTGGCGCAGATCGGGGGCCGACTTTGAGCGACCCCATCGAACAATTCCGCGCGGCGATCCTGGCCGCTGGCCTGACGCCACCCGATGAAATCGTGGCCGATGGCAAGTTGCACCGATTCAGCACAAACGGCAAATCAAGGGATGATTCCGGCTGGTATGTCCTGCACCTTGATGGCATCCCGTCCGGGGCTTTCGGATGTTGGCGCACCGGCCTGCAATCGACATGGTGCGCGAAGGCCGACAACGACATGACCCAGGCAGAGCGCGAGGCCCACCGCCAGCGCATCAAGGCCATGCAGGCGCAGCGCGAGGCCGAACATGCCCAGGCACAGCAACGGGCCAGCGAGGCGGCGGCGCTGATCTGGAAAGAGGCGGCACCGGCAACAGACCATGAGTACCTGATACGCAAAGGCATCAAGCCCCACGGCGTGAAGTCTGACGGGCACCACCTTGTGATTCCGATGCGCGACACAGCGGGCAAGTTGCACAGCCTGCAAACCATCGCACCGGATGGCAACAAGCGGTTTCAACCCGGCGGGCGGGTGAAGGGCTGTTATCACGCCATTGGCAAGCCTGACGGCGTATTGATCGTGTGCGAGGGCTACGCGACCGGTGCAAGCATCTATGAGGCTACCGGGCACGCTGTGGCGGTGGCTTTCAACGCGGGCAATTTGCGCGCGGTGGCTGAAGCCCTGCGCGCCAAATACCCGGCGCTGCGGCTGATCCTGGCCGCTGATGATGATGTGGCGACCCCTGGCAATCCGGGCCTGACGAAAGCGACCGAGGCGGCGCGCGCTGTAGGTGGCTATCTCGCCATCCCCAACTTCGGCAGCGACCGACCGGACGGCGCGAGCGACTTCAACGACCTGCACCAGATCATCGGAGCCGATGCGGTGCGGGCCTGCATCGAGGCGGCGGCGCTGGTGGGGCCCATGCCTGTTTCCCCTGATGTGCCCCAGGCCGACACGGCGGCGTCCTGGCCTGACCCTGTGCCCCTGGTGGCCAGCATCGAACCCGAGCCATACCCGCTTGATGCCTTGCCGACAACGATCCGCGAGGCGGTGCAAGAGGTGCAAGCATTCGCGCAAGCCCCGGTGGCGATGGTGGCCACTTCGGCACTGTCGGCGCTGTCGCTGGCCGCGCAAGGCTTGCATGATGTGAAGCGGGCGGAAAGGCTGACCGGCCCCATCGGCTTGTTCACCCTGGTGGTAGCCGACTCAGGCGAACGCAAAACCACCTGTGACGAGTTTTTTACGCCAGCGATTCGCAAGTGGGAACGCGCCCAGGCCGAGGCCATGCACCCCGAGCTTGAGCGTTACGAGGCCGACATGAGCGCATGGACGGCAGAGCGTGACGGCGTGTTGGCCACCATCAAGGACTGCGCGAAAAAGGGCAAGCCCACCGACCAGTTCAAGCGCACCCTGGCCGAACTGCAATCACACAAGCCTGTGGCACCGCCTGTGCCCCGGCTGATCTATTCCGATGTGACTCCGGAGGAGCTGGGTTATCAACTGGCGACCCGCTGGCCATCGGCGGCGATTTCCTCAAGCGAAGGTGGCGCGGTGCTGGGCAGTCACGGCATGACGGGGGACAGCGCCATGCGCAACATGGCACGCCTTAACGACTTGTGGAGCGGGCAGGAAATCCAGTCTGATCGGCGCACATCCGAATCATGGAAAACGCGCGGCGCACGGCTGACCGTGGGGCTTCAAGTGCAGGAATCGACCCTACGGGCCTTCTTCGACAAGTCGGCAGGGCTGGCACGCGGCACCGGCTTTCTGGCGCGGTTTCTGGTGGCTTGGCCGCAATCCACGCAAGGTATGCGCATGTTCAAGGACGCCCCGGCCAACTGGCCCAAGCTGGCCACATATCACCAGCGAATCGAGCGCATCCTGAGTGTGCCCTTGGCCATTGACGAAGGCGCACTGACACCGGCCCTGATGCCGCTCAGTGCCGAGGCAAAGGCGCTGTGGGTGACGTATCACGACGAAGTAGAAAAGCGCCTGTCTGTCGGCGGCGAATACGCGGATGTTCGGGACGTTGCATCGAAGTCGGCAGACAACGCGGCGCGCTTGGCTGCGCTGTTTCAAATCTTCGAGCACGGCGGCGGCGGTGCTATCGGCACTGAGGCAATGGAGGCGGGTTGCATGGTGGCCGCTTGGCATCTTCAAGAGGCGCGGCGCTTTTTTGGGGAAGTGGCCTTGCCTAAAGAGGTGGCCGATGCCCTGCGCGTGATTCAGTGGGTCAAGGAGTATTGCAAGGCCCAGGCAACGGAGGAAGTCGCCACACGCGATCTGCAACGGCTTGGGCCAGTACGGCACAAGGAACGGCTGGCCGTCGCGCTCAAGGAGTTGGAGGATGCCCACCACATCCGATTGCACTCCGAAGGTAAGCGCAAACTGGTGCAGATCAACCCGGCCTTTATGGGGGGTGGCCAGCCATGAGCCTACTTGCGACACTGCGTGCAAAAAGACAGTTTCGAGAGGTTGCGACTGCGACACCTGCGACAGTTGCGACAGTTGCGGGTCAACAGGTGCCAAGTGTCGCAAGAGTCGCAACTGTCGCTGCCGCAAGTCTGCCAAATCAAAAAATCGAGGGCGGCGAGGCAGCGAACGACACCACACCGGCAACTGACCCCGACCGCTGGTGCTGGCCGCGCAGCGAGGCCATGAACGGACGGGAAATCGACACCTTCACGGCGCGGCTGGCACGCTTCACCGATAGGGGGCTTTCCCTGGCCGATGCAGAGCAACAGGCCGACCGGCTGGTGATTCGGGACCGTGACGGCGACGATAGGGGGCTTTGCCTGGAGTGTGCCCACCTTCACGGCGCTGGCCGCTGGCGCTGTGGCAACTGGCACCGGGCAGAGGTGGCCACGCGGTTGAAGGACGCCCACCTACCCGGCGCGCTTGTGCTGACGTTGCTGCGGTGCCCAGGCTTCGGAGGGGCGACAACATGAATGACGCCGACAGGCGCAAACTATGGCGCAGCTACCACGCGCAATGTCGACTGGTTCATGACGAGTCGGTGACGATGGCAAACAACCGCAATAGCCCCATGGGTAAGGCAATCGGCCGTCATTGAAGTTCGTGTCTCATCGCTTCCACTAGAGCCGAATCTCGAGAGAGGGCGATGCGTACCTGCTCGATTGTCTGCATTGCGAGTTTGTGTTGTAAGCCTTGATGCGAGGTCAGCCGCGCAACGATGTTTACAAGGAGGTCTTGGGTAGCAATGAACGACCTTTCCCACCCGCGAATATCGGTGATGGATACCCCCTGGTGTTTGCGTTCGCTATACGGTGGCGGCACCAACCTGACTTTCGCCCCGTCACGAAATCCCGATGCGACAGTCCAGTGCGCAAGACGATTGCGGCAATCGTTATGCAGTTTTCGAACCTTCTTCTCGGCGGCATCCCAATCGTTCAAGATGCTAATTGCTTCTTCGTCTAGTTCACCCAGTGCAGACTTCAATGCACTGTCGATCATTCTCATCTTGGCGCTAAAACCATCAACAGAATTCAGGACTCGGTAAGGCGTGCGCATGTCACTAGAGAACCCGCCTCCGGCTTGCATGATTGTCAGGACATGAGACGCACCAAATAGTTGGAAAAGCTGAATCTCGACTCGGGTCCAGCTTGAAAGTGCCGACCCCACTGCAGCGTGCATCAAGTTGATCTGTTCAATCATTGTGTGTCTATCGGGAGTTGCGTAGAGGCGACCTGCAGCGCAGCCTAACAGGAGCAATTGCTGTGTCACGGAAAGGTACTCCCGCAGGGTTCGCCCTACGGGTACGCAGAGGCGAAGCTTTCGGCAGTTTTCCGGCTTCTATGGGGTGTTGTTTATTGCCCCAGGCGGTGGCACTCTGTGGGGGTTCTGCAACTGGCTGGGGGGAAATTTCAAAGCCCCTAGGCTGTGCCCCGGTGGCAACGGGAAAACCGGGGTATCAAGGCCGTCACCGGGGAACAAATCGGGGAACAAATCACCAAGTCATTTTTAAATATTCAATAAAATCAATTACTTGAGTGATTCCTTGGAATCCTCTCACCTCTTTGGCATCAAAAGACACCACAAAGCCCCACCTGCTGGGGCTTTTTGCTGGGTGCAGACCTCAGCCCTGCGTTGCATCCACCACACAACGCGCCGCCGCCAGATCCCAG
Source organism: uncultured Hydrogenophaga sp. (assembly GCA_964442375.1). Taxonomy (GTDB): domain Bacteria; phylum Pseudomonadota; class Gammaproteobacteria; order Burkholderiales; family Burkholderiaceae_C; genus Hydrogenophaga. The sequence goes on along the minus strand of CAYUAH010000029.1, from coordinate 11,284 downwards.
CCCGCCCAGCCACAGCTCTTGAATAACACCGGCCCGGTGCGTGGTGAAACGCCATTGCGCACGATGTCGCCCAGGGTAGGCAGAGCACCCACATCCAGCCCCGCCTGCAGCAAATCGCCGGCCTCGTGGTCGGCGTCGCGGGTGTCCACCACCAGCGTGCCTGTGCGGGCCATGTGCCGGCAGACCTCGGGGGCCCACTCCACCATGCGCGGCGTGAAGGCGCCCACTGCCGCCACAAACGCATCCTCACGCGGTGTGCCGCGCAGGACCACCTGTTGTGCCGGTGTGGCACTGACCACCAGCGGGCAGTCGGCCAGGGCCGCGTCGGCGTCGTCCACGCGGCGCGCGCTCAAGCCAAGGGCCTGCGCATGGCGCACCAACGCGTCGGCACTGGCGGCACTGCGCGATGCCACCAACACCTCGCGTACACCCAGGCCCTGGTGAAAGGCGTCCAGATGCGCCAACCCTTGAACACCGGCGCCAACGATAAGCAAAGGCCCGTCGCGGCGGGGTGCCAGCCAGCGCGCGGCAAGCAGCGACACCGCCGCCGTGCGCCGGGCGGTGACGGTGGGACCATCGAGCACCCCACGTCGGCGGCCGTTGACGGCGTCGAACACAACGATATCGCCCTGGATGGCGGGCAGGCCACGCGTGCCGTTGTCGGGCACGAAGCTGATGAGTTTGGTGATGGCCAGGTGCGCGTCGGCGGCGGGCATGACAAAGAGGCTACCGCCGCCCGCCAGCGGCTGCACGATGCGCGGCGGCACCACCACCGAGGCGTCCTTGAGCAAGGCCTCGATGTGATCGGCCAGGGCGCTGTAAGGCAGGGCCGCTGCGGTCTCGGCCGGGCTCATGCGCGGCTCAGCAGGCGCGCCGGGTTGAGCACCACCCGCACCTCGTCGGCCGGCACGCTGGCCTTGACTTCGTAGGCGCGCTCCATGGTGTCGCGCGGCGCCGGTTCGCCCAGCGGCATGCCCTGGCGCCCAACGATGCTGAACACCAGGGGCGTGTTGGCGCGCCGCCCGCGCTTGACGACCACCGCCACCTCGTCGTTGGCCAAGCGCACAAAACTGCCCGGCGGGTAAATGCCCAGGGTGCGGATGAACACCGCACCCAGCGAGGTCGGCTCCCCCTTGTCGTTGAGGTAGACACCGCGCGCGGCCTGGGGCGACAGCAGCGCCGGCCGGGACGCGCGGGGCGTCATGCGCGCCACATACACATCGGCCAATCGCAGCAGCGAGAGGGCAGCTTCGGGCTCGCCTGACCCGCTGGCGGCGCTGTGGTGTTCGGCCACAAGATGCAGCCACAGCTTGTCTCCCACACCCAGTGCGCGCAGCATCACCACGCCGCGATGCGGGTGTTCGGCCACATCGCGTTGCTGCTCGTCGGTCAGTGGTGCGACCTGGCGTGCCAGGTCGTCCTGCAGACGGGCCATGCCCAGGTTCATGGTGATGGCAGCGCGGAACAGCGAGGGCTGGTCCGCCTCGGCCACACCTGCCGCAGGCCCCACCAAGTGGCACATGGTGGCCACCAGCAAGGCATGGGCGGCACAGTAACTGAGGTTGCGGTCCTGCAGCAGCGTGACCAGCATGAACAGCGCCTGGTCGGGCCGGTAGGCCACCAGGCGCTGCGCCTTGGCTTCCAATTGGGTCAGCCGCGTCACAAATTCCTGCGCCTGGGCGCCCTGGTGCAGCAGCGTGGTCAGCGACGCGTGAAGATCGGGCCAATCGGTCACCGGGTTCAGCGCTTCACGCTCGTTGCCGCTGTGCACCTCTGACGGCAGACCCGCCTGCGAGATTTCGTCCAGGGTGTGGTTGCGCCTGACCATCTGGTCGAGCTGGGTGGTGTAGCTGTAGCTCCAGGCGCGGTAATCGGTTTCGGTGATGACGGGCGAATGCGCCATCAGGTTCTGCAGATGGCGCTCGTCTTCGATGATTTCGCCTTTGCGCAGCAACAACGAACCATTCGACTCCCATATGTTGACGGGAATGGGTTTGTTGAGCTGAAGGCCTTCCAGCGGCAGAGGAACGTAAAACGCCATCGGTAAGGGATGTGAGGAACGCGAAAACTGTTAAGAAGTTTAGACATAATGGCACAAAGCCCCGCCGTCCAACACCCACCTGTGCCCATGAAAGACAGCCCGACAACGTCCATCGCCGTGGCCGATCTGCGCATAGGCATGTTCGTGCACCTGGACCTGGGCTGGATGGACCACCCGTTTCCGCTGGGCAGTTTCAAAATCAGCAGCCAGCAGCAGATTGACACCATCCGCTCGCTGGGCCTGAAAACCGTGCGCTACGCGGCCGACAAAAGCGATGCGCCCGAGCCCGCCGAAGAGCCGGTCGCCAAGCCCACTGTTGCCAGCGCACCACTCACGCAGGCCGCGCTGGAGGCCGAACAGGCGCGCCAGGTGCGCCGCGCCCAGCTGCAGGCACAGAAACAGAGCCTGCTGCTGTGTGAGAAGCAGTTTGCCGAAGCTGCCCGAGGCTACCGCCAGGTGATCGATGAATTGGACAGCAACACCCAGGCGGCGCGCGCGCGCTGCGAGGCGGTGGTGGGCGGCTTTTTGCAGCAGATGCTGGGCGACGGCGATGCGGTGATCCGCCTGCTGTCCGAAGGCCTGGGCGACCGCGCGGCGCTGCACTCGGTCAACGTCACGGTTTTGTGCCTGCTGCTGGGCAAGGCCATGGGGCTGTCGGCCGATGCGCTGGGCGACCTGGGCACGGCGGCCATGCTGCACGACATGGGCAAGCCCCGCTTGCCCGACCGCGTGCGTTTCCGTGAAGACCACTTCACGCCCGCCGAGCACAAGCTCTACCAGAGCCACGTGGGGCACGGCGTCACACTGGCCAAGCAGCTGGGGCTGACGGCAAACGCCACCCTGGGCATCTACCAGCACCACGAGATGGAGGACGGCACCGGTTTTCCGCTCGGCCTCAAGGGCGACAAGATCGGCCCGCTGGCCAAGATACTGGCCCTGGTCAACCGCTACGACAACCTGTGCAACCCGGGCAACCCCTCTGGCGCGCTGACGCCACACGAGGCGCTGTCGCTGATTTTTGCGCAGATGAAAACCCGCTTCGACACCACCACACTGGGTGCCTTCATCCGCATGATGGGCGTCTACCCGCCGGGCTCGGTGGTGCAGCTGGTGGACACCCGCTACGCCATGGTGGTGTCGGTCAACTCGTCGCGCCCCCTGCGTCCGCGCATCATCGTGCACGAGCCGTCCGTGCCCAAGGAAGAAGCACTGATCCTGGACCTGGAGCAGGCCAAGGACCTGGGCATCAAGCGCAGCGTGCGGCCCCTGCAGCTGCCCAAGGCGACCATCGACTACCTCTCGCCCCGTCAGCGCATCTGCTATTTCTTCGAGCGCGCGGTCGATCCACTGGTGGCGGCCAGCAACGCATGAGAGCCATTGCCTGGGCACCCCTGATCGAAGGCATGCTCGAAGCGGTGTGGGTGGTGGACCCGCACACCCTGCGCATCCTGGCCGTGAACCAGGCCGCCTGCCAACTGCAGGGGCTGCACAGCGCAGACATGCTGGGCCGCCCGGTGGTCGAGATGACGGCCGCGCCCGAAGACATTTTCTTCTGGGAAGACGTCGCTGCTGGACAGAGCGACCACATCCAGTCTGAAACCCTGCTGCGCCGCGCCGATGGCCAGGCGGTGCAGGTGGAGCGCCGCGTGAGCCGTGTGCGCGTGGACGAGGTGAATCAGTGCTACGTGGTGGGCATACTGGACCACAGCGAGCAGCGCCGCGTGGAGGGCGAGCTGGAGAAGCTGGTGGCCGAATTGCGTGCCACGCTGGAGTCCACCGCCGATGGCATCCTGGTCTGCGACCTCGACGGCGCCATCCGCAGCTACAACCAGCACTTCGCCCTGCTCTGGGACATCCCCGAACCGCTGCTGGTGGACCGCGACGATGCGTCCATACATGCCCACCTGGCCAGCCAGGTGGCCGACGGCGAGAACTACAGCCAGCGCCTGCGCCAGATCACGCGCTCGCCGCTGCTGGAAGGCAACGATGTGCTGGTGCTGCGATCGGGCCGGGTGCTCGAGCGTGTGACGCTGCCGCAGTACGGCCGGGGCCGCCCCATCGGCCGGGTGTATTCGTTCCGCGACATCACCGAGCGCCTGGCCGCCGAGAACCAGTTGCAGCTCGCCGCCAAGGTGTTCGAATCCAGCCTGGACGCCATCTTCGTCACCGACCCCGCTTACCGCATCCTGGTGGTCAACCCCTCGGCCGGCCGGCTGCTCGAATGTCCGGCCGACTCGCTGCTGGGCAGTTCCTCGCGCGACCTGTTCTTTTCGCCACACGACCCCGAGCTGACGGCCGAGATCGATGACAAGCTGGTGTCCAACGGGTTCTGGGAAGGCGAAGCCTGGCACCGCCGCCCTGATGGTTCGGCCTTTGCCGTGCTGGCCTCGTGGGTGATGCTGCGCGACCCCGACGGCAACCCGCGCAACATCGTGGTGTTTGCCAAGGATCTGACCGAAAAACTCGCGGCCCAGCAGCGCATCGAACAACTGGCCTACAGCGACCCGCTGACCGGCCTGCCCAACCGGCTGCTGCTGACCGAGCGCGTCGAACACGCGCTGCACCTGGCGCAGCGCGAAGGCAGTCGCTTCGCCATCCTGTTCCTGGACCTCGACCGCTTCAAGCAGATCAACGACTCGCTGGGCCACCTGTTCGGCGACCGCGTGCTGATCGAGGTGGCGCAGCGCCTCAAAGGCTGCCTGCGCCAGACCGACACGCTCAGCCGCCTGGGCGGCGACGAGTTCGTCATCCACCTTCACGAAGCCGACGCACGCGCCGCCGAGGTGACCGCCCAACGCATCCTGGACGCGCTGGCCCGCCCCATCGAACTCGATGGCATGAACTTCACCATCAGCTGCAGCATGGGCATTGCCATGCAGCCCGACGACGGCCGCACGCTGGACGAGCTGATCAAGCACGCCGACACCGCCATGTACCGCGTCAAGGAGCGTGGCAAGGGCAACTTCCGCTTCTACCAGCCGCAAATGAACGTGGACCTGCTGGCGCGGGTGAAGATGGACCACGCCATGCGCGAGGCGCTGGCCGAACGCCGCTTCACCCTGCACTACCAGCCACAGGTGGACACCGCCACTGGCGCGCTGCGCGCCTGCGAGGCGCTGCTGCGCTGGCACGACGCCCAACTCGGCCAGGTGTCACCAGGGGTGTTCATTCCCGTGGCCGAAGAATCGGGCTTCATCGTGCACCTGGGCCTGTGGGTGATGCAGGAGGCGGTGCGCCAGGCGGCGGTGTGGGCCAACGCGGGCCGGCCGGTGCGGGTGTCGGTCAACGTCTCGGCGCTGCAGTTCCAGCAGGCGCATTACGTGGACACGGTGGCCGAGGCCCTGCGCGACAGCGGCCTGCCGGCCGAACTGCTGGAGCTGGAGCTGACCGAGTCCATCCTGGTCCACGACGCCGATGAGGCGCTGGAGCGTCTGCAAGCGCTGGCCGCCTTGGGGGTGAAGCTGGCCATCGACGATTTCGGCACCGGTTATTCCAGCCTGGGTTACCTCAAGCAGTTCCCCATCCACAAGCTCAAGATCGACCGCTCCTTCATTGCCTCGCTGCATGAACAAGACAGCGACCGCGCCATCGTCACGGCGGTGGTGCAGATGGGCCACGCGCTCAAGCTCGACATCGTGGCGGAAGGCGTGGAAACCGAAGCCCAGCGGACATTTCTGGCGCAAGTGGGGTGCGACCAATACCAGGGCTTTCTGCGCGCGCCGGGCTTGCCTGCGGCGGAGTTTGAGGTGCGGTGCCTGGTCAGCCAGTGACTGCGCGGGATCGGGGCGGCGGCGGACTTGGCTCCGCAGCTGTCCTCCGGCCTTCGGCCTCCCCCTTGATGCCGCTGCGCCAAGCCCACCACCGCCCCGATCTGAAGTGATGGTGGCGCACCCCCTTTGGCCGGCCTGCGTGTCGGTTGCCCTCGGGCGTGGGGTGGATGACGCAGTGAGGTTAAGGAGGAGGGCGCGCAGCGCCCGGGGGACACGAACGGAGTCGTCCACCCCACGCCCGAGGGCGCGAGGAAGCACCCGCAGACCGTCAATGCCTGAAGTGCCGAACCCCGGAGAACACCATCGCCACGCCACGCTCGTTGGCCGCATCGATCACTTCCTGGTCGCGCATGGAGCCGCCCGGCTGCACGACACAGGTTGCCCCCGCATCGACCACCACGTCCAGTCCGTCACGGAACGGGAAGAAGGCATCGCTGGCCACGGCCGTGCCGGCCAGAGACAGCTTGGCGTGACCGGCCTTGATGCTGGCGATGCGCGCCGAATCGAGGCGGCTCATCTGGCCGGCGCCCACGCCCATGGTCATGCCGTCCTTGCAGAAGACGATGGCGTTGCTCTTGACGAACTTGGCCACCTTCCAGGCGAACAGCAGGTCGTCCAACTGCTGCTCGGTCGGAGCGATCTGCGTCACCACCTTCAGGTCGCTGCGCTGCAGCTCGTGGTTGTCGGCGGTCTGGATCAGCAGGCCAGAGCCCACGCGCTTGACGTCGTGTGAGTTCTGGCCGCGTTCCCACGCGGTCTTGCCGTCGCGCTTGACGCCGGCCAGCGAAATTTCAAGCACGCGCACATTGGCCTTGGCCTGGAACACGGCCAGCGCCTCGGGCGTGAATGAAGGCGCCATCAGCACCTCCACGAACTGCTTGCTGACCGCCTGGGCGGTGGCGCCGTCCACCGGCGTGTTGAAGGCGATGATGCCGCCAAAGGCGCTGGTCGGGTCGGTCTGGAAGGCCTTGGCATACGCTTCGGCACTGTTGGCGGCCACGGCCACACCGCAGGGGTTGGCGTGCTTCACGATCACGCAGGCGGGAACGTCGAAGCTTTTGACACATTCCCACGCGGCGTCGGCGTCGGCAATGTTGTTGTAGCTCAGCTCCTTGCCCTGCAACTGCTTGGCGCTCACCAGCGAGCCGGGCGCGGGATAGAGATCGCGGTAGAAGGCAGCACTCTGGTGCGGGTTCTCGCCGTAGCGCAGGTCTTGCAGCTTGACCATGTTGCTGTTGGACTGGGCCGAGAAGGCGGCGTGGCTGCCGTCCTCGTTGATGGCGGACAGGTAGTTGCTGATGGCCGCGTCGTAGTTGGCGATGCGGTTGAACGCAGCCACCGACAGGGCGAACTTGGTCTTCTTGCTGATGCCTCCGGCTTGCAGCTCGGCCAGCACGCCGGCGTACTGCGCGGCGTCGGTCAACACGGCCACGTCCTGCCAGTTCTTGGCGGCGCTGCGCACCATGGCCGGACCACCGATGTCGATGTTCTCGATCGCATCTTCCAGCGTGCAGCCGGGCTTGGCCACCGTGGCTTCAAACGGGTAGAGGTTGACCACCAGCAGGTCGATGGTGGCGATGCCGTGCTCCTTGAGCGAGGCCATGTGGGCCGGCAGATCGCGGCGTGCCAGCAGGCCGCCGTGGATCTTGGGGTGCAGGGTCTTGACGCGGCCGTCCAGCATCTCGGGGAAGCCGGTGTGGTCGGCCACCTCGGTCACGGGCAAGCCCGCATCGGCCAGCAGCTTGGCGGTGCCGCCGGTGGACAGCAGCTGCACGCCCAGCGCGTGCAGGCCTTGGGCGAATTCGAGGACGCCGGTTTTGTCGGAGACCGAGATCAGTGCTTTCATGGGATGGGCTCGTGGAGAGATAAAAAATCGGTTCAACCGCGATCGATCAGTTGGTGCTCGACCAGCTTCTTGCGCAAGGTGTTGCGGTTCAGGCCCAGCCACTGGGCCGCGCGCGACTGGTTGTTCTGCGCCTGCGCCATCACCACCTCCAGCAGCGGCCTTTCCACAGCCTGCACCAGCATGTCGTAGAGGTTGGCAGGTTCGGTGCCGTCGAGGTCGTTGAAAAAAGTCGCCACGCTGTCGCGCACGCAGTCCTGCAGGTTGTTGGGTTTGGAGCTCATGCCGCCAGTTTCCATTCTTGTTGTTGGGCAAAGTGGTCGCGCACGCAGCGCAACTGGTCTTCACAACGCTCGATGGCGTTGATGCGCTCGCGAAAGGCCGCCGTGGCCGCCTCGCCGCCAGGCAGCGAACGGGCATACCAGCCGAGGTGTTTGCGCGCGGTGCGCACGCCGGTGAATTCGCCGTAGAGGGCGTAGTGGTCTTCCAGGTGCTCCAGCAGCCAGCCCTGCAGCTCGTTGGCCGTGGGCGCGGGCAGGTGCTGGCCGGTGGACAGGAAATGGGCGATCTCGCGGAACAGCCAGGGACGCCCCTGGGCCGCGCGGCCGATCATGATGGCATCTGCCCCGGTGCGCGCCAGCACCTCGCGCGCCTTTTCGGGTGAGTCGATGTCACCATTGGCCACCACCGGAATGCGCAGCATGCTTTTGATGTGGGCCACGGTGTCGTGTTCGGCCTGGCCCTTGTAGCCCTGCTCGCGGGTGCGCCCATGCACGGTCAGCATGGCGATGCCGGCGCTTTCAGCCGCGCGCGCCAGCAAGGGCGCGTTCTTGGCCGCCTGACACCAGCCGGTGCGCATCTTGAGCGTGACCGGCACGCCATGCGGCGCACACGCGGACACCACGGCCTCGACGATCTGCAGCGCCAGGGTTTCGTCCTGCATCAGCGCCGAACCCGCCCATTTGTTGCACACCTTCTTGGCCGGACAACCCATGTTGATGTCAATGATCTGGGCGCCACGGTCGATGTTGTAGCGGGCGGCGTCGGCCATCATTTCGGCGTCGGTGCCGGCGATCTGCACCGCGATCGGCGCCTGCTCACCCTCGTGGTTGGCGCGGCGCGAGGTCTTGAGGCTGTTCTGCAAATCAGGCCGCGAGGTCACCATCTCGCTGACCGCATAGCCCGCACCCAGATGCTTGCACAGGCGCCGGAACGGCCGGTCGGTGACCCCCGCCATGGGGGCGACGAACAGGTTGTTCGAAAGCGTGTAGGGACCGATGCGCATGGGCGAAAAAAACAACCCTGATGCGCTGGGCAGCCAGGGTTGTGTGCTGAAAATTTGTGCATTGATTGTAGCCCGTTGGCGTTTCAGGGACTGAAATCCCGCCCAGCGGAAACCCTACCTATACTGGCCCGCATGGAAGCTTGGTTGCATGGCCTGCTGGCCGCCCTCAGTCTGCCCCAGTACGGGCTCAGCACGGTGTTTGTGGTGGCCATGCTGTCGGCGACGCTGCTTCCCATGGGATCGGAGCCGGTGGTGTTTGGCCTGGTCAAGCTCAACCCGGACCTGTTCTGGCCGGCGGTACTGGTTGCCACCGCAGGCAACACGCTGGGCGGCGCCATCAGCTGGGCCATGGGGGTAGGCGCCCACCGCGCGCTGGACCGCGCCCGGGGCCATGCCACCGAAGCGCGTGCGCTGCGTTGGCTGGAGCGTTTTGGACCCAAGGCTTGTTTGCTGAGCTGGCTGCCGGCCGTGGGCGACCCGCTTTGCGCGGTGGCCGGCTGGCTCAAGATGCCCTTTTGGCCCTGTGTGGCCTACATGGCGGTGGGCAAGTTCCTGCGTTACGTCACGATGACCGCAGGGCTGCTGTGGGTGTTTCCCGGTGGCCTGAGCTTTTGATGCCTGCCGCTCAAGCCTCTTCAGCGCGCGGCGACTGTGTGGCAGCGGCCACGCGCGCGCCGAGCAGGGATTCGATCAGCGGCGGCAAATCGGTCACCAACCGCGGCTTGTGCACCACCGGCACCTGGTCCAACGCAAAAGCGTAAGGCGCGCGCTGCGCCTCGTCCAGGGCGGTCAGCACAATCAGTTTGCACTGGCCAAACAGCGAATGTGAACGCAGGCCGGTGATGAGATTGGCACCGTCTATGCTGGGCAACATGATGTCCACCACCAGCACGTCGGGCTGCAACTGGCCGAACGAGGCCAGGCCCGTGATGCCGTCGCTGGCCACGTGCACCTCCAAGCCAGGGAACTTCTGCTTGAGCAGCAGCGCCACCAGGTTCTGGAAATGGGTCGAATCCTCGATCAGCAGCAGGCGCGGCGGCCGTTGGCCCATGCGCAAGCGGCGGGCGCTCTCGCGGCCGGTGCCCGCGCCAGCCTCACCCTCCTGGCGGCCAGCCGCCTCGGCACGCACGCCGCTGCGGCTGCCTTGCAGCCAGCGCTCCAGCGATTCGCGCGAAATGCGGCGGTGTCCGCCCGGCGTTTTCCAAGCCTGCAAGTCACCCCGGTCCACCATCAACTGGACCGAGCGCACTGCCATGCCCAGCATCTTCGCCACTTCGATCGTGGTGTAGTAATTTGAGGCGGAGGCCACGTCAGCCCGCACCAGGCTTGGATTGTTCACGAATCAACCTCGACATTGACAAAGATACTCAAATCAGTTTTGAGCGTTTTAGCAATTTTAAGCCAAAGTCAAAGATTCAGCCAACAGCCCTATCACAAGTGCCTGGCAATCCGACGAAGGGCGGGCGAGGCGACCGCTCTGCGGCGCTCAACTGCCGACGCCCGGTTGCAACAATGCCCGCCATCCTTCGACGCCGAGTTCGCGCAACCGCTGCTGGTTGCGCTCGACGATGGTGTCGGCGTCGTCACCCGATTCGGCCGCGCGCTCCACGCTCGCCTCGCGCAACAGGTGCAGCGTCGGATAGGGCGCCCTGTTGGTGTGGTTGGTCACATCGTCGGGCGTGGTGCCGTCGAACTGAAAGGCCGGGTGAAACGGGGCCACCTGAATGACACCTTCGAGTTCGTGTTCGTCCACCACGTCGTCCACCACGTTGAGGAAGTCGTTGAAGACCTCGAAGTCGGGGAACAGCGTCGGGTGCACCAACAAGGTGGTTTCGACCTGCTCGGCCGGCGTGTCGCGCAGCAGCAGCAACTCGCGGTCCAGCTCGTCCAGCAACGCATCCAGGTGCCGCGCGTGGCTGACCACGATGCGCACCTGGTCCTTCACGTACACCGCCTTGGCGAACGGACACAGGTTGAGCCCGATCACCGCTTTCTCTATCCAGCGGCGGGTGTCCGCCAGCACCACCTCATCGTTCAATTCCATCAACCCCTCCGGAGCGAAATGTCTGAACCCAGGATGCCACGGAGCCGGCTCTGCCGGTCCGTCGGCATCGCCCCCTTGAGGGGGTGACGGCCCGAGCATCGGGCCGGCGCAGGGATGGACTTACTTCAATGCCTTGTAGCGGAAGCGCTTGGGCTTGGCGCCCTCCTCGCCCAGGCGCTTCTTCTTGTCGGCTTCGTACTCCTGGTAGTTGCCGTTGAAGAAGACCCACTGGCTGTCGCCCTCGGCGGCCAGGATGTGGGTGGCGATGCGGTCGAGGAACCAGCGGTCGTGGCTGATGACC
>CAYUAH010000028.1:15975-20326 GCA_964442375.1 uncultured Hydrogenophaga sp. | reverse complement strand
GGCTTGAGCACCACGCACTTGCCCGCGCCCAGGGCCGGCGCCAGCTTCCACGCGGCCATCAGGATGGGGAAGTTCCACGGGATGATCTGGCCCACCACGCCCAACGGTTCATGGATGTGGTAGGCCATGGTGTCGCTGTCGATCTCGCTGATGCCACCTTCCTGGGCGCGCACGCAGCCGGCGAAGTAGCGGAAGTGGTCCACCGCCAGCGGGATGTCGGCGTTGAGGGTTTCGCGGATCGGCTTGCCGTTGTCGACCGTCTCGGCGTAGGCCAGCAGCTCCAGGTTGGCCTCGATGCGGTCGGCGATCTTGAGCAGCACGCTGGCACGCTCGCCAGCCGAGGTCTTGCCCCAGCGGTCGGCGGCGGCGTGGGCCGCGTCCAGCGCCAGCTCGATGTCGGCGGCGCCCGAGCGCGCAGCACGGGTGTAGACCTTGCCGTTGATGGGCGTGATGACGTCGAAGTATTCGCCGCTCGTGGGGGCGACCCAGCGGCCACCGATGAAGTTGTCGTACTGCGGCTTGTAGCTGATCTTGGCACCGTCGGCGCCGGGGGCTGCGTAAATCATGGATGTCTCTCGTGGGGTGGTTTCGGATCGCCCGTCCTGTGCAGGCCCACTCTCTTTCACAACATCCGTGCCACCACAGCCATGTTCTGCAAGTGATTGATTCATAAGGCCTGTGCAGCGGGGGCACGCCACCGGGTGTGCCGTGTGGCGTTGAAGAACGGCACACCTGCACAAAAACGGCACAACCGACGTGGCAGGCCTGAAACGACAACGGCCCGCGCAGTGGCGGGCCGTGTCTTGGCGTGGCAGGTTTCAGGGTGCGGTCAGTGTCATGCCCTGCTGCTGAAACAAGGCCAGCAGCTGGCCGCTGGCGCGCAGCTCGGCCATGGCTTTTTCCAAGGCCTGCCCCAGTTCCTTGTGCTCGGTCTTGATGGCCATCCCCAGCGGCCAGCCGTTGTCGGGCACGCCGGGCAGGGGCAGTGGGCTCAGTGCCACTGCGGTGGTGCTGCGCGCGCCAGCCATGGCCGCTTCGGCCTGCGAACGCAACACATAGGCCGCCTCGGCTTTGCCTTCCAGCACGGCGGTGGCTGCTTCGACGCCGCTGTTGAACAGCACCACGTCGTTGCGCAGCTGGCCATTGCCCTGGCCCATCAGCGCGCTGGCGGTGCCGGTGCCGCGTTCGGCCGCGAGCTTGTGGCCCAGCAGGTCCTGGGTGCCGTTCACCTGCGGCAGGCTGCGGGTGTTGTGCATCAGCACCTGCACCTGGCGCATGTAGGGCGAGAGGATGAGCACCTGGCGGTTTTTCTGCATCAGGTACTTGTCCACCGGCACGTGCAGCATCACGTCGGCCGGGCCATAGCCCAGGTAGTGACCGCGCCAGACCATGTTGCGCAGGTCGTCGCCCATGTTCTCGCCGGCATCGAAGGGCAGCAGCGCGAGCTTGAGTTGCAGTTGCGTGGCGAGCGCCTGCGCCAAGGCCACGTCCAGCCCGTGCAGGTCGCTGCCCTTGCCGTCCGAAAAAGGGGCGTTGTCTTTGTAGACCGCCACCTTGAGCGCACCGTTGGCGCGGATCTTGGCGAGGTCGGTGAGCTCGGTCTGCGCGTGCAACACCGGGCTGGCCAGCGTGGCGGCGGTCAGCGCCACGAAGGCGCGGCGGGGGATCACGGCTCCCTCCGGGTTTCGAGGTAGGTGCGGATGGCCCACACGGCTTCCTGCGTCAGCGTGCCTTCGAAGGGCGGCATGTAGACGCGTCCGTCGCGCACGCGCCCGCGCCGCACCGTGGCCGCGTAGAACTCGTCCATCTCGGCAAAGCAGGCCAACTTCTTGGCCGGGTCGGCCAGGCCGGTGCAATCGCTGTCCAGCTTGCGCAGGTCGGGCGAGATGCCACCAGAGATGGCCTCCAGCCCGTGGCAGCGTGCGCAGTTCTGGTTGTAGGCCGAGGTGCCGATGCGCAAGGCCTCGGTGCGTGGCGCGCCTTCCTTGTAGGGGTTGCTGGGTACCCACTTCGGGCCCAGTTGGGGCAGCGTGTGGGTGTCCACGGCTTGGGGCACCACGTCGCCGTGGGCGAAGGCGGGGGCGCTCAGGCACAACGAAGCGGCCAAGAGTGCGGCAGTGCGTGCCGCCCGGGTGATGAGGCTGGGGTGGGGTGTCATGGTGTCTCCTGCTGACGGTGTGGTCCCCACCCAAAAGGCAAATAGCGTGCCATTGGCGGCTTCCCCGGTGCAGGCCGCCGATGAGGTGGCGTGTCTGTTCCAAAACGGATCAACCGCGTGGAACAACGCCCAGCCAGGGGCCTGCGCCACACCCCTCAAGCTCAGATTCATCATTGATTTTGTTAGGGTTTTTTCGGTGGCCGGCGTCTTGCTAGAAGGTTGAACACTGTCACAGAACCAAGGACAATCGATGGAGACACAAGACAGAGACGGCGAGGAGACCTGTCCCGAACTCGCGCTGCCGCCGCTGGCGTGGGACAACGGTGACTGGCCTCTGGCGCCCGACCATGCCGGAGACAACATGCGGGATGCCGCGCTCACCAGCGCCAACGTACACAGCGCGCCGCCGGCCGAATGGCAGGGCGAGCGTCAGCGCACCCTGATCGAGGAGTCGCACCAGCGGTCGCGCGCCTATGGCCTGTCGGCCAAGGACGAGCCCGATTTCTCCACCCAAAGCCGCGCGGCGGTCAACGAAGCGGTGGACGAAAACAAGTTCCTGTACCAGCACGCCGCGCCGGTGATGGAGACCCTGTTCGAGCAGATCGCCAACACCCACAGCATGGTGCTGCTCACTTCGGCCAAGGGCCTGGTGCTGCATTCGCTGGGCGACACCGACTTCGTGGAAAAGGCCTCGCGCGTGGCCCTGCTGCCGGGCTTCGACTGGTCGGAGCAAAGCAAGGGCACCAACGCCGTGGGCACCGCGCTCAAGGAGGAGCAGGCGGTCATCGTGCACGGCAGCCAGCACTACCTGGATGCCAACAAGTTCCTCACCTGTTCCTGCACGCCCATCTTCGACCCCTTCGGCCAGGTGATCGGCGCGCTGGACGTGACCGGCGACTACCGCAGCTTCCACCAGCACACCATGGCCCTGGTGCGCATGTCGGCGCAGATGATCGAGAACCACATGTTCGCCGACATCTTCCCCAAGGCCATACGCATCCACTTCCACACCCGCTCCGAGTTCCTGGGCACCCTGGTCGAAGGCATCGCAGTGTTCTCGCCCGAGGGGCGTTTCCTGTCGGCCAACCGCAGTGCGCAGTTCCAGCTCGGCCTGTCCTTCAACGCGCTCAAGACCCACACCTTCTCCTCGCTGTTCGGCATCCCCGTCTCCAGGCTGTTCGAGCTGTCCAGCACCGGCATGCCCAAGCCTCACCTGCTCTACCTGCACAACGGTGTGTCGGTGTGGTGCCGCTTCAAGTTCAAGCAGGCGAACCAGTGGTTCAACAGCCTCTCCAGCGGCGTGTCCCCCAGCCCCGATGGCGAGCCGGCAGCACCGGCCACCCCTGCCATGGCGCCCGTGCGACCCGCGGCGCCGGCCAAGCCTCGGCTGTCCTCGCTCAAGTACCTCGACACCGGCGATGCGCAAGTGGCCACCGTGATCCAGAAGCTGCGCATGGTGCAGGGGCGCGACATCCCCATCATGATCCTGGGCGAAACCGGCACCGGCAAAGACCTGCTGGCCCAGGCCGTGCATGGCGATTCGGCGCGCGCCGGCCAGCCCTTCGTGTCGGTCAACTGCGCCTCCATCCCCGAAACGCTGATCGAGTCCGAGCTGTTCGGCTACGAGGAAGGGGCTTTCACCGGTGCGCGCAAGAAGGGCGCCATGGGCAAGATCCAGCAGGCCAACGGCGGCACCTTGTTCCTCGACGAAATCGGCGACATGCCCAAGCAGCTGCAGGCGCGCCTGCTGCGCGTGCTGCAGGAACGCCGCGTGAGCCCGCTGGGCTCGCACCGCGAGGTGGACATCGACGTGGCCGTGGTCTGCGCCACCCACCGCAACCTCAAGGAACTGATCGCGCGCGGCGACTTCCGCGAAGACCTCTACTACCGCCTCAACGGCCTGGTGGTGCGCCTACCCGCGCTGCGCGAGCGCACCGACTTCGACCTGGTGGTCAACAAAATCCTGGCCAGTCTGTGCGACAAGGGCCAGCACGTGACCATCGCCGAAGACGTGATGGCCCTGTTCCGTGGCTACCACTGGCCCGGCAACTTCCGTCAGTTGCACAACCTGCTGCGCACGGCGGTGGTGATGGTGGGCGCCAGCGGCGTCATCCAGCGCATCCACCTGCCCGACGATTTCCTCACCGAGTTGCGCCCCGTGGTGCCAGCCACCAGCGTGCGTGTGGACCGCAT
>CAYUAH010000028.1:0-15875 GCA_964442375.1 uncultured Hydrogenophaga sp. | reverse complement strand
TCCTCACCGAGTTGCGCCCCGTGGTGCCAGCCACCAGCGTGCGTGTGGACCGCATCGCCACCAGCGTGGACGCCGCCTTTGCCTACCCCGACGCCGTGCCCAACCTGCCCACGCGCGACGCCGAGGGCGGCAGCCTGCAAGACGTGGCCCTGACCGCCATGGCCCGTGTGCTGCGCGAGCACAAAGGCAACGTGTCGGCCGCCGCCAAGGCCCTGGGCGTGTCGCGCAACACCATTTACCGCAAGAAGGACCAGCTACCACCCGACGTCTGGGGGTAGCTCCAGCCACAGCGGTTCCAGCTCGCGCCAGGCGCGCAACACGTTGAAGCCCTGGCGCTCGGCGTGGCCGGCCCAACTGGCAAATTCGGGCAGGGCGATGGTCGTGGCTTCGCTGGCGTGGCGGCCTTGCTCCATGGCGGCCCACACGGCATCGTGCAGGGCTTGCAGGTAACGCCGGGTGCTGGCCAGCGCAGGCACCTGGCCCGCTTCGCTTTCGGATGCGGTCGTACCAATCACCACCTGGGCCTGTAGCGCGCTCATCCCGTCCAGCGCGCGCAGCCAGCCCCGCAGGCTGCCCTGCGCCAGCTCGGGCAGGCGGCCGTCGTAGACCAGGCCACCGGCCCACAACACGCGCTGTGGGGGCAGCCACAGCAGCATGTCGTCCTCGGTGTGGGCGTTGGCCACACGCTGGATCTGCACACGCTGTTGGCCCACCGCCAGCACCTCGCCGTCGGCCACAGTTCGGTTGGGCAAGACGATGGTGGTGCCGGCCAGGGCCTGCTCCCCGGCCTCGTGGGTGATGTGGGCCAGGCACTGGGTGCAGCGCTGGCGCATGCCCGCCAGCGTGCCGGGCGTGGCCAGGATGTCGAGCTGGCCACTGGCTTGTGGGTCGGCGAAGGCGGCATTGCCCAGCACGTGTTCGGCGTGCGCGTGGGTGTTGACCACCCAGCGCACGCGGGCGCCAAAACGGCAGGCCAGCGAGGCCCGCACGCGCTGGCCGTGGCGCAGGCTGGGGCCGGGGTCCACCACCAGGGCCTCGCCCGCGTCGATGAGCACGCTGGTGGCGGCCACGTGGCCCTGGTTGGAGGGGGCGATGTCGGCGGGGGAGGCCGGCTCCCACACCCACACGCCGGGCGCCACCGCGCGCCAGGGCACGGGCTCGTGGGCGTCGCACGGTGGCGACGCGGTGGCGCAGGCGGCCAGTGCCAGCATGGCCACCACGGCACACAGGGCACGCAGCCAGCGGGTCATGGCCGCACCACGGTGCGCAGCACGTTCAGCAGCGCGGGTTCGCTGCCCAGGTGGCCGGCCAGGGGCCAGTGGGCGCGGGATGGGCGGGTGCCGGCTTCGCGTGCGGTGGCCTGCCCCAGGGCCAGCCAGCGCCGGCTGTTGGCCGGCGGGCACACGGCGTCGAAGCGGCCGTGCACCCAGTCCACGGGGACGCCACGCTGGGCGAGGTCGCGCACGGTCTGCTCCAACTGGCCCGGGCGCGTGAAACCGCGCCGCGCCAGGTAGCGCGCCTGGATGTGGAATTTGACGGCCTGGGCGTGGTCGCCACGCGTGCGCCAGGGCGATTTTCGCGTAGCCAGGGTGCGCCGGTGCTGGCGCTGGCCCTGGGCCCAGGTGCGGCGAGCGGTGTTGCGCGCGGGGCCGCTGGGGGTGTGTCGCCAGGCCCGGCGTTGCCCGCGCAGCACGGCGGATTGTTCCGCCCGCTGCCAGGCACGCACCTGTTGTGTTGCAACAGCCAGTGTTCCAAATTGCATCACCTGTGACAGCCGGGCGCGGGCCGGCACGCGGCTGGCGTGGCACACCCGGGGCATGGCCTGGGCCAGCAGGCCGTCTATCTCGCGCCGGCTCAGGGCAAACCCGCCCCGCAGCACCAGCGAGGCCACCCGCGCCGGATGCCGCTGCGCATAAGCCAGGGCCAGCACCGTGCCCCAGGAGCCCGCCAGCAGGTGCCAGCCTTCCAGGCCCAGGTGCTGGCGCAGGCGCTCCAGGTCGGCCACCAGCTGGCCCGTGGTGTTGCCATTCAGACCGCCCCGGGGCGTGGAAGCGCCGGCGCCGCGCTGGTCGGGCAGGACCACGCGCTGCGAGTTCAGGTCAAACGGCGCCAGCAGGGCCGCGTTGCTGCCGCTGCCGGGGCCACCGTGCAGCACCAACCAGGGGGTGCCCTGGCCGCTGCCCACCTCGCGCCAGGCCAGGCGCGCACCCCGGCCCACCGCCAGCCGCTGCGGGGCCGGCCAGGCTGGGGTGGGGCGCGTGGGCCGGCGTGGCGGCGGGGGCAGGGAACGGGGCAGGGCCATGGCATCGATATTGCTTTGAACCCCTCGCAAACCGGGGTGTGGAACACATGCCTTGGGGAGCAGACACATTCTGTGCCAACCCACATCGGAGACAAACCATGCAATGGACCACCCCTGCCTTCACCGACATGCGCTTCGGTTTTGAAATCACCATGTACATCGCCAACCGCTGATCCCAGCGGCGCGTTTGTACCGGCGCACGGGTGTTGCACACGTGCGCCTTTTTTCATCCTGATGGAGCTTGCACGCACATGCTGGTCCGTGTCCTGGGTTCGGCCGCCGGTGGCGGTTTTCCGCAGTGGAATTGCAACTGCCCCAACTGCGACGGCCTGCGCCGGGGCGGCATCCGCGCCACCGCGCGCACGCAGTCGTCCATCGCCGTGTCGGCCAATGGGGTGGACTGGCTGCTGGTCAATGCCTCGCCCGACGTGCTGACCCAGCTGCGCGCCGCGCCCGCGCTGCAGCCGGCGCGCGCCATCCGCGACAGCGGCATCGCCGCCGTGCTGTTGATGGACGCGCAGATCGACCACGTGACGGGCTTGCTCATGCTGCGCGAGCGCAAGACGCCGCTGCCGCTGATGGCCACGCCCGAGGTGCTGTCCGACATCGGCGAGGGCCTGCCGCTCACGCGGGTGCTGTCGCACTACTGCGGCGTGGCCCCGCTGCCGCTGGCACTGGACGTGCCCCAGGCGGTGCCAGGGCTGCCCGGTGTCAGCGTGCTCGCGCTGGCGCTGCCGTCCAAGCCGCCGCCGTATTCGCCTTACCGTGAGTGCCCGCGCCGGGGTGACAACATCGGCCTGGTGCTGACCAACCCGCAGACCGGGCGGCGCCTGTTCTACGCGCCCGGCCTGGGCGAGGTGGACGACGCCTTGCTGGACCTCATGCGCGGCTGCGACGTGGTGCTGGTGGACGGCACCTTCTGGACCGAGGACGAGATGATCCGCATGGGCCTGTCGAAGAAGCGGGCCGCCGAGATGGGCCACCTGCCGCAGAGCGGGCCTGGCGGCATGGTGGAACAGTTGGACCGCCTGCCCGCCAACGTGCGCAAGGTGCTCATCCACATCAACAACACCAACCCCATCCTGCGCGACGACTCGGCCGAGCGCGCCGAGCTGAGGGCACACGGCATCGAGGTCGCCTTCGATGGCATGGAAATCGCGATCTGAGCGACATCACCCTTTCATTGCTCCATTCCCGAACACCATGGACATCGCCCAAACCCTCCCCCAGGACACCGTGACCGCGGCCTGGCGCCGCGACGAGTTCGAACAGCACCTGCGCGCCAAGGGCAAGGCCTACCACATCCACCACCCCTTCAACGTGCGCATGAACAGCGGGGGCTGCACGCCCGACGAAATCCGCTGCTGGGTGGCCAACCGCTTCTACTACCAGATCTGCATCCCGCGCAAAGACGCCGCCATCCTGGCCAACATGCCCGACCGCGCCGAGCGCCGCCTGTGGGTCGAGCGCATCCTCGACCACGACGGCTACGGCAACCACGAAGGCAGCGCGGCCGGCGGCATCGAGGCCTGGACACGTCTGGGCGAGGCGGTGGGCATCACACGCGACGACCTCTGGTCGCTGCAAGGTGTGGTGCCGGCGGTGCGTTTTGCCTGCGACGCCTACGTCAACTTCGCCGCCCGCGCGCCCTGGCAGGAGGCGGTGTGCTCGTCGCTCACCGAGATGTTCGCGCCGCAGATCCACAAGGACCGCCTGGCCACCTGGCCGCTGCACTATCCCTGGATAGAGGCCTCGGGCCTGAACTACTTTCGCAGCCGCATCCCCTTGGCCACCCGCGACGTGGAGCATGGCCTGCGCGTCACGCTGGACCACTTCCAGACCCGGGCCGAGCAGAGCCGTGCGCTGGACATCCTGCAGTTCAAGCTCGACATCCTGTGGACCATGCTGGACGCCATCGAAAAGGCTTCGCAATGAGCACGCCGCTGCCCGAGCGCCCGCGCCTGGCGCGCCTGTTCCGCCTGCAGTACGAGCCGGTGCAAACCGCCTGGGTGCTGCTCTACCCGGAGGGCATGGTCAAGCTCAACAACAGCGCGGCCGAAATCCTGCGCCGTTGCGACGGCCAGCGCCGCGTGGATGAGATCGTGGCCGAGCTGGAAACCGCGTTCGCGGTGCAGGGCCTCGCGCCCCAGGTGACCGACCTGCTGCTGGAGGGCCAACGCCGTGGCTGGATCGCCTGAACCCCTTGTGCCGGCCACCGTGTCGCCGCCGCTGTGGCTGCTGGCCGAGCTGACCTACCGCTGCCCGCTGCATTGCGTGTTTTGCTACAACCCCACGCAGCACGCGCGCCTGCAAGCCGAAATGAGCACCGCGCAGTGGGTGGACGTGATGCGCCAGGCGCGTGCCCTGGGCGCCACCCAGTTGGGTTTTTCGGGTGGCGAGCCGCTGTTGCGTGACGACCTCGAAGAGCTGGTGCAAGAGGCCCGCGCCATGGGCTACTACACCAACCTCATCACCTCGGGCGTGGGCTTCAACGAAGCGCGCGCACGGCGGCTCAAGGACGCCGGCCTGGACCACATCCAGCTCTCCTTCCAGGACTCGACCCGCGAACTCAACGACTTCCTCAGCCACACCAAAACCTTCGAGCTCAAGCAGAAGGTGGCGCGCCTGATCAAGCAGCACGACTGGCCCATGGTCATGAACTGCGTGCTGCACCGGCACAACCTGCCGCACGTGGACAAGATCATCGAGATGGCGCAGGCGCTGGACGCCGAGTACCTGGAACTGGCCAACACCCAGTACTACGGCTGGGCCTGGGTCAACCGCGACCAGCTTTTGCCCACCGCCGAACAGCTGCGCGAGGCCGAGGCTGTGGTGCAACGCCACCGCGCGCAGCCTGACAACCGCTGCCGCATCCTGTTCGTGGTGCCCGACTACTTCGAAGAGCGCCCCAAGGCCTGCATGAACGGCTGGGGCGCGGTTTTCCTGGCCATCGCCCCCGACGGTGTGGCCCAGCCCTGCCACAACGCGCGCAACCTGCCCGGCCTGCAACTGCCGCGTGTGCAGGACACGCCGCTGGCCGACATCTGGGCCCGCAGCACCGCTTTCAACACCTACCGGGGCGACGCCTGGATGAAGCCGCCCTGCCGCGACTGCGACGAGCGCCACAAGGATTTTGGCGGCTGCCGCTGCCAGGCTTTCCAGATCACCGGCGACGCCGCCCAGGCGGACCCGGTGTGCGGCAAGTCGCCCCACCACAACCAGGTGGTGCAGCTGGTGCGCCAGGCACCCAGCCGCCGAGAGCAGCCCATCGTGTTCCGCACCGACGCCGCTTCGCGCGAGCTGCACCCGCTGGGTTGAACGCCATGACCACCGGCAGTGCCGCCCACCACCGGATGTTCGGCGCCTGGCTGGCGCGGCGCCTGCCCGGCGCGCGTGCCGCGCCCCTGTCGGTGGAACGGGGGGAACACGGCCTGTTCCTGCTCTGGCTGGCCTTCATGGGCCTGCTGTGGTTTGCTGCCGTGCTGATGTGGCGCCAGGGTCTGTGGCATCGGCTGCTGGAGGCCGACCCCACCGGCCTCACCGTCGTCATCGTGCTGCTGTTCGTGGGCTGCTCGCTGTGGGTGGGCCGGCGCGCCTGGCGCCTGGGGCAAGAGCGCCAGCAGCTCGACCGCCACCTGGCCGACCCCGCCCGGGTGCCACCACCCGGCAGCTGGAGCGGCGACCTGCTGCGCGGCTGCACCCGCCCAGGTGCCGACCGCGCCACCTGGCAGCAACTGCTGGGCGAGTGGGCCCACGGCCCCCACGAGATGGCCTGGTGGCTCAACGGCATACAGCTCAAGCTCGGGCTGCTGGGCAAGGTGATTGGCTTTTCCATCCTGGCCCTGCAGCTGGGGCAGATGGACGGCTTCGATCCCAGCCAGTCGGCCCGCCTGCTCAAGAGCCTCACCGGCGGCCTGGGCATCGCCCTGCTGACCACCATGACCGGGCTGGCCGGCAACATCCTGCTGGGCCTGCAGCTCATGCGCCTGGACCGGTTTGCCGACGCCCTGGTGGCCGACACGCTGCGCGCTGCCGAAGCGACACCGGAGCTGCCCTGATGGCCATGGGCCGCCGCGCGCGGGACACCGAGACCGACCCGTTCTACGACATGTTGTTCAACATGCTGATCGCCTTCGTGTTCTGTTTCGTGGTGGCCATGTTGTCCTTCAACCCCCTGGCCCGCAAGGCCGGCGACATCCCGGCCAAGGCCGAGTTCATGGTCACCGTGTCCTGGCCCGACCACAACCCCAACGACATCGACGCCTGGGTGATGGAGCCCAGCGGCAAGGTGCTGTGGTTCCGCCAGCGCGACGCCGGCATGCTGCACCTGGACCGCGACGATCGCGGGGCCAAGAACAACACCCTCATCGTCAACGGCCGCGAGATCAGCAGCCCCTACCGCCAGGAGATCGTCACCCTGCGTGGTGTGGTGCCCGGCGAGTACGTGGTCAATGCCCACTACTACGAGAGCGTGGACAAGCTGCCGGTGGACGTGAGCGCCACCGTGGTCAAGATCAACCCCCAGGCCGAGATCGTCTACACCGGCACGGTGCAGATCCCGCGCAAGGGCGACGAACGCACCCTGGTGCGCTTCACGCTCGATGCCAGCGGCCGCGTGACCGACCTCAACACCCGCCCGCTGACCATCGTGCAGCGCACCGGCCTGTGAGCACCCGCCCATGATCCCTGCCGTCTCGTCCCAACTCCTCTTGCTGGCCATCGTCTATGCCCTGCTGGCCTTTCTGTTGTTGTGCCTGTGCCTGGCCACGCGCTGGCACTGGTCGGTCAAGGCGGCGGGTGTGCTGCTGGTCAGCGGCTTCTACGCCTTCAGCCACCAGGCGCTGCAAGGCATCTCGGGCTGGCCCAGCGACGACGAGCTGCCGCGCCGCTTCGTGCTGCTGTCGGCCGTGTTCGACGAACCCAGCCCGGCTCGCCAGCACCCCGGCGCCATCTACCTCTGGGTCAACCCCATGAAAGACAACCAGCCGCTGGACATGCCACGCGCCGTGCGCCTGCCCTACGAAAAAGACCTGCACCGCATCCTGGGCGACGGCATCAAAAAAGCGCGCGACGGCAACACCCAGATGGGCAGCACCGAACCCTTGCGTGGCCCCGGGGGCTTTGCCTGGCTGCGCCCGGCCGGCAATGATCGGCTGCAAATCAAACTCAGCGACCTGCCGCGCGCGCAGTTGCCCGAAAAATGAAGGGCATCGCCTGCGCTTCGCTCGTGCCGCTGCTGGTGGCCTGCGCGCCCAGCGATGGTGGCAACCCCTGGTTTCCCCTGCGTCCAGGCGCCGAGCAGACCCTGGCGGTGCGCTACACCTCCGACGAAGCCCGCGAGCCCGAGACCTGGACCCTGCGCGTGACCGAGCCCGAGGTGTTTCAGGAGGAGCGCGTCGCCGTGCGCCACCACTCTGCCGGGGTGAGCTACTTCTTGAAGGTCGATGGGCAGGGCGTGCGCCGCATCGCCACCCGCACCGACATCGACAGCGAACCCACGGCCGACCCCGAACCCCTGTGGGTGCTCAAGGCGCCCTACGTGGTGGGTACCGAATGGAGCACGCCCACCGTGCCCTACCTTTTGCAACGCCGCAACGAACACCCGCGCGACCTCAAGCACACGCACAAGGCCGTGATGACCTGGCGCATCGCGGCGGTGGACGAGCGCGTCACCCTGGCCGACGGCCACACCCTGCAGCCCTGCCTGCGGGTGGAAGGGCAGGCGCGCCTGAACCTCTACACCGACCCGGTCAACGGCTTCACCGACGTGCCTTTGCTCAGCCGCGAGTGGTACTGCCAGGGCCACGGCCTGGTGAAGTTCGAGCGCGAAGAAAGGGTGCCGACCGGGTTTTTGACCGGCGGCCTGCTCAGCGCGGAATGGGTGCGCTGAGCTCAGTCGGTGTGAAGAATTTCCCGGCGCAGCAAATCGTTCACACGCGTTTGCCAGCCCCGGCCCGAAGCGCGAAGGGCCGCCAACAAATCCGGATCAAGCCGTATCTTCACCGGCATCTTGGTGACTTCGGCCTTGCTCCCCGGTGGCCGACCACGGCGGGCGGTCATCTGCTCAGGGGTGTGCGTCTGCGCTTTTTCGCCACGCTTCATCTGCCGAATGGATTCCAGCAGGTCGTCGTTGAATTGCTTCAGTTCCTTATCCATCGATCGCTTCCTTCCACTGCTGGAGCACATGGCCGGGCAAGTTGTCGAACTTGGCTTTGGCGTAAGCGATGAGCAACCAGATTTCGCCCTGCGCGGTCTTGACGAAATAGATCACGCGGGCACCGCCGCGTTTGCCCATGCCTGCGCGGCCCCAGCGTACCTTGCGCAAACCGCCACTTCCCGGGATCAGATCGCCTGCGTCCGGATGTTCGGCAATCCAGTCGATGAAATCGTGCTTTTCCTCGCTGGTCCAGATCTCAGCGGCATAGCGCTGGAAGATGGTCGTTTCGACAACCGTCAGCATCATTTATTGTACCCCCAGTAAATTATAGCTGGGCGTGTGGCCTGACCCGCTCGCGTGTCACGCTGGCGCTGCCGCCCGCATTGGAGAAGAATGGTGGCCCCGCCTTGTGAAAGGCCCGCCATGAAGCTGAGCCAACTCACCCTCATCAAACGCTGGCAGGTGGCGCACCGCAGCGAACATCCCATCGAATACCACGCCTGGGACATGGTGCTGACCTGCTGGATGATGGGCTGCGTCAGCACGCCGCTGGTGGTGCTGTTGTGGCCCTGGGCCTTGCCGGTGAGCCTGAGCCTGTGGCTGTCGCCCGGCTTGTACGTGGGCTGGCGGCGGCGCTTGCACGAGCGTGGTGCCTTGCGTTGCGATTGGCTGGGCGTCGTTCACGCCGATTGACCGTCCTGGCCCTTGTGCGTGACCAGGGGTGCGCGGGCCTCGACCACCACAAACTCCCCAGGCATTTGATAGCCTGTCCCGCACTGCCAGGCGGCGATGGCTGCCCGGTAGCGTTGGGTGGCGCGTTCGCGGGTGGCGGTGTCGAAACGTGACCAGGCCATGGCCACCGGCCCGCCCGCGAAGGCGGCGCTGCACGCAGCGTGGGCATCTGCGTAGTCGAGGGTGCAGGTGATGCGTTCTTCAACGACTTCGGTGAAGCCCGCCGCCCGGCAGGCGTCGGCCAGCGCATGGCCTTGGCCGAGCCGGAAGAACCAGGGGCACACGTCCGACGCCACTTCCTCCTCGACGATGGACAGCACCGCCGACCAGCCACAACGCGCCCGTTCGCCCCACACCGCCAGCACCAGGCGGCCGCCCGGACGCAGCACGCGCCCCATCTCGCGCAGTGCCTGTTCGGGGTCCGGCATGTACATCAGGCCCAGCGCACACACGGCGGTGTGGAAATGGCCATCGGGCAGGTTCAGGTGTTCGGCGTCCATGCGCAGAAACCGGGCATGTCCCAGGCCCAGCGCCTGTGCCCGGCGGTCGGCGATGTTCACCATGGCGCCGGAGAGGTCCACTCCCAGCACCATGCCCTGGGCACCCAGCGCCTGGGCCAGGGGAAGGCTCAGCAGTCCGGTGCCACAGGCCAGGTCCAGCACCTGCTGGCCCGGAGCCGGTGCCGCCCGCGCGAGCACCGCATGGTGCGCGGGCGCCAGCTGGGCATGCCACAAGGCGTCGTACTCAGCGGCAGCGCGGTCCCAGCCATACCGTTGCACGCGTCGCTGGGTGCGGTCGTCCATGCTCAGCGCCGGTGGACCACCACTTCCAGGTACTCGCTGGGCACCACCAGCGAACCGGGGCCGGCGCGGTTGAAGCGTTCGAGCAGCGCGGCGAGGTCGTTTTCCAAAGCGCTGGCGCGGTCCGGTGGCAGGCTGGCGAAGGCCTTGTGCACGGGGCCGTACCACTGGCGAAAGACGTCGATGAAGTGCGCCGCCGAACGGTAGCGGAAATGGAAGTGGCGCGACGTCGTGGTGATGGCGTCGGCCGCATCCCCGAACAGCTGTTCCAGCTGCGTGCGCACGCCCCACAGGGAGGGCGGCTTCAGCCCGGCCGGTGGTGGCACATGCCCGCCCAAGGTCTTGAAGAGCTGACCGATGAAGCCCTCGGGTGTCCAGTTCGCCAGACCGATGCGTCCGCCACGGCGGCACACCCGCGCCAGTTCGTGTGCGGTGCGGGCCTGATCGGGCGCGAACATGACGCCGAAGGTGGACAAGACGGCATCGAAGTGCCCATCATCAAAAGGCAGGTTCTCGCAATCCGCAACCTGGAACCGCACCTTCAAGCGCTCGGCATGGGCCCGTTCGGCACCGCGTTCCAGCAGCCCCGCCACGTAATCGGTGGACGTCACCTCGCAGCCGCGCCGGGCCGCTGCCAGCGTGGCGTTGCCATTGCCGGCGGCCACGTCCAGCACCCGTTCGTCGAACTTCAGATCGCAGGCCTCGGCGAGCTGTTCGCCCACGATTTGCAGCGTGGTGCCCACCACGGCGTAGTCGCCGCTGGCCCATGCGCTTTGCTGGCGCGCCTTGACGGCGCTGAAATCAATGGCGGTGTCCATGGAGTCTCCTGGGTGAAGTGAGTGAATCCGCAGTACACCGCGGTTGCCCCGCCACCGTCCTGCCTTGGCGTCGGCAACTCTTGCCCCAGCGTCCGGGGCACGTGCCAACGCGCGTGCAGCGCTTGTTGCGCCTGCCCGGGCGCCCCACAATCGCGCTCACAGCGTCACCTGGAGCTTGCAATGGAAACCCTCGGCATTGGTCCTTCGATCCGGCGCGCCCAAGCGGTCTTTCTGCACAAGCCTGGGCTGGCCGTGCACGACGATGCACCCGCCACCGCGCGCTGGGACGGGCGCGCGCGGGTGCTTACCCGGCACGACAACGGCACCGAGCTCGCCACCGACCTGCCCCAGGAGCTGGGTGGCCAGGGCCAGGACGTCACGCCCGGCTGGATGTACCGGGCCGGGCTGGCCGCGTGTGCGGTGACGTCGGTGGTCATGGCGGCCGAGACGCAAGGGCTGGCGTTGACGCTGCTGGAAGTCCGTGCCACCAGCCGCTCCGATGCGCGCGGGCTGCTGGGCATGTCCGGCGCAGACGGGCAGCCTTGTCCGGCAGCGCCCCTGGCGGTGGGCTTGTGGGTGCGCATCGCCGCCGACGGTGTGGCGGAGCAGGACCTGCGGGCCTTGGTTGCGCAGGCGCTTGGCCACTCGCCCGTGCCCTGCCTGACGACGGAGGTGGTGCCCCTGTCTGTCGCGGTGGATTGCGTCAGCACGGGTTGAGCTGGCCATGGACGCCTTTTCGCAAATCCTGCGCGTGGTCCACCTGGTCGGGGCGATTTTCATCCAGGGCCGTTTCACCGCCCCCTGGTGCTACCAGTCGCCCAGCGCGGCATTGGCAGCGCCGCTGCTGGAGCCGGGTGCGGAGCGTGTGGTGATTTTCCACCTCATCATGGACGGCAGCTGCGTGGTGGAGATGACGGGCCAGGTGCCGGTGCGGTTGACGGCCGGCGACGTGGTGGTGTTCCCCCATGGCGATGCCCACTGCATGGCTTCGGATGCCGGGGTGGCGCCGGCGTCCGGCGCGTCCCTGGATGTGGTGTTGTCGCGCCGTCCCCGCACCCTGGTCTTCGGCGGTGGCGGCAGTGGCACCCGCCTGGTGTGCGGCTACCTGGCCTGTGACGCGCGGCTCGCCGGCATGTTGCTGGCCGGCCTGCCGCCCCTGGTGCGGGTGAATGTGCGGGGGTCGGACAGCGGCATCTGGCTGGAGTCGTCGGTCCGCTACGCGCTGGCCGAAGCGCGTTCGCCACGGCCGGGGGGTTCGGGTGTGCTGGCCAAGCTGGCCGAGGTCTTGTTCATTGAAGTCCTGCGGCTTTACATGAACGAATCCGACGAGGGCCGCACCGGCTGGCTGGCGGGCTTGAGCGACCGCATCGTGGGCGCGGCGCTGAACGCCCTGCACCAGCGGCCAGCGCACGCCTGGACGCTGGACGAGCTGGCCCGTGTGGCAGGCGCCTCGCGCTCGGTGCTGGCGGAACGTTTTCAACACCTGGTGGGCACGGCGCCCATGCAATACCTCATGCAGTGGCGCATGCTGATGGCCGCCAACCTGCTCAGCCGCAGCAATGCGCCGCTGGCGCGCATCGCCGAAGACGTGGGTTACCAGACCGACACCGCATTCAGCCGCGCCTTCCGGCGCGAATACGGGGCGCCTCCGGCCGCCTGGCGGCGCCGCCATGCCCATGACTGGGCCCGCAGTGGCACGGCCGCTTGAACGGCTCGGTGTTTCAAAGCCTCAAAGCCCCGCCAGAAATTCCAGCAGCAGCGCATTCACCTCGGTCGCACGTTCGCGCTGAACCCAGTGGCCTGCCCCTTCCAGCACGTGGCTGCCACGCAGCCCCGGCAGCAGCGTGGGCAGCTGCTGGAGCCGGGCTTCGCCGCCGGGGAAGCGCAGCACGTCGTCGCGCGAGCCGGTGATGAACAACGAGGGCTGGGCGATGGTGCAGCCACGCCAGGCCAACATCAGCGCGTTGGTGTGGCGCAGGCTGCGGTACCAGTTCAGGCCACCGCGAAAACCGGTGCGCCTGAACTCGGCGCTGGCATAGGCGATGTCCTCGGGTGCCAGCCAGGCCGGCAGCGTATCGGGGTCCACCGTGGCGTCGAGAAAACCCGCGCCAGGTTTCAGGATGCCGGCCACCGTGTGGCCGGGCCCGTCGCCCGACATGCTGAAGGTGACACGCCGCAGGGTGGCCTCGACGTCGGCCTCCAGCTCGGCCTCGGCCACGCCAGGCGTCTGGAAGTACTGCATGTAGAAGGTGGTGATGCCCTGTTTTTCCAGCGCACCGAGCAGGTCCAGCCCGGAGGGCGGGCTGTAGGGCACGCTCAGGCCCGCCACGGCGCGGAACAGGTCGGGTCGCAGCAGCGCGGCGTTCCAGGCCACCGGTGCGCCCCAGTCGTGGCCCACGATCACCGCCTGCCGTTCGCCCAGCGCATGCACCAAGGCCACCATGTCGGCCACATGGTGCAGCATGGTGTAGTGCGCGGGGTCGGCGGGAGCGTCGGTGCCACCGTAGCCGCGCATGTCGGGGGCGACGGCGCGCCAGCCGGCGGCGGCCAGGGCCGCCATCTGGTGGCGCCAGGAAAACCAGCACTCGGGGAAGCCGTGGCACAGCAGCACCAGCGGGCCGCTGCCCTGTGTGGCCACACGCATGTGCTGGCCGTTGAGTTTGAGGGTCTGCAGCTGGGGGGCATCCATGGTGTGGCCCTGGGGTTCAGGCCAGGGTGGCCAGCAGTTCGGGGAGGCGCGCGGCCGCCGCGCCCGCGCGCACGGCGCTGTGTTTGATCAGCGCCTTGTGGGCGGGGTCTTTGAGGTCCAGGCCCCGCGTCATGGCCACGCTGCTGTTGAGCCGGCACTGTGCCAACCAGACATGCAGCGCTTCGTTCTGCCGCCAGCGTGCGGCGTTGGCCAACGTCACCTGCCACATGCGCAACCAGTCGCTGGGGCGTTCGGGGCTGGGCACCACCGCGCACAGCGCGTTTTGCTCGGCCTCGCTGTTCACGTGGCTTTCCACCCAGGCAATCACCGCGGCACTGAACAGGGGTTGGCACCAGCGCACCATGAGCAGGTTGATGTGGTCGTGATCGAACACCGGTACCGCGGGTGGTGGCTGGATGGCGCCGGCGCTGCAGTTGACGTAGAGCGTGTCGGGCTCGGCGGCGCAGACGCCGTGGTCGAGCACCAGGCGGTTGGCCTCGATGGCCTTCAGGTGGCCCAGGCGAACGATGCCGTGCACCCGACGCAGTTGCGCCAGTTCGGCCTGCGAGACGGTGGCGCAGCGGTAGCGGCTGGGCGTCACCGCCGGGTCGATGCGCAACAGCACACCGTTGGCTTCCAGGCGCTCGAACAGGTCGGGCACCGAGCGGGCTTCGGTGATGGCGTCGAACTCGGCGGTGACCGCGGCCATGCTGCGCTCAAAGTGGTCCGCGCCGGGCTGGCCGTTGGCGCGGTCCAGCCACCAGGCATCGTGCGGCATGATCCAGCGCACGCGCTCGGGCGGCACGCCGTTCTGCAACAGCCACAACACGGCGTCGATGCCGGTCTTGCCTGAACCGACCACGCAATACGCGGGGTGAGGCCGCTGTATCTGTGGCAACTGGTTGATCGCCACACAGGCCACGCCGGGCGCCACCGCGTAGCGGGGCGGGTGGGTGGCCGGCACCTCGGTGCGCGCCAGCGTGGCGTCCACCCATTTGCGGCGCACCTGTACCTGCTGGGTGTGGCCGCTGGTCAGCGAACGCAGCTGGTGGCTGCCTTCGGCGCCCCGGCTGTGTTCGCTCATGGGCCACCAGCGCACACGGCCCGACGGCAGGAAGCGTTGCTCCATCACCTGTTCGAAATGGCTCAGCACCTCGGTGCCAGAGGCCAGGCTCATCAGCCCGGCGTTGAGGCCGACCTGGTCATGGGTCCACGCGCTGAGCTCGCGCGAGGGCACGCCGTAGTAGGCCGAAGGCTGGTGCAGACGCACGAAGGGGTAGGCATCGTTCCAGTGCCCACCGGGCCGGTGGTGGCGGTCCACCATCACGATGCGGGCGTCGGACTCGCTCAGCAGTGTGTCGACGAAGGCCATGGCGGTGGCGCCGGCGCCCACCACGAGGTAATCGGTTTCGATACTCGACGTGTTCATGTGCGCGCCCCGAGGTGGATGGGACGCCCATGGTATGCCGCGCCGCCGCGCGACGCCAGTCCGAAACCGTTTGCCTCAGGGCTTGACCGTCATCACCCAGCCGGCCAGGGTCTTGAGTTCGGCGCCGCTCAGGCTGGCGTGGGGCGGCATGGGAATGCGTCCCCACTTGCCCTTGGAGCCGTTCTGTATGGACTGGGCCAGCGAGGCCACGGCCTCCTTGTCACCGGCGTACTTCTCGGCGATGGAGGCGAAGGCGGGGCCGACCACTTTTTCACCGTTGGCGTGGCAGGAGTAGCAGCCGCTGGCCTTGGCCAGATCGGCGGCGGCGGCCAGTTGGGTTTGCGCCGCACAGGCGCCCGCAGACAGCAGAAGGGAGAGCAAAAGCGCGACACGCATGGCACACCACATGGGGAAAAAAGTTGTTGGGGTCGTTGGCGCGCGAGGGCTGTTGGGCCGACGCGCGCCACCGCTGTGCGCCCGGCGTGCTGCCGGGCATAGGGCAGCGTCACTTCATCAGCTTGAAGGTCCAGACCGAGCCGCCCTGTTCGAGGAAGTTGACCTTCTTGGCCACTTCACCGCCCCACAGCGGCACGGCACCGCCCCAGCCGGAGACCACGCTCACATACTGCTCGCCGCCTTCGGTCCAGGTGATGGGCGGGGCGACCACGCCGGAGCCGGTCTGGAATTGCCAGACGACCTTGCCGGTCTTGGCGTCGGCGGCTTTGAGGTAACCCTCGGGCGTGCCCCAGAACACCAGGTCGCCGGCGGTCAGCACGCCACCCCACAGCGGGGCTTCGTTCTTGACTTCCCACTCGACCTTGCCGGTCTTGGGGTTGATGGCGCGCAGCGAGCCGATGTGGTCATCGAACAGCGGCTTGATGGTGAAGCCCGCGCCCAGGAAGGCGGCGCCCTTCTTGTAGGTGATGGGCTCGTTCCAGATCTCCATGC
>CAYUAH010000027.1:0-20834 GCA_964442375.1 uncultured Hydrogenophaga sp. | reverse complement strand
CCCAGCCCGTCACCCGCCTGATGATGGCGCTCAAGCTGGCCAGCCTGGCCCAGGGCGCCTCGGGCATCCGCCCGGCCACGCTGGCGCTGCTCGAAGCCATGCTGGCGCGCGGCGTGATCCCGGTGGTGCCGGCGCAAGGCTCGGTGGGTGCCTCGGGCGACCTGGCGCCGCTGTCGCACATGACGGCGGTGATGATCGGCGTCGGCGAGGCCGACACGCCCACGGGCCGCCTGCCGGCCACCCAGGCCCTGGCCAGCTTGGGCCTGGCGCCCGCCACCCTGGGCCCCAAGGAAGGCCTGGCGCTGCTCAACGGCACGCAGTTCTCCACCGCCAACGCACTGGCCGGCCTGTTCGAGGCCGAGCGCCTGTTCCAGTCGGCCCTGCTGACCGGCGCGCTGGCCACCGACGCCGCCAAGGGCTCGGACGCGCCGTTTGACCCGCGCATCCACACCCTGCGCAAGCACAAGGGCCAGATGGCCACCGCCGAGGCCTTGCGCCAACTGCTGGCCGGCAGCGCCATCCGCGCCTCCCACCTCAAGGGCGACGAGCGCGTGCAGGACCCCTACTGCCTGCGCTGCCAGCCGCAGGTGATGGGCGCCTGCCTGGACGTGCTGCACCACGCGGCCGACCTGCTGGAAACCGAAGCCAACGGCGTGTCGGACAACCCGCTGATCTTCAGCAGCGACAACGGCGGCGAAGCCCTCTCGGGCGGCAACTTCCACGCCGAGCCGGTGGCCTTCGCGGCCGACATGATCGCCATGGCCATCTGCGAGGTGGGCTCGCTGGCCGAGCGCCGCATCGCCATGCTGGTGGACCCGGCGCTGTCGGGCCTGCCGGCCTTCCTCACGCCCAAGCCTGGCCTCAACTCCGGCTTCATGATCCCGCAGGTGACGGCCGCCGCCCTGGTGTCGGAAAACAAGCAGCGCGCCTACCCGGCCAGCGTCGATTCCATCCCCACCTCGGCCAACCAGGAAGACCACGTGTCCATGGCCGCCCACGGCGCGCGCCGCCTGGCGCCCATGGCCGAAAACGCCATGGCCGTCATCGCCATCGAGTGGCTGTGCGCCGCCCAGGGTTGCGACTTCCACGCGCCGTTGACCACCAGCGCGCCATTGGCCGCCGTGCACGCCGCGCTGCGCGCCCGGGTGCCCCATCTGGGCGACGACCGCCACATCACGCCCGACATGCAAGCCGCCATCGAGATGGTGCGCAGCGGCGCGCTGATCGACTCGGCCCGCGTTGCACTGCCGGCCATCGCCTAAGCCTTTTCTTCACCCAGGAGATTTCCCATGACCACCAACACCGATCCCCGCCTCGACCCCAGCCGCGTCATCCGCGCCCCGCGTGGCAGCCAGCTGACCTGCAAGAACTGGATCGCCGAGGCCGCCTACCGCATGATCCAGAACAACCTCGACCCCGAGGTGGCCGAGAACCCGCAGCACCTGGTGGTGTACGGCGGCATTGGCCGGGCCGCGCGCAACTGGGAATGTTTCGACCAGATCCTGGCATCGTTGAAAGACCTGAACGAGGACGAATCGCTGCTGGTGCAATCGGGCAAGCCGGTGGGCGTGTTCAAGACCCACAGCAACGCACCGCGCGTGCTGATCGCCAACTCCAACCTGGTGCCCAAGTGGGCCAACTGGGAGCACTTCAACGAGCTGGACCGCAAGGGCCTGTTCATGTACGGCCAGATGACGGCTGGCAGCTGGATCTACATCGGCAGCCAGGGCATCGTGCAGGGCACCTTCGAGACCTTTGTGGAAGCCGGCCGCCAGCACTACAACAACGACCTCTCGGGCAAGTGGATCCTCACCGCCGGCCTGGGTGGCATGGGCGGCGCGCAGCCGCTGGCGGCCACGCTGGCCGGTGCGGTGTCGCTCAACATCGAGTGCCAGCAGAGCAGCATCGACTTCCGCCTGCGCACCCGCTACGTGGACAAACAGGCGCGCGACATCGACCACGCGCTGGAGCTGATCAAAGAACACACGGCGAAGAAAGAAGCTGTCTCCATCGCCCTGCTGGGCAATGCGGCCGAGGTGCTGCCCGAGCTGGTCAAGCGTGCGAAGGCCGGCAGCGTCAAGCCCGATTTGGTGACCGACCAGACCTCGGCCCACGACCTCATCAACGGCTACCTGCCGGTGGGCTGGACCGTGGCGCAGTGGAAGGCCGCGCAGCAAGACCCGTCGCAGCACAAGCGCCTGACCGAAGAAGCCGCCAAGGGCTGCGCCGTGCACGTGCAGGCCATGCTGGACTTCCAGGCCATGGGCATCCCCACGGTGGACTACGGCAACAACATCCGCCAGGTCGCCTTCGACCAGGGCGTGAAGAACGCCTTCGACTTCCCCGGCTTTGTGCCCGCCTACATCCGCCCGCTGTTCTGCGAGGGCAAGGGCCCCTTCCGCTGGGTGGCGCTGTCGGGTGACCCGGAAGACATCTACAAGACGGACGCCAAGATCAAAGAGCTGTTCCCGCACAACAAGCACACCCACCGCTGGCTGGACATGGCGCGCGAACGCATCGCCTTCCAGGGCCTGCCGGCGCGCATCTGCTGGCTGGGCCTGGGCGAGCGCCACCTGGCCGGCCTGGCCTTCAACGAAATGGTGAAGAACGGCGAGCTCAAGGCCCCCATCGTCATCGGGCGCGACCACCTGGACACCGGCTCGGTGGCCAGCCCCAACCGCGAGACCGAAGGCATGAAGGACGGCACCGACGCCGTGAGCGACTGGCCGCTGCTCAACGCCCTGCTCAACACCGCAGGCGGCGCCAGCTGGGTCAGCCTGCACCACGGCGGCGGCGTGGGCATGGGTTACTCGCAGCACTCCGGCATGGTCATCGTGGCCGACGGCACCGACGCCGCCGCCGAGCGTCTGGCGCGCGTGCTGGTCAACGACTGCGGCTCGGGCGTCATGCGCCACGCCGACGCGGGCTACGAACTGGCGGTGGAAACGGCCAAGAAGTTCGGCCTCAAGCTGCCCATGATCCGCTGAAACGCGATGCCCATCCACCGCTTCGACCGCAGCTCACTGACCGCCACACCGTGGAAAAACGGCGGTGGCGTCACGCGCGAGATCCTGTGCCAGCCGCCCGGCGCGGGCATGGACGCTTTCGACTGGCGGGTGAGCATCGCGCACATCGCCAGTGATGGGCCGTTCTCGGCCTTCGCGGGCGTGGACCGCGTGATCACCTTGCTGGAAGGCGCGGGCGTGCGCCTGCACAGCACCGACGGCGCACCCGACCTCACATTCGATCACGCGCTGAACACCCCGCTGCTGCCCTTTGCCTTCGCGGGCGAGGCACCGGTGGTGGGCACGCTGCTGGACGGTGACTGCCACGACTTCAACGTGATGACCCGCCGCGCGGCCTGCCGGGCCGGCGTGTGGGTGTGCCGAGGCAACACCAGCACCGCAGCACCAGCCGGCCTGCTGATGGCGGTGCACGGCACCTGGTCGGCCGGCGCACACACCCTGGCACCGGGCGAGGGCTTGTGGTGGAGCGATGAAGCGCTGATCTGGTCCTTGTCCTGCACCGAACCCGACGCGGCCTTGCTGGCCGTGGCCATCCACCCCGCGACACCATGACACCTTTTGCCCAACAGCCCAGCGCCGATGGCGTGTGGACGCATCTGCGACTCGCCCCCGAAGCCCTGGGTGAAGCGTCGGCCGCCGTGGACGATGCCGCCATCGTGGTGTTGAACGGGCACATCGTCTGGGTGGGTGAGCGCAGCGCCTTGCCGGCCGCACACGCGCAAGGTCCGCAACACACGGGCCACGGCGCCCTGGTCACGCCCGGCCTGATCGACTGCCACACCCACCTGGTCTACGGCGGCCAGCGCGCCAACGAATTTGCCATGCGCCTGGCCGGCGCGAGCTACGAAGAGGTGGCCCGTGCGGGCGGCGGCATCGTCTCCAGCGTGCGCGCCACGCGGGCTGCCAGCGAGGACGAGCTGTTTGCCCTGGCCGCCCCGCGCCTGCAAGCCTTGCTGAACGAGGGCGTGTGCGCCATCGAGATCAAGTCGGGCTACGGCCTCTCGCTCGAACACGAACGCGCCCAATTGCGCGTGGCGCGCCGCCTGGGCGCGCACTTCGGCGTGACGGTGCGCACCACCTTCCTGGGCGCCCACGCCCTGCCACCCGAATACGCGGGCCGCAGCCAGGCCTACATCGATCTGGTCTGCCACGAGATGATGCCGGCCCTGGCAGCCGAAGGCCTGATCGACGCGGTGGACGTGTTCTGCGAGACCATCGGCTTTTCGCTGGCCGAGACCGAGCAGGTCTTCCGCGCCGCGCAGGCCCTGGGTTTGCCGGTCAAGCTGCATGCCGAGCAGCTGTCGGACATGGGTGGCTCGGCGCTCGCCGCACGTTACGGTGCGCTGTCCTGCGACCACATCGAACACCTGAGCGAGGCGGGCATCGCCGCCATGAAGCAGGCCGGCACCGTGGCCGTGCTGCTGCCCGGCGCTTACTACTTTTTGCGTGACACGCACCTGCCGCCGATTGCCGCGCTGCGCGCCGCCGGCGTGCCCATGGCCGTGTCCACCGACCACAACCCCGGCACCTCGCCCAGCTTGAGCCTGCTGCTCATGCTCAACATGGCCTGCACCCTGTTCCGCCTGACCGTGCCCGAGGCGCTGGCCGGCGTCACCCGCCACGCCGCGCGCGCACTGGGCCTGCAACACAGCCACGGGCAGATCGCCGTGGGCCAGCCCGCCCACTTCGTGCTCTGGCCCGTGGGCGAGGTGGCCGAACTGGCCTACTGGCTGGGCCAACACCCCCAACCCACCGTGGTGCGCCAAGGGCGCATCACGTCACAACCATGACCCAGACCCTGTTCGCCGACCACGCGCTGCTGCCCACCGGCTGGGCGCGCGATGTGCTGCTGCAATGGAACGCCGCCGGCCAGCTCAGCGCCGTCACGCCCGGCTCAGAGGCACCTGCCGGCACCCCTCGCGCGGCTGGCCCGGTGCTGCCCGGCATGCCCAACCTGCACTCGCACGCCTTCCAGCGCGCCATGGGCGGACTCACCGAATACCGCGGCGCCGCGCAGGACAGCTTCTGGAGCTGGCGCGAACTGATGTACCGCTTTGCCGGCGCCATCACGCCCGAGCAGCTCACCGCCATCGCCACCGGCCTGTACGTGGAGATGCTGGAGGCCGGCTACACCAGCGTGTGCGAATTCCACTACCTGCACCACGAGGCCGATGGCCGCCCCTACGCCGACGACCGCGAACTCTCGCTGTGTCTGCTGCGCGCGGCACAGAACGCCGGCATCGGCCTGACCCTGCTGCCGGTGCTGTACCAGACCAGCGGCTTCGGCGGCACGCCGCCCAACGCCGGGCAGCGCCGCTTCATCCGCCGCACCGACAACATGTTGGCCCTGCTGCAGGCGCTCAAGCCCCTGTGTGACGCGCAGGGCGCACGCCTGGGCCTGGCGCCGCATTCGCTGCGCGCCGTGCCGCCCGAGGCACTGCGCGAGGCCGTCGAAGGTTTGACGGCGCTCGACGCCACCGCCCCCATCCACATCCACATCGCCGAGCAGACCGGCGAGGTCGATGCCTGCCTGGCCTGGAGCGGCCAGCGCCCGGTGCAGTGGCTGCTGGACCACGCGCCGGTGGATGCGCGCTGGTGCCTGGTGCACGCCACCCACATGGACGCCGACGAGTACCGCCGCGCCGCGTTGAGCGGTGCCGTGGCCGGCCTGTGCCCCACCACCGAAGCCAACCTGGGCGACGGCATCTTTGACATGGCGCAGTGGCGCGCGAGCCGTGGTCGCTGGGGCGTGGGCTCGGACAGCCACGCCACCGTCAACGCCGCCGAAGAGCTGCTGATGCTCGAATACAGCCAGCGCCTGGCCACACGCCAGCGCAACGTGCTGGCCGGTGACAAGCACGCCTTTGTGGCCACCGCCATGACCCTCGATGCCGTGGCCGGTGGCGCCCAGGCCAGCGGCCGCGCCGTGGCGGGCTTGGCCGTGGGCCAGCAGGCCGACCTGGCGGTGCTGGACGCAGAACACCCCTTGCTGCAAGGCCTGCCCACGGCGGATGCCATGTTGTCGGCCCACGTGTTTGCCAGCCACCGCCAGTCGGCCATCGCCGAGGTGTGGGTGGGCGGGCAGGCGCGGGTGTTGGCCGGCCGGCATGCCTTGAACCCGTCTGCGCGCGCCGCATTCAACACCGCGCGCCGCCAACTGTTGGAAACCACACACCCATGAGCTTCACCACCACCGAGCCGCCCTTCCGTTTCCGCCCGGGCACGCGCCCGCTGCTGATCTCCATGCCCCACGTGGGCACCTTTGTGCCGCCCGCACTGGCCGCGCGGCTGACCGAGGAAGCACAGGGCGTGCCCGACACCGACTGGCACCTGGAGCGCCTGTACGACTTCGCCGACGCGCTGGGCGCCTCGGTGCTGGTGGCCACGCACTCGCGCTACGTGATCGACCTCAACCGCCCGCCCGATGGCGCCAGCCTCTACCCCGGCCAGAGCGTGACCGGCCTGTGCCCGGTGGACAGCTTCGACGACACGCCGCTGTACCGCGACCCGGCCAACCTGCCCACCGAGGCCGAGATCGCCGCGCGCCGCGACGCCATCTGGCACCCCTACCACGCGAAGCTGACCGAAGAGCTGGCGCGCCTGAAGGCCCAACACGGCGTGGCCGCGCTGTGGGATGCGCACTCCATCCGCTCGGTGCTGCCGCGTTTTTTTGAAGGCCGCCTGCCCGACCTCAACCTCGGCACCGCCGACGGCGCCAGTTGCGATCCCGCGCTGGCCGCGCAATTGCTGGCCATCGGCCGCGAAGCAACGGGCTACACCGCCGTGCTCAACGGCCGTTTCAAGGGCGGCCACATCACCCGCCAGCACGGCAATCCGGCACAGGGCATACACGCGGTGCAACTGGAGATGACACAGGCGTCCTACATGATGGAGCGCCAGCCGTTCGATTACCTGCCCGAGGTGGCGGCGGGCATACAGCCGACCGTGCGGCGCATGCTGGAGACAGTGCTGGCTTTCGTCGAGGCTCGCTGAGGTCGGGCCGCTCGCGCTCAGGCCCCGGTGTGGGCGCGGTAGCCGGCCTCGTCCATCAGTGCGTCCAGGCGTTGGCGGTCCACCTGGGCCAGGCGCACCATCCAACCCGCCCCCAAGGGATCTTCGTTGACCAGGGCGGGGTTGTCGCGCAGGGCCGGGTTGATCTCGACGATCTCGGCGTCCAGCGGCATGTGCAGGTCCGAGGCGGTCTTCACCGATTCGACCGTGCCGATGATGGCGTTCTCGACCTGCCGGCCCTGGGCCACGACGTCGACCAGCACGATGTCGCCCAGGGTGTCCTGGGCGTGGTGGGTGATGCCGGCCAGGGCGGTCTGGCCGCCGTCTTCCAGGCGGACCCACAAATGTTCAGAGGAGTAGCGGATCACAGGTGTCCTTTCTCGGCCAGGCTGCCGTCGAGATGAATGGGTTCGCCCAGGTTGAGCATGAGGCGGTTGGCCCAGGCAAACAGGGCCACGGCGTGCACGAGGTCCAGGGTTTCGGCATCGCTCAGGCCAGCGCTGCGGGCCAGGTGGACGTGTTCGGCACCGAATGCCGCCGGTCGCAAGCCCAGCAGCGCCGAGAGTTGGACGATGGCCTTCTCGCGCTCGGTGGTGCCGGCGCTGTCGGGGTCTTCAAACAGCTGGGCAATGACGTCGTTGCGCTTGGCCAGTTGCTCGAAACGCTGCGCATGCACCGAGGCGCAATAGACGCAGCCGTTGAGCCGCGACTCGACGGTGGCACCCAGCTCGCGCTCGGCGCGGGGCATGCCGCCAGGCGCGAACATGATGGCGTTGAAGGCGATGGAGCGCTGCAGCAACATCTCGGGCTGGTGGGCCAGCAGGCGGAAGTAGGCCTGGTCCTTGGCGGTGGCGCTCATGGCCTCCAGGGCCGCGAGCTGTTCGGGCGTGGCGTCTTCCAGGCGCACCGGCTCGACCCAGGGCCGCCAGTCCAGCACCTCGTTGGTGAAACCGCGGATGCGAATGGGGTTGGGCAGCAGGCCGGTGGCCGAGGCCACGGCGTGCGCCGGCGCGGCGCGTTCCGGCTCGGGGCCGGCGGCGGCCAGCGCGCGCAGGCCGGCGTGCAGGCGGATCTGGTAGGACAGGAAGGCGATGAGCTGGCCCACGGCCACCACCGCCTGGGGCGCCAGGCCCACGGCCTGCAGAGCTTGCACGGCCTGTCGGTCGCCTTCAATGGGTTTGACGATGAGCTTGGCGGTGAAGCCCAGCAGGGCTGCGGTGCGCGCGTCTTCGGGCGCTGTGGTGCCGTCGCCGGCGGCCAGCAGCGTGTGGCCCGCGCCCTCGCGCTGCAGCCGTTCCCGGTAGTGGCCGGCCAGCGCCGGTGACCCGCTCAGGCGGCAGGCGCACAGGGCGATGAGCAGGCGCTCCTGCACCGACACGCCGGCCACACCGGGCGCGAACATGGCGGCGTAGCTGCCCTGGGTGGCGTCGACGATCTTCTGGCGCTGGCGACGCAGCGCATGCAGTGTGTCACCCGTGGCCAGGGGCACGGTCAGGTCAATCACATCGACCTCGGGGGAGGTGTCGGCTGGGGTCATGAAGGCAGGTCTTCCTTGTGGTGTCGTCAAAACTGTCAGCCGGCGGTGGCGACCGTCTGCGGCGCATCGGCAGGCACCCACTCGTCCCCCAGCAGTTCGGGCTCGTCGTAGGCCTGCAGGGCGGCAAAGTGCTGCTCGAAATCCTCGCGGTAGAAATGGCTGGCGATGCCGGCGCTGAGGCGGCGCGCGCCGTCGCTGATGTTGGGGATGTCCCCGGCCACAGCACCGTGCGAGAGCGTGGCGGGGTAGCAGAAGCAATGCACCTGCGAGAGGGCCGGGCAGGCGCCGGGCTGGGCCTCCTGGAACTCGAAGGCGGGGCCGAGCACGGGCGAGTCGGCCAGTTCCTGGTCGTGCTGCCCGGCCGGCGCGTGGTAACGCTGCGACCAGACCTGCACATGGGGCGCCAGGGTGGCGAATTCGGGCCGGCGGCGCCAATCGATGACGAAGCCGGTGGAGACGATCAGGAAGTCGAACTCGAACACGCCCTTGGCGGTGCGCACAATGACCGTCTCGCCCTCGGCGTGCACCGCCTCGATCGGGCAGCCGAGGTGGAAACGCGCATTCGCGTGGCGCGACACGCGCAGCGTGCTGCCACGCGGTGGTGGCACCTGCGCGCTGTTGATGTACTGGCGCAGGCGCCATTTGTCGGCGTCCGGCAGGTCGTGGTGGCCATGGGTGAGACCGCCCACGGCCGAGCCTTTGCTCTTGTTCACGCGCGGCAGGTCGGACCGGCGGATCAGCAGGTCCACGCTGGCGGCGCCCATTTCCAGCGCCGTGCCCGCGCTGTCCATGGCCGAGGAGCCGGCGCCCACCACGCCCACGCGCTTGCCCTTGAGCAGGCGGTAGTCGTTGGGGTCGGAGGAGTGCGCCCACAGGTGGCGGGGCAGGGCCTGCATGAAGCCGGGGATGGCCGGGCCACCCAGGCCGTCGCGTCCGGTGGCCAGCACCACCCGGCGGGCCAGCACGCTGCTCTCGCCCACCGGGGTGCGCAGGTCCAGGCGCACCAGGCCATCGGTGCGTGGCACGATGTGTGTCAGTTCGGTCTCATTGCGCACATCCACCTTCGTGACGCGGCGGTACCAGCGCAGGTAGTCCATCCACTGCAGCCGGGGGATCTTGTCGAGCGCATCCCACTGGGCGCGCCCGTGCTGCGCCTCGAACCAGGCGCGGAAGGTCAGCGCGGGCTGGCCCATGGCCGGCCCCACCAGCTCCTTGGGTGAGCGCAGGGTTTCCATGCGCGCCGTGGTGGCCCAGGGACCTTCAAAGTCCAGCGGCGCGCGGTCGAACACCACCGCCTGTATGCCCACGTGCGCCAGGCCCACGGCGGCCGACAGGCCTGCCTGACCCGCGCCCACGATGGCCACGTCGATGACGGGCTGGCCTCGGTCCTGGCGGGGTTTCATCCAGGGGCGCGGGGGCAGGCCGAGGAACAGCAGGTCCTCGGCCAGGCGCTGTTCGAGCGCGGGCAGGCCGATGACGGGTGTGGGGAGCGTGGAGGTGCTGGCGTCAGTGCTCATGGTGGAGAGGGGATCAGTTGATTTCGATGCCGGTGACCTTGATCAGCTCAGCCCATTTGGCACGGTTGTCGCGCACAGTCCTCTTGAACTGCGCGGGCGACTCGACCCGGATGGTGTTGCCCATGGCCTCGAATTTGGCGCGGATCTCGTGCTGCTGCACCACGGTGGCGATGGCGCCGTTGAGCTTGCTGACGATGGCGGCGTCGGTGCCCTGGGGCGCGAACACGGCAAACCAGATCGAGCTGTCAAAACCCTGCGCGCCCGGCAGGCCGCTGGAGGCGATGGTGGGCACTTCGGCCACGGCAGCCACCGGCTTGGCGGTGGTCACACCCAGCAGGCGGACCTTGCCGGCCTTGTAATGTGGCAGGGCGGTCTGCACTTGGTTCATGATGCAGCAGGTTTCGCCGCGCAGCACGGCGGTCAGCGCCTCCGGCCCACCTTTGTAAGGGACGTGCAGCATCTTCAAACCCAGG
This sequence comes from uncultured Hydrogenophaga sp., assembly GCA_964442375.1. GTDB lineage: Bacteria > Pseudomonadota > Gammaproteobacteria > Burkholderiales > Burkholderiaceae_C > Hydrogenophaga. Next base: position 10,270 of record CAYUAH010000027.1, on the reverse strand, counting down.
CGCGAGTTGAACTCGGCAAAGGCCATGTGGGTGCCGGTGCCGTTGCCGGTGGAGGCGAAGTTGAACTTGTCGGGCTGGGCTTTGACGAGTTCGACGAATTCCTTGAGCGTCTTGGCCGGCATGACGTCGGGGTTGACGATCAGCACGTTGGAGACGTCGAGCACCGGGGCCACCGGCACGAAGTCGGCCTCGACGTCGAAGGGCAGCTTCTTGTAGAGCGCCGCGTTGCTGCCGTGTGTGGCCGCCGTGCCGAAGGCCAGGGTGTAGCCGTCGGGTTTGGCGCGTGCCACGGCCTCGCTGGCGATGTTGCCGGCCGCACCCGGCTTGTAGTCAATGATGACCGGCTGGCCCAGCAGTTTGCCCAGGGGCTCCTGGATGGCGCGGCCGACCACGTCGACGCCGGAGCCGGCTGGAAAACCCATGATGAGCGTGATGGGACGCGTGGGCCAGGCGTCCTCGGCCCAGGTGCTGGCGGTGGACAGTGCCAGCCCGGTCAAGACCAGGGCGTGGGCAAGAGATGTGCGGAAGCGAACTGAGCTGAACATGGGTTTCCTTGGGTGGGTGAGGTCAGGCAAACAATGTGGTCAAGAGAGTGTCACCGCCGTGGCCCCGGACCGCGTCCAGAGCGCCAGCCCACCCTCCAGGCTCCAGGCGTTGGCGTGGCCCAGTTGCCTCAGCGCACGCGCCGCCTGTGTGCTGCGGTTGCCGCTGCGGCAATAGAACAGCACGGGGGTGTCGGCCGCGAGCGAGCGCCAGACCGGCAAGGCATTGAGCATGTCGCTGAAAGGCACGGCCTGCGTCTGGGGTGCAACGGCCAACCCCAGCTCCGGCGCACCACCCAACACCTGCTCGTAGGGCTCGCGCACGTCCACCAGCAAGGGTGCTGCCGTGGCGGGCAGCCGCTGCGTCAGTTGTTCGGCGGTCAGGCCCACGGCGGCGGGCACGGCCATGGGTGGCTGGTCAAGGGTCCAGACGAGTCGCCCGTCGTCGTGCCGTGGCAGCAGCCATGTGCGGGGGCCGGCCGCCTGTTCCAGGCAGCGCAACGCTTCGCTGGGGACACCCGGCATCACGGCGTCACCCACAAACGCGAAGGGGGTCTGGTCGGCCTCGTGCAGGAGGTAAGCGCTTGTATCGGCCGGGTGGCCGGGCAAGGCCAGCCGGGTGATGCGGTGGCGGCCCACCTGCAGGTGGTCGGTGTCCTGCGGCCACCCGGGGCTGGTTGGGGAGCCCGTTGCCGGCGCGGTCGTCAGCACGGCGACCACGGTGTGGCCATGGCAACGCAGCCACTGGGCGATGCGCTCGCTCAGTTCCGGCAGCGGATCGATGACCACACAGCGGCGGCTGGCCGCATCGGCCACCAGGTAGCAACAGGCCCCATCCGCCACAAAACGGGTCAGCAGCCCGGGTGGTGTGGTGGCAGGGCCGTCGTTCGTCAGGCCGCTCGCTCGCAGCGCTGCACCGCAGGCGCGGATGCGCGTGCAGGCACGCTCGATCAGATCACCGCTGTCGGCCGGACCGAAGGACAAGCGCACGGCGCCGGCCGCCTGCCAGGCCGGCAAGCCCATGGCTTCCAACACGTAGCTGGGTTGGGCCTTGGCCGCGCTGCAGGCGGAGCCGCCGCTGACGCGCAGGCCGGCGGCATCGAACAGGTCCAGCAGCAGTTTGGCGCTGAGGCCCGGCACCGCAAAATTCAGTGTGGTCGGCAGGCACAGCGCGCTCGGGACGTTGAACACCAGACCGGGAAAGGCTTCGCTCAAGGCCAGGACCAGACGCTCGCGGTGCACCGCCAGGACAGTGTGGTGCTGGAAGGGGTGGCCGCTTTCGAGTGCCTGCAACACCGCGCCCAGCGCGGCAATGCCCGCCATGTTTTCGGTGCCCGCGCGCAGCGCGCTTTCCTGGCCACCGCCGATCATCAGTGGCGTGAACGGTGCACCCTCGCGCACGTACAACATGCCTATGCCCTTGGGGGCGTAGAGCTTGTGGCCGGAAAACGGCGCGTAGTCGATGCGGTGTTCGGCCAGTTTCAAGGGCAGCTTGCCCAGGGCCTGCACGCTGTCCACCAACCACAGGGCGGGACTGTGCTGCAGGGCCGCCGCTATGCCGTCGAGATCGCTGATCACACCGGTCTCGTTGTTCGCGGCCATGGTGCAGACCAGGCCGGCGTGCGGGGCCTGCTGGCGCAGCCAGGCGAGGTCGTGGCGGCCCTGGTGGTCCACCGGGATTGCGTGTACCGGCAGGTGCAGGCCCAGCAGCGCGTTCCAGTGCTTGAGCGCCTCCGGCACGGCCTTGTGTTCGGTGGCGCCGTAGAGCAGTTGCAAGGGCCGGGCGTCGCCGGCATCGCGACGCCGCCGCAGCTCACTCAATGCCGACAACACGGCGGTCTGAATGCTTTCGGTGGCGCCGCTGGTGAAGCACAGCTGGCCGCCGGGCGCACCCAGCACCCGCCGCGCGCTGGCGCGCACCTGCTCCATCAGCGCACGCGCTTTCAAGCCGCTGCCGTGGACGCTGCTGGGATTGCCGAAGACCTCCGCCATGGCCGCCAGTGCCGCCGCACGGGCTTCGGGCAACACGGGGGTGGTGGCGTTGCTGTCGAGATAAATGTCTTCCATGGCGCTGAATTCTGCTGGGCGCGGTGTGGAAGCGAATTGCCAAATACAGCTTGCCGGTGTTTTTGTTTGGAATCAGAATCCAATAATCATGAGCAAGATAAAAATTGATTCCATTGATCGCAAAATACTTGAGATTTTGCAGCAGGATGCCGACACGCAGATCGCCGACCTGGCGGCCCGCGTCGGGCTGTCGGCCACACCGTGCTGGCGGCGGGTGCAGCGCCTCCGGGAACTGGGGGTCATCACCCGCAGCGTGGCCCTGGTGGACGCGGCCAAGCTCAATGTCGGCGTCACCGTGTTCGTGTCGGTGCGCACCAGCACCCACAGCGAGGATTGGTTCGAGCGCTTCCGGGCCACCGTCCAGGCCATTCCCGAGGTGGTCGAGTTCTACCGCATGAGCGGCGACGTGGACTACCTGTTGCGAGTGGTGGTGCCGGACATCGCCGCCTACGACAAGGTCTACAAACGCCTGATCGCCGGCACCCAACTGTTCGACGTGTCTTCCAGCTTCGCCATGGAGGAGCTGAAGTTCACGACGGCGCTGCCGCTGTCCTACGTGGACAGGTCCTAGCCGCGAAGCGCCTCAGCGGCCTGCTGCGGCCAGGTGCTCACGCGCCACCTGCACAAAGGCTTCTGCAGCGGGGCTGAGCGGCACCGAGGCCGCCGCCGCCAGCACCAGGCGCTGCGGCGGCACCTTGCCCGACAGCGGCTTGCACACCAATCGCCGCCCGTCGTAGCTGACATCGCGGCTGGGCCGCGTCGTCAGCAGCGACAGCCCATGCCCGTGCGCCACCAGCGCGCGCACCATTTCCAGCGAACCGCTCTCCATCACCACCTGCGGACGCAAACCGGCGTGCGCCAGCAGCGACAGGAAGTATTGCCGGCTGTGAGGCAGGTCGATCAGTACCATGGGCTCATCGGCCAGATCGCGCAAGGCCACGGAGGCGCGTTTGGCCAGCTTGTGCCCCACCGGCATCAGCACATAAGGCGCCTGTGTGCCCACCTCGTGCAAGACCACCGCACGCTGCAGGCCCATGTCGTAGAGCAGGGCCAGGTCCAGTGTGCCGCGCTCCAGCCGCGCCAACAGGGTTTCGGTGTCGCCCTCGCCCAGGCGCAGCTGGACTTGGGGGTGCCGCTGTCCGAAGCGCCGCATGAGGGCCGGCAAGTGCATGGGCGCCAGCGTGGACAGGCCGGCCACACACAGGCTGCCCGCCACCCCCTGGCCGGCCGGCGCGTCCACCGCCTCGGCCTGCGCCAGCAGGGCCTGCGCCAGGGCGCTGCGGCGCGCGCCCGCCGTGGTCAGCTCCAGCCCCTGCGCGTGGATGCGGTGGAACAGCTTTTCACCCCAGTGCGCTTCCAAGGTGGCAATGGCATGCGAGATGGACGGCTGCGAGACGTGCAGGGCCACGGCCGCCTGCAAGGTGCTGCCGTGGCGGGCCGCCGCCACGAAGTAGCTGAGTTGGCGCAGGGAAACGTGGAGCATGATTGAATCGGTTTTATTGATGCATTGATTAAAAACACTGTATTTTCCTTGATATAGCCATGGCCCTAGCATGGCCGCATGTCTGCTGAACACCCCCTTCCCACCGGCCCGCTCACGGGCCTGCGCATCGTGGACTTCACCCGTGTGTTGTCCGGCCCCTTCTGCACCGCCTTGTTGGCCGACCTGGGCGCCGAGGTCATCAAAGTGGAGCCGCCGCAAGGCGACGACTACCGAGCCATCGGCCCCATGCGCCACGGCGAAAGCGCCTTGTTCAACGTGATGAACCGCAACAAACACAGCGTGGTGCTGGACCTCAAGCTGCCCGATGCACAGGCGCTGGCGCGTGAGTTGTGCGCCACGGCCGACGTGGTGGTGGAGAACTTTCGCCCCGGCGTGGCCGAGAAGCTGGGCATCGGATACGAGGCGGTGCGGACCATCAACCCACGTGTGGTGTACGCCAGCATTTCCGGCTTCGGCCAAACCGGGCCAGCCGCCCACCGCCCCGCCTACGACATCGTGCTGCAGGCCATGAGCGGGCTGATGGAAGCAACAGGCTCGCCCGACGGACCGCCCACGCTGGTGGGCGAGGCGGTGTCGGACGTGGTGAGCGGGCTGTTTGCCAGCTGGGGCGTGCTGGCCGCGCTGCTGGGGCGCGAACGCAACGGCCAAGGCACCCACGTGGACGTGGCCATGCTGGACGCCACGCTGGCCTTCACCGCCACCTCGGTGTCGCGTTTTCTGTTCACCGGCCGCAACCCCGTGCGGGTGGGCAACCGCCACCCGCTGTCGGCGCCGTTTGGTGTGTACACCGCCAGCGATGGCCACTGTGTGGTGGCCGTGCTCAACAACAAGCTGTTTGCGCAGCTGTGTGCCGTCATCGGCCAGCCGGCACTCGCCACCGACCCCCGCTTTGCCAGCGACGAACTGCGATCACAGAACGAACCTGCGCTGCGGGCCGCCATCGAGGCCTGGTCGGGTGCCTTGACCGTGGATCAGGTGGTCTCGCAACTGGAGGCCGCCGCTGTGCCCACCGCGCCCATCTGGAACGTGGCGCAGGCCTTGAACTCACCGCAGAGCCTGCACCGCGGCGTGCTGCAGGCGGTGGACGACCCGCAACTGCCCGGCCTGCGCCTGCCCTCGCAGCCGCTGCAGTTTTCGGCCTACGAACGCGTGCCGGTGCAACGCGCCCCCCGCCTGGGCGAACACACCGACCTGACCCTGCAACGTGTGCTGGGCCTGGCCGCCGACAAGGTGGCCGAGCTGCGCGCGCTGGGCGCCTTCGGGCATTGAATTTTTTTGGAGCACACCATGACGCCCCGATTTGGCATCCCTCCCGACGACCTGGCCCTGGCCGACGCCATCACCCGTTTTGCCCAGGCCAAGCTGGCCCCCCACGCCCACACCGTGGACGAGGCGGCGCTGTCCACCGTGCGCTACGTGCCCGCGCTGGCCGAGCTGGGCGTGATGGGCATGAACCTGCCCGAGCGCTGGGGCGGCCCGGGTGCCACACCCACCGCGCTGGTGCTGTCGCTGGCGGCCATCGCCCAGGCCTGCACCGCCACGGCGTCCATGATCGGCGCGCACTACCTGGCCACCGACTCCCTCCTCATCGGTGGCGGCGACGCGCTGCGCGAGCGCTACCTGCCTGACGCGGCAAGTGGCGCAAAGCTCGGTGCCTTTGCGCTGACGGAACCGCGCGCCGGCTCCAACCCCGCCGACATGGCCACGCGAGCACTGCGCGAGGGCGACCACTACCACCTCAGCGGCACCAAACACTTCATCTCCAACGCGGGCGAGGCCGATTTCATCGTGGTCTATGCCAAAACCGACCCGGCCGCCGGCCACCGGGGCATCAGCGCCTTTGTGGTGGACAAAGGCACACCGGGACTGACGATCTCGGCGCCCGAGAAGCTCATGGGCATACGCGGCGGTCATGCGTATGAAGTGGCGCTGGACTGCCGGGTGCCCGCCGCGCAACGCCTGGGCGAAGAAGGCACCGGCTTTCGGACCGCCATGAAAGTGCTGGACAACAGCCGTATCGACGTGGCCGCCAACTGCCTGGGCCTGGGCGAGGCCGCGCTGGCCGCCGCCGTGGACTGGGCCCGCCAACGCCAGGTGGGCGGCGAGCCGCTGGCGGCCAAACAAGGCATCCAGTGGAAGCTGGCGGACATGAAAACCCGACTGGAGGCCGCCTGGCTGCTGACGCTGCAAGCCTGCGCCAAACGGCAGGCGGGCGTGCCGTATTCCATGGAGTCGTCGATGTGCAAGCTCTACGCCTCCGAGGCGGCGGCCTTCATCACCGACGAGGCGCTGCAAATCCACGGTGGCTACGGCTTCACCCGCGAGCTGCCGCTGGAGCGTTATGTGCGCGACGCCCGCATCATGCGCATCTACGAGGGCTCGTCCGAGATTCAGCGCACGGTGATCGCGCGTGGGGTGCTGCAGCACTGAGCCGCAGCGCGCCAGTCCATGTGGCCGACCAGCGGTGGGCCGCACCTAGGGAAAGCCCTTAACAATGGGCGCAATTTCTTGCCTACATTCTTGCATACAAGCTTTGTATGTCTGAAATCAAGTGAGGAGACCGTATGCCGAAGTTTTTCAAGTCCTTGTTCGGGCAGGTGCTGCTGGCCCTGCTGCTGGGCGTCGCCCTGGGTTTTGCCATGCCCGAGTTCGCCATCAAGCTCAAACCCCTGGGCGATGGCTTCATCAAGCTCATCAAGATGATCATCCCGGTGCTGGTCTTCTGCGTGGTGGTGCATGGCATTGCCGGCGCGGGCGACCTCAAGCGCGTGGGGCGCGTGGGCGTCAAGGCCCTGGTCTACTTTGAAGTCGTCACCACCATCGCCCTGCTGCTGGGCCTGGTGCTGGCCTTCTGGTTCCAGCCCGGTGTGGGCATGAACGTGGACCCCAATGCGCTGGACGCCAAGGCCATGAGCGCCTACGCCAGCAACGCCGACAAGCTCACCAGCGGCGGCACGGTGGATTTCCTGATGAAGCTCATCCCCACCACGGTGGTGGCGGCCTTTGCCACCGGCGACGTGCTGCAGGTGCTGTTGTTTGCCGTGCTGTTCGGCTGTGCCCTGGCCATGCTGGGTGAGCGCGGCGCACCGGTGGCCGACTTCATCGACACGCTCTCGCACGTGTTGTTCAAGACCATGGGCATCATCATCAAGCTGGCGCCGCTGGGCGTGCTGGGTGCCATCGCCTTCACCGTGGGCAAGTACGGCCTGGGCTCGCTCAAGCAACTGGGCATGCTGGTGGTGCTGTTCTACGTGGCCGTCATCTTCTTCGTCTTCGGCATCCTGGGCCTGATCATGCGCCTGGCAGGGTTCAGCATCTTCAAGCTGCTGCGCTACCTGCGCGAAGAACTGGCGGTGGTGTTCGCCACCACCTCGTCGGACAGCGTGCTGCCCCAGATCATGGCCAAGCTGCGCGGCATGGGCATCAAGGATTCGACCGTGGGCCTGGTGATTCCCACTGGCTACTCCTTCAACCTCGACGCCTTCTCCATCTACATCACGCTGGCGGCGGTGTTCATTGCGCAGGCCACCAACACACCCATCTCCATGACCGACCTGATGACCATCCTGGCCATCTCGCTGGTCACCTCCAAGGGCGCGCATGGCGTGCCGGGCTCGGCCATCGTGGTGCTGGCCGCCACGCTGCAGGCGATTCCCGCCATCCCAGCCATCGGCCTGGTGCTGGTGCTGTCCATCGACTGGTTCATGGGCATCGCGCGCGCCCTGGGCAACCTGATCGGCAACTGTGTGGCCACCGTGGTGGTGGCGGCCTGGGAGGGCGACATCGACCGCGAGACCGCCCACGCGGTGCTCAACGGCCGCCAGGCGCCGGTGCTGGATTGAGCGGTACCGGGCAGGGGTTACAGTGCGAGCGACATGACCACCCAGAACGAAATCGCCCAACGCGTCGTCGAATCCATCCTGGCCCAGCAGCTCGCCCCCGGTGCGCGCCTGGGCGAGCAGGAACTCGCCGACCTGTTCCAAGTGAGCCGCACCATGGTCCGCGAGGCCCTGATGCAATTGCAGGCGCGGGGTTTTGTGGAGGTGCGGCCACGCCGGGGCTGGTACGTGGTGGAACCCTCGGTGGAAGAAGCGCGCGACGCCTTTGCCGCGCGGCGCATCGTGGAGTCGGGCATCCTGAGCCCGCCCGAGGCGGTCCCGGAGGAAGGCCGCTCGCTGCAATCGGTGGCGCGGGCCTTGCGCCGCCACATCGACCAGGAGCGGCAGGCCATACAGGGCACCAACACCGCCACACGTGCGTTTTTGCTGGCCGACTTCCACGTTTGCCTGGCCGAAAACCTGGGCCACCGCTTGCTGTGCGACGTGTTGCGGGACCTCACCGCACGCACCACGCTGGCCGCCACGCTGTACCAGTCCACCCACGATGCGCGGCAGTCATGCGACGAACACGCCGCCATCGTTGAAGCGCTGGAGGCGGGCAACCTGCCCCTGGCACGCACGCGCATGCTGGCCCACATCGGGCATGTGGAAGACGCGCTCAGCGCCGAGGTGCCGGCCCGCGAAGACCGGCTGCGCCAGGCGCTGACACCTGTCTCGGCGGCGCGCAAAAAGCGCTGAACGCGTCAGAGCAGGTTGAGCGCCTTGCGGATGATGCGCGCGCTGTAGTGCCGCGCCACCTGCTCCAGAAATTTCGGAAAGTCCACATGGGCCTCGTTGTCGGCGCGGTCGGAGATGGTGCGCACGGCGCCAAAACCCACACCAAAATCGCGGCATACCTGGGCCACGGCGGCACTTTCCATGTCCACCGCCAGGGCTTCGGGCAAGGCCTCGCGCAGTGCCGAACATTCGGTGTTGCTCGACACAAAACGGTCACCGCTGACGATCAGCCCCTGGTGAACCGACGGCCGGTGCAGCCCCAGGCTGGCGAGTGTGGCCGCGTCCAGCAGCTTGGGCAACCAGGTCACGGCGTCTTCGGCCGCCTCCCGGAGCACCTGGGTGAGCACCCCATCGGCCGGAACGCGGGTGATGCCCTGGCCAGGCAGCTCAAAGCGGGGAAACAGGGGGGAGACATCCATGTCGTGCTGCACGAAGCCGTTGCCCACCACCACGTCGCCCACTTCCACCCCCAGCGCCAGGCCGCCGGCCACGCCGGTGAAGATGACCTGCTCGGCCTTGAAATGGTCGATCAGCAGGCTGGTGGTGGTGGCCGCCGCCACCTTGCCCATGCCGCTGAGCGTGGCCACCACCTCGTGGCCATGCAGGTGCCCGCTCCAGAAGGTCCGCCCGCCCACCGTGCGCTTGTGTTCGTCGGGCATCAGCGCCAGCACCTCAGCCAGCTCGGCATGCAAGGCGCTGACGATGGCAATGTGTTGTGCCATGGGATGTCTCCATGAAAAAACCGCCTCGGCCGAAGGGCGGAGGCGGTTGCATTGTGCGCCGAAAGTCAGCGCCAGGGCTTCACTTCTTGTCGCGCAATTCTCGGCGCAGGATCTTGCCCACCGGCGTCTTGGGCAGTTCGGTGCGGAACTCGATCACCTTGGGCTGCTTGTAGCCGGTGAGATTGGCCTTGCAGAACTCGCGCACCATCTGCTCGGTCAGGGCATCGCTCTTTTTCACGATGACCAGTTTGACGGCTTCGCCCGACTTGTCGTCGGGCACGCCCACCACCGCACATTCGAGCACGCCGTCCATCTTGGCCACCACGTCTTCCACCTCGTTGGGATAGACGTTGAAGCCGCTGACCAGCACCATGTCCTTTTTGCGGTCCACGATCTTGAAGTAGCCGCGCTCGTCCATCACGCCCACGTCGCCGGTCTTGAAGAAACCATCGGGTGTCATGACCTTGGCGGTTTCGTCGGGGCGCTGCCAGTAGCCGGCCATGACCTGCGGGCCCTTGATGGCGATCTCGCCCGGCTGGCCCATGGGCACGTCCTGACCTTCGTCGTCCAGGCACTTCATGTAGGTGCCCGGAATGGGCACGCCTATGGTGCCGGTGTAGTCGGTGCTGGTGACCGGGTTGCAGCTGGCCGACGGACTGGTTTCCGACAGGCCATAGCCCTCGCAGATGGGGCAACCGGTTTTCTCCAACCAGAGCTTGGCCACGGCACCCTGCACCGCCATGCCACCGCCCAGCGAGACCTTGAGGTTCTTCCAGTTGACGGTGCCGAAATCGGGGTGGTTGGCCAGGCCGTTGAACA
>CAYUAH010000026.1:0-21122 GCA_964442375.1 uncultured Hydrogenophaga sp. | reverse complement strand
TCGACCCCGCCGACACACGCCGCGTGCTGGCGCTGGGCCTGTCGGCCGCGCTCAATGCGCCGGTTCCCGAGACGAAATTTGGACTTTTCCGCATGTAATGTGTATGATTTTGTGATTTCATACACATTCAAGGAGGGGTCATGCGCACCAACATCGAAATCGACGACCAACTCATGGCCGACGTGCTGGCCGACGGCGAGTTCAAGACCAAGCGCGAAGCGGTGGAAGAGGGCTTGCGTTTGCTCAAGCGGCGCAAGGCCTACGCGGCCTTGCGTGCAGCGCGTGGCACCTTGATCTGGGACGACTCGGACGAGGCCTGGGCAGCGCGCCGGGCTGAGCTTGCGCGCGAAAGCGCGACGTCCGTCGAAGCCGCCGCCGTGCATGAGCCAGTCGCGCCGTACAGGGCAGGGGAAAAGCCATGACCCTGGTCGATTCCAGCGTCTGGATTGACTATTTCAGAGGCGTGAAGAACCCCCACACCGGGTGGCTCGATGAACTGCTGGCCAAAGCCGAAGAAGAGGTGGCCGTGGCCGATCTGGTGGTTTTCGAGGTCTTGCGCGGTTTCACCACACCCAGGGCACAGCAGCAGGCGCAGGCCATGCTGTTGTGCGCCTCCGTCGTGGACATCGGCGGCTTGGACAATGCCTTGCAGGCTGCCCAGTTGTACCGGCGACTGCGTGAACAAGGCCGCACCGTGCGCAGCCCCATCGACGTGTTGCAGGCCAGCTATTGCATGACACATGGCCACACCCTGCTGCACCGCGACGCCGATTTCGACGCGCTCCAAACGCTGGGAGGGCTCGCAACATGGCCGCACTGAGCCCCTGGCACCACCACTTTCTGCAACTGGCCCGCTACAACGTCTGGGCCACGCGCCGCCTGCTTGACGCCGTGGCCCAGGTGCCCGAGACCGACTACCGGCGCGACCTGGGCCTGTTCTTCAAGAGCATCCACGGCACGCTCAACCACCTGCTGGTGGGCGAGCACTTCCTGTGGTTTGCGCGCTTCGCCAAGGGGGCGTCGCCCACCGTGGCGCTGGACAGCGAGGTCGAGCCCGACCGCGCCCGCCTGACGCAGGCCCTGCAAGGTGGCGCGGCCAACTGGTTGCCGCTGATCGAAAGCTGGCCGGCTGAGCGTTTTGACGGCGTGCTCAGCTACACGACCATGCGCGGCCAGCCGGCCACGCTGCCGTTTGGCGCCACCCTGGCCCACGTGTTCAACCACGGCACCCACCACCGGGGGCAGATCACCGCCGCGCTCACCGCCCTGGGCCGGCCCTGCCCCGAACTCGACCTGGTGTACTGCCTGCAAGAGGAAGCCCGCGCATGACCGCCGCTCTGACCTTGGACGTGCAGGCCGCTGTGGCCTGCATCACGCTGAACCGCCCCGAGATGCGCAACGCCTTCAACGACGCGGTGATTACCGAACTCACCGAGGTGATCACCGACGTGGGCCAGCGCGACGACGTGCGCGTGGTGGTGCTGGGCGCCGAGGGCCCGGCCTTTTGCGCCGGCGCCGACCTGAACTGGATGCGCCGCATGGCCGACTACACGCGCGAGCAGAACGTGGCGGATGCCGGCGCGCTGGCCACCATGCTGCGCGCCATTTACGAATGCCCCAAGCCCACCATTGCCCGCGTGCAGGGCGATGTGTACGCCGGTGGCATGGGCCTGGTGGCCGCCTGCGACATGGCAGTGGCGGTGGACACGGCGGGCTTTTGCCTCAGCGAAGTCAAGCTGGGCCTGATCCCGGCCACCATCAGCCCTTACGTGATTCGCGCCATGGGCGCGCGGGCCGCCCATCGTTACTTTCTGACCGCCGAGCGATTCGGTGCGGCCGAGGCGCAGCGCATCGGCTTCGTGCATGAGGTGGTGGCCGCCGACGAACTGGACGCGCGCGTAGGCGCGCTGACGCAGGCGCTGGTGAACGCCGGCCCCGCAGCGGTGAAGGCCTGCAAGCGCCTGGTGCAAAACGTGGCCGAACGCGAGATCGACGCCGCGCTGATCGCAGCCACGGTGGCCGGTATTGCCGACATCCGCGCCAGTGCCGAAGGGCGCGAAGGCGTGTCGTCCTTCCTGCAAAAGCGCAAGCCGGGCTGGTTGCTGCCATGATGTGCCCAACATCGGGGAGCGTTCATGGACAGCACACTTCAAGCCGTTTTGCAGCAACTCGCGGTCTGGTGGCAGGCCGCCTCGGGCGGTGTGGCCGGCACCTTGGGCAGCGCCACCGCGCACCTGGACATGACCAGCCTGCTGGCGCTGGCGGCGGCCTTGGGTTGGACCAGCGGCCTGCGCCTGTACCTGGTGGTGTTTGTGGTCGGCCTGAGTGGCGCGCTGGGGCTGTGGGCTTTGCCGGGTGGCCTGCAGGTGCTGCAGCACCCGGCGGTGCTGGCGGTCAGTGGCGCCTTGCTGTTCGTCGAGTTCTTCGCCGACAAGATTCCCGGGCTCGACTCGCTGTGGGACCTGCTCAACAGCGTGCTGCGGGTACCGGCGGGCGCGGCCCTGGCCGCGGGTGTGTTTGGTGCCGACAGCGGCACCATGGCGCTGGTGGCGGCCTTGCTGGGCGGCACGTTGGCGGCCAGCAGCCAGGTGGCCAAGACCACCACGCGCGCGGCCATCAACACCTCGCCCGAGCCCTTTTCCAATGTGGTGGCCAGCCTGGCCGAAGAGGGTCTGGTGCTGGGCGCCCTGTGGCTGTCCACCCACCACCCGCTGATCTTCGCGGCCGTGTTGACCGTGGTGGTGATCCTCGCTGTGTGGGTCACCTGGGTCTTGTTGAGTTTTCTGCGGGTGGCCTGGGCGCGCCTGTCCCGTTTGTTCTCCGGTTCTGAAAAGGTGGCTTAGATGTTCTCCAAAATCCTGATTGCCAACCGCGGCGAGATCGCCTGCCGTGTGGCGGCCACCGCGCGTCGCCTCGGTGTGCGCACCGTGGCCGTTTGCTCCGACGTGGACGCCCACGCCAAACACGTGGCGATGTGCGACGAGGTGGTCAACCTCGGCGGCGCCGCGCCCAAGGACAGCTACCTGCGCTGGGAAGCCATCATCGAGGCCGCGCGTGCCACCGGCGCCCAGGCCGTGCATCCCGGCTATGGTTTCCTGAGCGAGAACGAGGCCTTTGCCGATGCCTGCACCCAGGCCGGCCTGGTCTTCATTGGCCCGCCCTCTTCGGCCATCCTGGCCATGGGCCTGAAGGCCGAGTCCAAGCAGCTGATGGAAAAGGCCGGTGTGCCCCTGGTGCCGGGTTACCACGGCAGCAACCAGGACCCGGTGCTGCTCAAGGCCGAGGCCGAGCGCATCGGTTACCCCGTGCTCATCAAGGCCAGCGCAGGTGGTGGCGGCAAGGGCATGCGTGCGGTGGACAATGCCGCCGACTTCGATGCCGCATTGGCATCGTGCAAACGCGAAGCCATCAACAGCTTTGGCAGCGACGCGGTGCTGATCGAAAAGTACGTGCAGCGTCCGCGCCACATCGAAATCCAGGTGTTTGGCGACACCCACGGCAACTGCGTCTACCTGTTCGAGCGCGACTGCTCGGTGCAGCGTCGCCACCAGAAGGTGCTGGAGGAAGCGCCTGCGCCCGGCCTCTCGCCCGAGATGCGCGCCCAGATGGGCCTGGCCGCCGTGGCCGCCGCGCGTGCGGTGAACTACGTGGGTGCCGGCACGGTGGAGTTCATCGTCGAACAGCGTGACGACGGCAGCATGAATTTCTTCTTCATGGAGATGAACACCCGCCTGCAGGTCGAGCACCCGGTGACCGAGGCCATCACCGGCCTCGATCTGGTGGAGTGGCAGCTGCGCGTGGCCTCGGGCGAGCCGCTGCCGCTGCAGCAGGCCGATCTGCGCATGCACGGCCACGCCATCGAGGCCCGCATTTGCGCCGAGAACCCCGACAAGCAGTTCCTGCCCGCCACCGGCACCCTGCGTGTGTACCGCAAACCCGAGGCCAGCGCCTTCACCCATGGCGCGGTGCGTGTGGACGATGGCGTGCGCCAGGGCGACACCATCAGCCCCTACTACGACAGCATGATCGCCAAGCTCATCGTCCACGGCGACACGCGCGAGCAGGCCCTGGCCCGCCTCGACGCGGCCCTGGCCCAGACCCACATCGTGGGCGTGGCCAACAACGTGCAGTTCCTGCGCCATGTGGTCCAGAGCCCCTCGTTCGCGCAAGCGCAGCTGGACACCGCCCTCATCCCGCGCGAGGCCGCCGTGCTGTTCAACCAGGAGCCGGTGGGCCTGGCACTGGCTGCCGCCGCCGCCGTGTCGCAGACCTTGCACGACGAGGCGGCCCAGGCCGGCAGCGACCCCTTCAGCCGCCGCGACGGCTGGCGTTCGCACGGTGAATTTCTGCGCCGTTTCGCCTTTGTGTTCGGTGGCGAGACGGTACAGGCGCAGTTGCGCTACGCACACGACGGTGCCTTGGGGCTGACGGTGGGCGAGGGCGACGCCGCTGTGGCCGGCCCACTGGTGTGGCGCGTGGCCGGCGCTGGCCTGGAAGTGGCCTTCAACGGCCAGCGCACCGAGCTGCGGGTGGACTGGCAGGGTGAAACGGCCCATGTGTTTGCCGGGCGCGGTGCCACACAGATCGTGGAGGTGGACCTGCTGGCCCACGCCGGTGAGGCTGCCAGCGAAGGCGGGCGCCTGACCGCGCCCATGCCTGGCAAGGTCGTGTCCTTTGCCGTCAAGGCTGGCGATAATGTGAAAAAGGGTCAGGCGCTGGCGGTGCTGGAGGCCATGAAGATGGAGCACACCATTGCCGCGCCCGCCGATGGCCAGGTGGCCGAGTTGCTGTACGCACCGGGCGACCAGGTCGCTGAAGGCGCCGAATTGCTCAAGTTGGCGCTGGTTTGACGGGGGTATTGCCGGCGCGTACGTTATCGGTCAGCTGAACCACCGATAATCGCGATTTCATCATTTTGCGCGGCCGGCGCTCACCCCATGGACGTCACCTACATCAGCTTCTGTTGCACCGACACCAAGCCCGAGCCCTGGCTCAGCGGCTTGCGTGCGGCGATTCCGCGCGCGCTGGTGGACGTGTGGCAGCCCGGCGCGCCCCAGGCCGACTACGCGGTGGTGTGGGCGCCGCCGCAACAATTCGTCGATGAACAGACCCGGCTCAAGGCCATGTTCAACATCGGCGCGGGGGTGGATGGCCTGCTCAAACTCAAGTTGCCACGCGATCTGGCGGTGGTGCGGCTGGACGATGCCGGCATGTCGGTGCAAATGGCCGAGTACGTGTGCCATGCGCTGATCCGGCACTTCCGCGAATTCGATGGGTATGAGGCCGACGTGGCCGAAGGCAAGTGGTCGTACCGCAAGCCCCGCAACCGTGCCGACTTTCCGGTGGGCATCCTGGGTTTGGGTGTGCTGGGCCAGCGCGTGGCCCAGGCGGTGGCGCAGTTCGATTTTCCGGTGCGCGGCTGGAGCCGCACGCCGCACCAGATTCCCGGCGTGACCACCTTCGCCGGTGAATCCGAGTTCAACGATTTCCTGGCCTGCACCCGGGTGCTGGTCAACCTGCTGCCGCTGACGCCGCAGACCGAAAACATCCTGCGCCGCGATACCTTGCAGCGGCTGCAACCCGGCGCTTACCTCATCAACGTGGCGCGCGGTGCCCACTTGGTCGAAGAGGATTTGCTGGCCCTGCTCGACATGGGCCATCTGGCCGGTGCCACGCTGGACGTGTTCCGCACCGAGCCGTTGCCGGCCGGCCACCCATTCTGGACACACCGGCGCATCACCGTCACACCCCACACCTCGGCACGTACCCTGCGTGACGAATCCATTGCCCAGATCGCCGCCAAGATCGAACGCTTGCGGGCGGGCGAAGCGCCCCGCACGCTGCCGGGTTTTGTGGACCCGGCGCGGGGGTATTGATCGTCCACAATCTAAGCAAGGTCGCCATCGACCGCCTGTGGGGTGGCTCTAGGGCCGCAGACAGCAAAACCACAGACCAAAGAAGCCCTTAACAGCGGCGCCGCTGCAGCGCTGGCACCGAGAGGGGCCGTGACGATGACTACTATCCGTGTCAGGAGTGTTTGCTGATGACTTCATCTGTGTTTTTGACCCGCGTGCTGTTGCGCAACTACAAGAGCATTGGCCACTGCGATGTGCGCCTTGGTCCCATCACCTACTTGGTGGGGGCCAACGGATCTGGTAAGAGCAATTTTTTGGATGCGCTGCATCTTGTGCGCGACGCACTCGCAGGTTCACTGGACAACGCCTTGAACGAGCGGGGTGGATTGCCTGAGGTGCGCAGACGGTCCAGCGGGCATCCCACGCACTTTGGCATTCGTCTTGAGTTTCTGTTGCCTGACGGCCGACCTGGCTATTACGCATTCCACATCGGGGCTTTGCAAGGGCGTGGATACGAGGTGCAGAAAGAAGAGTGCGTGATCCTGGCCGTGGGCAAAGGGCCGTTCTTCAAGATTGAACGCGGGATATTGAAGTCAAGCAGCGAGCCTTCATTTCCTTCGGTGACGTCCGACCGGCTCGCTTTGGTCAGTGTGTCAGGCATGACAGTTTTTCGCCCGGTGTTCGATGCCTTGACCTCGATGGGGTTTTACAACCTGAATCCTAAGGTCATGCGCGAGCCACAGAAGCCTCAAGACGGCCGTATGCTCAAGCCAGCAGGTGAAAATATTGTGAGCGTTATCGGTCATCTGGAGCGTGTGGCGCCAGATCGTTTGGCCGAAGTGCAGACCTATTTGCAAACCGTTGTACCCATGGTGCATGGCTTTGTGCGCAAACAGATTGGCCCGCTGGAGACTCTGGAGTTTCGCCAAGATATGGCGGGTTCAAAGCACCCTTGGCATTTTCTCGCGCAAAACATGTCCGATGGGACTTTGAGGGCCTTGGGCGTGTTTACGGCGCTGTTTCAAGGCAATCTAGACCACACGCCGGTGCTTGTCGGTATTGAAGAGCCTGAGACTGCTTTGCATCCTGCGGCCAGCGCAGCGCTTCGAGAGGCCTTGGACAAGGCTTCGATACATTCGCAAGTGATTGTGACCAGCCACAGTCCAGAGTTACTAGACGACCGCGATATTGCACCTGAGCAATTGATTGCAGTCGTATCTGAGGGCGGAGAAACCAAGCTTGCGCCTTTGGACGAGGCATCTCGGCAAGTAATGCGTGACCGCCTTTTTTCGGCAGGGGAGTTGCTGCGTCTGAATCAGTTGGCTCCGGATGCCAACTACCTCCAAGAGGTCGCCCAGCGTCAGGCAGACTTGTTTAGCGAGGTGAGCTTGTGAGTCGTGTTGCGGCGATCGTGGAAGGAGATGGTGAGGTGGCTGCGTTGCCTGTGTTGCTGCGTCGTTTGGCACAGTGGCGCACACCTAACCTGTACGTTGAAGTACCGCCACCCATCCGGGTTGCCAAGGATCGTTTCCTGAAGCGGGCTGATGAATTCAGTAGGCACTTGCAATTGGCGGCGGCAAAGTGCGGTGAGACGGGTTGGATATTGGTTCTTCTGGATGCGGATGACGACTGCCCTGCGCAAAAGGGCGCCGAGATATTGGCTCGGGCCAAAGCTATCGTTCCGCACCGACGCGTAGCCGTGGTGTTAGCCAACCGTGAATATGAGGCTTGGTTTATTGCAGCGGCGGCTTCGTTGAACGGGTGCCGTGGGTTCGCTTTTGGAGTCGCAGATGTGGGCGTGGACGCAGAAATGCCTCGCAACGCAAAAGGCTGGATGGCGCAGCGCATGGGTGGAAATGGGTATCACGAGACCACGGACCAGGCCGCGTTCTCAGCTGCGTTGGATTTGAGTGCAGCATTTGAACGGAGTCGATCATTTAGGAAGCTTTGCACCGAATGGTCCAACAACATGCAGCCTTAAACACGACGTTTCAAAATCGTTTTAGATCACTAGCATGAATAACATCCCTACCCGAGTTCGCCTCATCGACGTCGGCCCCCGTGACGGCCTGCAGAACGAAAAACAGCCGGTGCCGGCCGAGGTCAAGATCGAGCTGGTGCACCGCTTGCAGGCGGCCGGCCTGAAGGAGATCGAGGTCACGTCGTATGTGAGTCCCAAGTGGGTGCCGCAGATGGCCGACAACCACGACGTCATGGCCGGCATGACACGCCAGCCCGGCGTGCGCTACAGCGTGCTCACTCCCAACATGAAGGGCTTTGAGGCCGCGCTGCTGGACCAGCCCGACGAGATCGTGGTGTTTGGTGCGGCCAGCGAAGCCTTCAGCCAGAAGAACATCAACTGCAGCATCGCCGAGAGCATCGAGCGTTTCGCCCCCGTGGTGGAGGCCGCGCTGGCCGCCGGCATCGCGGTGCGCGGCGCCATGAGTTGCACGGTGGGTTGCCCTTACGAAGGCGAGGTGGCGCCCGAGCGTGTGGCCATGCTGGCGCGGCTCATGAAGGGCATTGGCGTGCAGCGCGTGGACGTGGCCGACACCATTGGCGTGGGCACGCCGCTGAAGGTGCAGCGCGCCATCGAGGCGACGCTCCCGCATTTCGACATCGACCACATCTGCGGCCACTTCCACGACACCTACGGTCAGGCCTTGTCCAACACCTATGCCGCGTTGCAGATGGGCGTGTGGAATTTCCAGTCGTCCGTGGCCGGGCTGGGCGGTTGTCCTTACGCCAAAGGCGCCACCGGCAACGTGGCGTCCGAAGATGTGGTCTACCTGCTGCAAGGTCTGGGCATCAACACCGGCATCGACCTCGATGCCCTGGTCGATGCCGGTGTGTTCATCAGCAGCGCGCTCGGTCGCAAACCCAACTCGCGAGTGGCCACGGCGCTTCTCAACAAACGCGCAGGCTGATAAAATCCTTACGAAATCAATTTTCGTAAGGGAGTCCGCCATGCACAACGCCACCGTCACCAGCAAAGGTCAGACCACCATTCCCAAGGAGGTGCGGGAGGGCCTGGGTCTGCAGCCGCAGGACAAGCTCAACTTCACGCTGTTGCCCGATGGCACGGTGATCATGCGGGCCAAAAAGCGGCAACTGGCCGATCTGCAAGGCATCGCGGGCTACAAGGGCCCGGCCATTCCCGTGGAAGACATGAAGGCCTGGAAGTGAGCGAACGCCTGGGGCTGGACACCAACGTGGTGGCGCGTCTGGTGCTGGCCGATGACCCAACCCAGACCTACCAGGCGGCGGCGCTGATCCGTGGCGCGCGCAGCGCCGGTCGGCAGCTGGTGCTGGGCCTGCCCACCGTGCTTGAGCTGGAATGGGTGCTGCGCAGCCGCGCCCGCTTGGACAAGGCGGCGGTACTGCGGGTGGTCAAGGGCCTGCTGGAATCGCAAGACCTGGAAATCGACAACGAACACACGCTGGAGCAGGCGGTCTACCACTACGAGAACGGCAGCGCCGATTTTGCCGATTGCCTGTTTGCGGCACACTACCGCGCCCTGGGCTGCTCTGCCATGCTGACCTTTGACCGCCAAGCGGGCCAGTTGGCAGGTGCACAGTGGCTTGGCCCGGCATCACCCGAAACCCGTTGAACACCATGGAACTTCAAACCTGGATCGCCTATTTCGTGGCCTCGTGGGCCATTGCCTTTTCGCCCGGATCGGGCGCGGTGTTGTCCATGAGCCATGGCCTGGCCTATGGCGTGAAAAAGACCTCGGCCACCATCCTGGGCCTGCAATTGGGGTTGAGCGTGATCCTGCTGGTGGCTGGCATGGGCGTGGGGGCCTTGCTGCTGGCCTCGGCCACGGCCTTTCTGGTGGTCAAGGTACTCGGTGCAGGCTATCTGATCTGGCTGGGCTGGTCGCAATGGCGCGCGCCGGTGGCCGCCCAGACCGATGCGACGCTGTTGCCCAACGCCGCGCTCAGTGTGCGCCAGCGTGTCACGCGTGGTTTCATCACCAACGTCACCAACCCCAAAGGCATTGTGTTCATGGTGGCGGTGCTGCCACAGTTCATTGACCCCCAGCGGCCCATGGGGCTGCAGTTGCTGATTCTTCTGGTGACCACCGTGGCGGTCGACCTCGTGGTGATGCACGGCTACGCCTGGCTGGCCTCCAGCCTGCAGGCCTGGATGCGTGGCGCCCGCGCGCGGCTGATGCAAAACCGCGTGTTCGGTGGTGTGCTCATGGCCATGGGCGCCAGCTTGTTGATGGTGCGCCGTGGCGCGGGTGCAGCGACATGAGCGAGAAAATCCTGCCCGAAGGGGTGCTGCGCGTCACCGCCGAGCTGCGACGCCTGGGCCACCCGCACGAGCCCGTGATGCTGGACGACGCGGCGCGCACCGCACAGCAGGCCGCTGATGCCCTGGGCGTGGACCTGGGTCAGATCGCCAAAAGCATCGTGTTCAAACGCAAGCCCGATGGCGCGGCGGTGCTGGTGGTCACTTCGGGCGACAAGCGTGTGGACGAAAAAAAGGTGCAGGCTCTGGTGTGTGGCGAAGGCCAGAAGCTGGGCCGAGCCGACGCCGATTTCGTCAAGGCCAGCACCGGCTTTTCCATCGGCGGTGTGTCGCCGCTGGCGCATGCCAGCCCGCCGGTGTTGCTGGTGGACCGCGAGCTGTTTCGTTTCGACGTCATCTGGGCGGCGGCTGGCCACCCGCACGGTGTGTTCCGCCTGGCACCTCAGGATCTGGGGGCTTTGACCGGCGCGCCCGTGGCCGATGTGGCGCTCGATTAAGCTGGCGCCGTGACCCATCCGACCACGCCCATCACCCTGGCCCGCGCGCGCAAAACGGCGCCTGCGGTTGCCGTGCCTTCGCCCTGTGTGGGCGTGTGCCGCATGTTGCCCGCCACCGGCTTGTGTGAGGGGTGCTGGCGCAGCATCGATGAAATCGTGGCCTGGGGGCACGCCAGCGATGCTGAGCGCCTGCGCATCTGGGGCCTGATCGAGGCCCGTCAGACGGAGGCGTTGGCGGGCTCGTAGAACGCGAACCCGCTGTGGGCCTGCTTGGCGCGGTACATGGCCGCGTCGGCGTGGCGCAGCAGTTCGGTCAGCGTTTGGCCGTGTTCCGGGCAGCGCGCAATGCCCACGCTGGCGTCAACGCTGATCGCCAAGTCGGCATCGGGAAAGGGCAGGCGCACCGCCTCGCACAGGCGCTGGGCCATGGCCGCCAGTTGTGGCGGTGTGTGCCGCCCGCCCAGCAGAATCACGAATTCGTCGCCCCCCAGGCGGGCCACCAGGTCGCCCTCGCGCATCTGTGCTTGCAGGCGCCGCGCCACTTCCGCCAACAGACGGTCGCCCACCTCGTGGCCGTAGGTGTCGTTCACAGGCTTGAAGCGGTCAAGGTCAAGCAACATCACCGCGTGCGCCTGTTGCTGGGCATGCAACTGTTGTGCCCGCTGGCTCAGCCCCACGCGGTTGGCCAGGCCGGTCAACGCGTCGGTGGCCACGGCTTCGGCGAGGTGGTCGGCCTCCATGCGCAGTTCGGTCTGGCGCTGCCGCATCAGGCGCACGCGCGCACTGAGGGCATAGGCAAACACCAGCATCTCGGCCACCACGCCGATTTGCAGACCGTTGGCCAGCAGAAACGGCGCATCGATCAGGCCCCAGTTGACACCCACCACCGCCAAGGCCGACAGGAACAGCACGGCTTGTCCACACAGGTACCAGGCCGCCGGCGCAAAGCCTTGCCGCCACACCAGCACGGCCATCCAGGCGGCCAGCAGCGTGCCCACGGTGGCGCTGAGCTCCACCAGTTGCTGGGCCCGGGCGGTCCATCCCGCCAGCGCCAGCAACACGGCCAGGGCGGCCACCGCCGCGACCGCCAGCACCAGCCGGCTGGCCCAGGCCAGCCGCCGGGGCAGTTCGAGAAAGCCCCTGCACAGCAGCGCGCCAAACAGTATCCACAGCGCCGACCCCAGCATGTTGCTGCGCTGCTGCCACCACGGCCACTGGCCCAGCAGGTAGTGGGCCGCATGGCCGTTGAAGCTGGCCAGGGTGAACAGGGCGGCCCCACAGGTCAGCACGTACAGGCCGTAGCTGTCGTGCCGGAACACGTAGGACAGCACCAGGTTGTAGACCAGCAGGGCCACCAGGATGCCGTAGACGATGCCGTCGAAGAGGCGCTTGTGCTGACGCGATTGCAGGTAGGCCACGGTCTCCCAGGCAGACACGTCCAGCGTCTGCGAGGAGCGTGACAGCAGCCGCACATAAACGGCGTAGCGCCCTGCTTCGTCCAGCTGCAGGCGCATGGCCGGTCGTTCATTGCCCATGGGCCGGCTGGCGTAGGGCTGCACCAGACCGGTTGCCACCGGCGGCGCGAGTGACTGGCCCTGTGCGTTGATGGGACCGAAAAAACGCACGTCGTCGATGGCCGTGGTGTGCAGGGCCAACACCCAGTCGCCGTGGGCGCGCGTCTGTTCGACTTCGATGCGCAGCCAGTGCGCGTGGTCGGGTGTGGCGGTGCGCATGCCCGGGCGGAGCGGTTCAAAGCGCCCAGCCATGAAGGCGGCCTGGGCGGTGGCCAGATCCGCCGCACCCGAGGTGTCCACCCAGTGGCGGGCTTGTGTGCCCACACGCTGGCCCGTGGCCGTTGCGTCAAGTGCCACCACGGCATGGGCGGCGGGCAGCCACAGCAGCAGGCACCACAGCAGACACGACAGACACAGGCGCAGCCCAGCCGCCGTCATGGAATTTGCTTCAGAATGCCCATGCCACACTGTACCCACGACACACCGTTTTGGGCATCGGCGTCCCCCCCATATTGCTGTGAAGACCATCACCTTTTTCTACGACGTGATTTCGCCCTATGCCCACCTGGCCTTCGAGGCCTGGCCGCAGGCCATGGCCGGCCTGGGCCACCGGGTGCGCCACCTGCCGGTGCTCTTTGCCGGCGTGTTGGCCCACCATGGCCAGTTGGGCCCGGCCGAGATCGCGCCCAAGCGCGACTGGACCTACCGCCAGGTGGCCTGGCTGGCGCACCGCGCGGGCGTGCGGCTGGACATGCCCGCCAGCCACCCCTTCAACCCGCTGGCGCTGCTGCGCCTGGCTGCCGCGTGCTCCTTGCATCCGGGTGCGCAAGGGGGCACCAGCCGCTTCGTCACCGAGGCCTTGTTCCACCACGTGTGGCACGGCGGGGGTGACCCCAGCGACCCAGCGCGGCTGGCGGCCTTGCAGCAGCGGCTGGCCGCGCACATGGCCGAGTGTGGCCACCCCCTGCCCGCGCCCGACAGCCCCGAGGTGAAACAGCGCCTGCGCGCCAACACCGAAGCGGCCATCGCGGAAGGGGTGTTCGGTGTGCCCACCTTCGAGGTCGATGGGCGCCTGTTCTGGGGGCATGACGCCTTGCCCATGCTGCGCGCCTACCTGGACGGTGACACCTGGTTTGAAAGCGGTGCCTGGGAGGCCGCCAGCCGCGTGGGCGCCGGGGTGGTGCGAACGCGTTGATGGAATGCTGCCCACCGGACAAGCCCATGATCCTCACACACCGTTTGCCCACAGCTGCCGCCTGCATTGCGGCATGGACCCTCGCCGGCGCTTGCCTGGGCCAGCCAGCCAGGGCGGCAGACGCCGAAACCCTGGCACGGGCGCGCGCCACCTACGCCGAGGTGAACCAGAACAGCCAGCGCATGGCCACACAGCGCTTCCGTGCCCGGGTGCCTGGGGTGGATTACACCAGCGCGGTGGTGGCCTGGTCGGATCAAGGCACGCTGCGCCGCCTGTCCGTCACCGATCCGGACGACTCGGGCAACGTGCTGACCGACCTCTACTTCGCGGCCGATGGCGACCTGTTGTTTGCGCTGCGCACCACCCAAGGCTTCAAGCCCAATGGTGCGTCGGAGGTGCGCAACGAGCACCGGCTGTATTTCCAGCAGGGCCGTCTGGTGCACATGCTGGCTGGCCTGTCCAAAACCGCGCTGCCGCCGGGTGATGCGCTGGCGCAAGCCGAGGCGGCCACCACACTCGCCATCGCACAGGCCATGCGCAAGGCGGCTCTGGCGCCGGCGTCGCCCTCGGTGGCCGTGGGCGCGCAGCGCAAGCTGGCCCAGGGCCGTTTGTTGGGCCTGGAGCGAGGTGATGTCGCCTGCCACGCCGAGCTCAGCGACGAGGCCGGTCGGGTGCAGCGCGAGATGGCCGACTTCGCCTTGTGCGACCAGGCCGACCGCCTGGTCGGGCAGCTCGTCGCGCTGACCTACCAACCCACCCGCGTGATGGCGGCGTCCTGTCAGGGCGACACGGCTTGCACCCGGTTTGATGTGGTGGCGCTCGTGACCGGCGCCTTGCCCACCGCTGCCGCTGCAACCGGCAGCTCGTGGTGCAGGGCTGGCGAAACCGATCTCTACACCTGCGACGCGG
The DNA here is from genome assembly GCA_964442375.1 of uncultured Hydrogenophaga sp. GTDB lineage: Bacteria > Pseudomonadota > Gammaproteobacteria > Burkholderiales > Burkholderiaceae_C > Hydrogenophaga. The sequence continues at coordinate 6,894 of CAYUAH010000026.1, read as the reverse complement.
GTGCGAAACGCGTGTCGGTGTGCGTGAGCCAGGACGCGTCTGCTCAGCGCGGCCAGTTGATGTACCGCTTTGGCGCGTCTGCGGGCGGTGCGCCCGAGTTGGAACTGCCCAAGGGGCCCACCGCACCCGCCCGCACCGCCAGCGGTGAGGCTGCCGCCTTTTCGGGCGGGGGCGGCGTGTGGCTGCGCTTCACCCAAGGGCAGTACGGCTATGTGGTCTACAGCGGCGTGGGCCGCTGGGGGCGCAACGGCGCCGTCGAGGTGCGGGAAGGGGTGCAGGTGGAGCGCAACGGCCGGGTCATCGCCACGCTGGCCTGCGCGAAGCCCCGTGTCAACGAGCTGGGCCCCGAATGGCTGCAGCGCCTGGGCATCGCGCCCGATGCGCAGGGTTTTGTGTTCCCCAACACCGACAAATGAGGGGCGGTGATGTCACGGGCCGAAGGCCGCCTCCAGCGTCATCGCGGTGCCGGTGGCGCTGGCGTCGTAGCCGCTCAATGCGGCCACGCGGGCACGGAAGGCCGAGGAGCGCAGCACGGTCAACACCGGCTGCAGGTCGGGCTGGCCCAGCGCATCGGTCGAGACCGCAAAAAAGTAGCGCTCGCGCAGCAGCGGTATGAAGTGCAGCCCGAAACGCTGGGCCGCCGTCTGCACGCCCAGGCCCACGTCGGCCATGCCGCTGGCGACAAAGGCGGCCACCGCGGCGTGCGTCAACTCGGTGGTGTTGTAGCCCGAGATGGCCGCTGGCGCGATGCCATGGCGGCGCAGCAGCAGCTCCGTCAGCATCCGGGTGCCCGACCCCTCGGGGCGGTTGACGAAACGCACGCCGTGGCGGGTGAGGTCGGCCAGGCCGCGCACGCCCAGCGGGTTGCCCGGCGCCAGAAACAGCCCCTGCGTGCGCACCGCGAGCAGCACCAGGCGGTGCCGCTCGGGCTTGAGCCACTGCAGGTAGCGTTGTGCCGCTTCGTGCTGCAGCTCGCCCAGCGGCACGTGAAAACCCGCCAGGTCGCATTCGCCCCGCGCCAACGCCGCCACCGCCTCCAGGCTGTTGCGGTAACGCAGATCGATGGGCAGGCGGCGTGCGGTCAGCAGCTCGTGCAGGGCCGCCACCGCAAAGCCGTGGCTGGCGTGCAGGCGGCACACCGGCCTCGTCCGGCGCTGCGCGCCCGCGAGTTCGCCCCCCATCTCCGAGCCCAGTGAGGCCAGCAAGGGTTGCAGGCGCGCGTTGATGCGCGCATCCGTCCACACCAGACGCTGCCCGGTCTCCGTGAGCAGAGAGCCCCGCCCGCGTTCCCGGCTGACCAGAGCTTGCCCCAGCAGGCGTTCCCCTTCGCGCACCAGCCCCCAGGCCTTGCGGTAGGACAAGCCCATGTCGCGGCCTGCCTGGGCGATGCTGCCGCTGTCCTGCACCGCCGCGAGCAGGCCCAGCAACGCACTCACGTCCAGCGTGTCGCCGGCTTCTTGCTCAAGGCGCCATTGGGGTTGGAGAGTGAAGCGCAGCATGTTGGAATTATGCAAGTGTGTGCATATTTAAACCCCGGCGCGGTGCTACCCTGCCCGGATGAGCGAGACAACCCCCACAACAAGACACTTGGCCGCTGTGCAGGCCGTGCCCCTGCGCCGCATGGACCTGCCTGGCAAAGGCCGGCTGCGGCCCACACCCAAGGGCCGGCAGGTGGCCCCCGCCGACCGCGACCGCGTCGCCGCCTTGTGCGACGGCCTGGCGCCGCGCGCCGACCTGCTGATCGAACACCTGCACCGCCTCAACGACGCCGAAGGTGCACTGCGCAAAGGCCAACTGGCCGCGCTGGCCGAGCACCTGCGGCTGAGCCAGGTGGAGGTGTTCGAGGTGGCCAGCTTCTACCACCACTTCCAGATCGTGGACGACGAGGCGGTCGTGCCGCGCACCACCGTGCGGGTGTGCACCAGCCTGTCCTGCACGATGGCGGGCGCACCATCGCTGCTGCGTGATCTGCAGACCGATCTGGCGGGTGATGCCTCGGTGCGGGTGATCGAGGCGCCCTGCATCGGCCAATGCCACCAGGCGCCGGCCGCCTGCGTGGGCCAGCACCAGGTGCCGCAGGCCAGCGTGGCCGCGGTGAGCGAGGCGCTGGCGCGGGGCGAGACCGCGCCGCGTGTGCTGACCCCTTCGGATGCCGACCACGGCTACACCCAGTTGCGCCGCCTGCTCGGTGGTGCGCTGTCGCCCGAGCAGGTGCTGGCCGAGCTCAAGGCCTCCCAGCTGCGTGGCCTGGGCGGCGCGGGTTTTCCGTCCTGGCGCAAATGGGAAACGGTGCGCGCCCAGCCCAGCCGCAAGGCCATGGTGGTCAACATCGACGAGGGCGAGGTCGGCACCTTCAAGGACTGGCAGGTGCTCACCACCACGCCGCATCAGGTGCTCGAAGGTCTGATGATTGCCGCGCTGACCGTGGGCGCCGAGGACGTGTGGCTCTACCTGCGCGACGAGTACCACGACGGCCGCGTGATCCTGAGCCAGGCCATCGAAGCCTTGAAGCAACAGCTGCCCGCCTGGCAGCACAAGTACCCCGGCTGGACCTGGCCGACCATCGAGTTGCGGCGCGGCGCTGGCGCCTACGTGTGCGGCGAGGAGTCGGCCCTGATCGAATCGGTGGAAGGCAAGCGCGGCATGCCGCGCCTCAAGCCGCCCATCGTGGCGGTCAACGGCGTCTTCGGCCGGCCCACGCTGGCGCACAACCTGGAGACGCTGTGGTGGCTGCCCGAGATCCTTGAAAAAGGCGGTGCCTGGCTGGCGGGCCAGGGCCGGCGCGGGCGCAGCGGGTTGCGGCGCTTCAGCGTGTCGGGGCGCGTCAAGCGGCCTGGCGTCTACCTCGCGCCCGCTGGCATCACCCTCAACGAACTGGTGGCGGAACATGCGGGTGGCATGCAAGCGGGCCACAGCCTCAAGGCCTACCTGCCCGGCGGTGCGTCGGGCGGCATCCTGCCGGCCTCGCTGGCCGACGTGCCCTTGGACTTCGACACCCTGGCCGAACACGGCGCCTTTGTGGGCTCCATGGCGGTGGTGGTGCTTAGCCAGCACGACAGCGTGCGCGAGGCCGCGCTGAACCTGATGCGTTTCTTCGAACACGAATCCTGCGGGCAGTGCACGCCCTGCCGTGCCGGCACGGTGCAGTCGGTGCAACTGATGGCTGAAAAAACCTGGGACACCGAGCGCCTGGCCGAGTTGTCGCAGGTCATGCGCGACGCGTCCATTTGCGGCCTGGGCCAGGCCGCGCCCAACCCCTTCGATTCGGTGCTGCGATTTTTCCCCGAGGAGGTGCGGTGATGAGCGCCAACGATCTGCCCAAAACCGATTTCACGCTCAACGGCCAGCCCGTTCAGGCCCTGCCCGGCGAATCCATCTGGCAGGTGGCCCAGCGCGTGGGGGTGGACATCCCGCACCTGTGCCACAAGCCCGGTCTGCCCAGCGCCGGCAACTGCCGCGCGTGTGTGGTGGAGGTCGAGGGCGAGCGTGTGCTCGCGGCCTCGTGCTGCCGCGCGCCGCAGGCCGGCATGGTGGTGCGCTCCGACAGCGAACGCGCGCAGCGTTCGCAAAAGACCGTGCTGGAACTGCTGCTGGCCGACGCCGGCGACAGCAGCGCCGCCCTCAAGCGGGACAGCGAACTCACCCGCTGGGGTGCGGCCCTGGACGCGAACCCGCAGCGCTACGCACGCCGCGCACCGGCCGCCAGCGACCCCAGCCACCCGGCTATGCACGTCAACCTCGATGCCTGCATCCAGTGCACCCGCTGCATACGCGCTTGCCGCGACATCCAGGGCAACGACGTGCTGGGCCTGGCCTTCCGGGGCGGGCATGCGCAAATCGTGTTCGACCAGGCCGACCCCATGGGCCAGAGCACCTGCGTGGCCTGCGGCGAATGTGTGCAGGCCTGTCCCACCGGTGCCATCGCGCCGGCCAATGGCAGCTACGCCCGCGTGGCCGACAAGACGGTCGATTCGGTCTGCCCCTACTGCGGCGTGGGCTGCCAGCTCACCTACCACGTCAAGGACGGCAAGATTGACCACGTGGAGGGCAAACAGGGCCCGGCCAACGAAGGCCGGCTGTGCGTGAAAGGCCGCTTCGGCTTCGATTACGCCCACAGCCCCGACCGCCTCACCCGCCCGCTGATCCGCCGTGCCGACGCGCCCAAGGACGCCGACAACGTGATGCGCCGGGACTGGCGCGAACTGTTCCGCGAAGCCACATGGGACGAGGCGCTGGATGCCGCTGCCGCCGGTTTCAAAAAGGCGCTGGCCAGCACGCCGGAGCGTGGCCGCTTGAGCCCCGTGTCGGGCTTCGGCTCGGCCAAGGGCACGAACGAAGAGGCCTACCTGTTCCAGAAGCTGATCCGCACCGCCTTCGCCACCCACAACGTGGACCACTGCACCCGCCTGTGCCACGCCTCCAGCGTGGCCGCGCTGATGGAAGGCGTGGGCTCGGGCGTGGTCAGCAACCCGCTGCGCGACGTGGAACACGCGGACCTGATCTTCGTCATCGGTGCCAACCCGGCGCAAAACCACCCGGTGGGCGCGAGCTGGATGAAAAACGCGGTCAAGCGCGGCGCCAGGCTGGTGCTGGCCGACCCGCGACGCACCGAGCTGGCCCGGCACGCCTGGAAGTTCCTGGGCTTCACGCCGGGCAGCGACGTGGCCTTGCTCAATGGCATGCTGCACGTCATCACGCAAGAGGGCCTGACCGACGAGGCCTTCGTGCGCGAGCGCACGCTGGATTTCGCCCAGCTCAAGGCCCACGTGGCCGACTTTGCGCCCGAGGTGGTGGCGCCCGTGTGTGGCATTGATGCGAACACCATCCGCGAGGTGGCGCGCGCCTTCGCCACGTCCAGGGCCAGCATCATCCTGTGGGGCATGGGGGTGAGCCAGCACAGCCACGGCACCGACAACGCGCGCTGCCTGATCGCGCTGTCCATGGTCACCGGCCAGATCGGCCGCCCCGGCACCGGCCTGCACCCCCTGCGCGGGCAGAACAACGTGCAAGGCGCCAGCGACGCCGGCCTCATCCCCATGGTCTTCCCCGACTACCGGCCGGTGAGTGACGCCGCCGCGCGCGCCCACGCCGAAGAGGTCTGGCGCCTGCCGCCCGGCACGCTGGGCGCGCAGCCCGGCCTCACGGTTGTGGAAATCATCAACGCCGCTTACGACCGGCAGATACGGGCGATGCTGATCCAGGGCGAGAACCCAGCCATGAGCGACCCCGACGCCGGCCACGCCCGCGAGGCCCTGGCCCGGCTGGACCACCTGGTGGTGCAAGACATCTTCCTGACCGAAACCGCCAGCCTGGCCGACGTGGTGCTGCCCGCCACCGCCTGGCCCGAAAAAACCGGCAGCGTGACCAACACCGACCGCTGCGTGCAGATCGGCCACAAGGCGCTGAACGCACCCGGCGAGGCCCGCGCCGACGCCTGGATCACCGAGCAGATCGCCCGCCGATTGGGGCAGGACTGGCGTTACGACGTCCACGCCGACGGCACGGCCAGCGAGGATCCGGCGCAGGGCATAGGCGCCGTGTTCGAGGAAATGCGCGCCCTCATGCCCAGCATCGCCGGCCTGTCCTGGCCGCGCCTGTGGCGCGAGCAGGCGGTGGTCTACCCGGTGCACGACCTGGGCGACCCCGGTCAGCCGGTGGTCTTCACCGACCACTTTCCCACCGCCACCGGCCGCGCCCGCCTGGTGCCCGCCACGCCCACGCCACCGGCCGAGGTGCCCGATGCCGATTACCCCCTGGTGCTCATCACCGGCCGCCAGCTGGAGCATTGGCACACCGGCAGCATGACGCGCCGCGCCAGCGTGCTCGACGCGCTGGAACCCGCGCCCAGCGTCAGCCTGCACCCGGGCACGGCCACGCGCCTCGGGCTGGTGGCCGGCGGGCAGGCGCGGGTGCGCTCGCGCCGGGGCGCCGTCACGCTCAGCGTGCGGGTGGACGACGGCATGCCACAGGAGACCGCCTTCATCCCCTTCGCCTACGCCGAAGCGGCGGCCAACCTGCTGACCAACCCGGCGCTCGACCCCGCAGCCAAGATCGCCGAGGTCAAGTACTGCGCCGTGGCCGTGGAGGCCGCTTGATCTGACGCAAGGGCGCAGGCGCGGGTTTGAACGATACTGACGTTTTCTGAAAAAGGAGACCCTCATGTTCAAGAAAATCCTCGTGCCCTCCGACGGTTCCGATCTGGCCCACAAGGCCGCTGATTTCGCCGCCGATCTGGCCAAGGTCCACGGCGCGCAGGTGATTGGTGTGTACGTGATCGACCCCTTCCCCTACATCGGCATCGGCGACGCCTCGGCCGTGGGCCTGCAGGCCTACCTGAGTGAGGCCAAACAGGCCGCCAACCGTTCGCTGGAAGTGCTGGCCGAAAGCTGCAAGCAGCGCGGCGTGGCCTTTGCCGGCGACACCATCGAGCGTTCGGTGGTCTATGAGGGCATCACCGAGACCGCCAAGGCCGAAGGCTGCGATCTGATCGTCATGGGCTCGCATGGCCGCAAGGGCATGGAGGCGCTGTTCCTGGGCAGCGTGGCGCAGAAGGTGCTGACACACGCCCAGGTGCCGGTGCTGATCGTCAAGTGACGCCCGCCACGCCCCGCGTGCGGCAAAGCCCCGCAACCCCGCTGCGGGGCGGATCGCCTCCTAGAATGTTCGCCTCCTACCAGGCGAACCCATGTCATCACCCGAATCTCCCCGCGGCCTGATCCGCCTGCACGGCGCGCGCCAGCACAACCTCAAGAACCTCGACGTCGATTTCCGCACGGGTGAGCTGACGGTGGTCACCGGCCCCAGCGGTTCGGGCAAGTCCAGCCTGGTGTTCGACACCCTGTACGCCGAGGGCCAGCGCCGCTACGTCGAGACCTTCAGCGCCTACGCGCGCCA
>CAYUAH010000025.1:0-21824 GCA_964442375.1 uncultured Hydrogenophaga sp. | reverse complement strand
GTTCTTCACCGCCTGCAGCTTGGGCACGTAGTAGCGCGTCTCGGTCGGCATGTTGAGGTCGAGGTAGGAGGTGGGCTTGCCCTCGCGCTGGTTGCGGGTGATGGCCCGGTTCACGTTGCCCTGGCCCCAGTTGTAGGCCGCCAGCGCCAGGTGCCAGTCGCCAAACCGCTTGTGCAGCTGCTGCAGGTAGTCCAGCGCGGCGCGGGTGGAGGCCAGCACGTCGCGGCGGTCGTCGCGGAACATGTTCTGCTTGAGGTCGAAGGACTCGCCGGTGGCGGGCATGAACTGCCACATGCCAGCCGCGCGCGCGCTGGACACCGCGTTGGGGTTGAAGGCGCTTTCGATGTAGGGCAGCAGGGCCAGTTCCGAGGGCATGTCGCGCCGCTCCAGTTCCTCGACGATGTGGAACAGGTACTTGCTGGAGCGCTCGGTCATGCGCTGGATGTAGTCGGGTCGGCTGGCGTACCACTGCTCGCGGTCGCGCACCAGCTCGGTGTCGAGGTCGGGCATGGCGAAGCCGCGCCGTATGCGTTCCCACAGGTCGGCAGGGGCGGCAAGCGTGGCCACATCGGGGCCGCCGGTGGGCGTTGCCACGGCCAGTTCGGTCAGCGGGCCGGAGGGCACAACAGCCGCGCGTGGCGCGGTCGTCGTCTGGGCACTGGGGATGGCCGCTGTGTTGGAGGATGCGGCGCCGGGCGCGGCGACCGGGGTGCTGGCGCAGCCCGCGAGGACGGCGCTCAGTGCAAGGGCCAGCCAGGTGAAGGTTCGGGACATCAGAAAACGTTTTTCCATTCGCGCAAGGCGGCAAACACGGCGGTGTCGTCCAGCTTGGGCTGGCCGCAATGCTGTTGCACTGCCTGGGCCACCCGGGCTTGCCGGCTGCGCAAAAAGGGGTTGATGGTCAGTTCCAGCCCCATGGAGCTGGGCAGGGTGGGAAGGTTCCGTTGCCGCAGGCCTTCGCAGTGCGCGGCGTAGGCAGCGAGGGCCTGATTATCGGGCTCCACCGCGCGCGCAAAGCGCAGGTTGGACAAGGTGTATTCGTGGGTGCAGCACACGCGGGTGGTGGCCGGCAGGGCGGCCAGGCGGTCCAGCGAGTCCAGCATCTGGGCCGGTGTGCCTTCAAACAGGCGGCCGCAGCCGCCCGAGAACAAGGTGTCGCCACAGAACAGCAGCGGCGCGCCGTCCACGTCGACGCAGTGGTAGGCGATGTGTCCGGCGGTGTGCCCGGGCACGTGCATCACCTCGAAGCGCAGGCCCAGCACTTCCAGGTGGTCACCGCCGTCCAGGCGCGCAAGAGGTTCGGGCATGGGCTCGGCCACCGGGCCGTACACCGCCGCACCGGTGGCGGCGCGCAGCTCGGCCACGCCGCCGGTGTGGTCGGCATGGTGGTGGGTGATGAGGATGGCGGCCAGCGTCAGCCCGTGTTCGCGCAGGTAGGTCAGCACGCCGCTGGCTTCGCCCGGGTCCACCACCAGCGCTTGCGTGCCCTGGTGCAGCGCCCAGATGTAGTTGTCGGAGAAGGCCGGGATGGGGTGGAGCGTGTAGGTCATGGTGGAAGAGACGTGGGGCCGAGCCGTGGGTCACCGCGAACTTTAGCTGGGCGGGCAGCCGCAGGCGTCAGCGTTTACCATCGGACACTCTTTTGGCCCGCTGGCCTTTTGTTGTTGTCACCCTTGAGCACCTCGGATTTTCCACCTTCCAGCGCTGCTGGCATTGCCGACTGGCTGCAGACGCCGCCCGGGCGCTACATGCTGGCCTGGGAGCGGGCGCAGTTTGAGCTGTCGGTGGCCGACATGTTCGGTTTCCACGCCTTGCAGCTGGGCCTGCCCGAGCTGGACACGCTGGACACCAACCGCATGCCACACCGCTGGCTTGGCCTGCCCGAAACCGAGCTGCCACTGGTGCAGGGTGCCGTGCCCGAGCAGACCGAGCCCTGGCCTGGGTTGCGGCGCTGGGCCTTTGTGGCGCACGCGGCCGCCATGCCTTTCCCGGCCGCCAGCCTCGATCTGGTGGTGCTGCCCCACACGCTGGAACTCAGCGCCGATCCCCACGCCGTGCTGCGCGAGGTTGAGCGTGTGCTGGTGCCCGAAGGCCGGGTGGTCATCTCCGGCCTCAACCCGGCCAGCCTGTGGGGCCTGCGCCAGGCGCGCGCCCACCTGTGCGCCCGCCTGGGCCTGTCGGCCCTGGGGGCCTCGCGCCTGTACCTGCCCGAGGCGGGCGAGTTCATCGGCCACTGGCGCCTGCGCGACTGGCTGCGCCTGCTGAGCTTCGAGGTCGAGGGTTGCCACTTTGGCGCCTACCGCCCGGCGGTGCGCACCGACAAATGGCTGCAGCGCTGGGGCTGGATAGAGGGCGTGGGCGCGCGCTGGTGGCCGATCCTGGGCGCGGTGTATTTCATCACTGCGGTCAAGCGTGTGCGCGGCATGCATGTGCTGGGCCCGGCCTGGAAGCCGCGGCGCGCCGCGGCCGCCGCGCCCGTCACCGCCGCGCGCCACACCCACCACACATCGCATTTTTCAAACAGGACACCCGATTGAGCACCCCGACCCACATGAACACCGTGACGATCTACACCGACGGCGCCTGCAAGGGCAACCCTGGCCCGGGCGGCTGGGGCGCCTTGCTCAGCGCCGGTGCGACCGAAAAAGAGCTGTTTGGCGGTGAGCGCGAAACCACCAACAACCGCATGGAGCTGACCGCTGTGATCGAAGGTCTGGGTGCGCTCAAGCGTCCCTGCGTGGTGCACCTCTACCTCGACAGCGAGTACGTGCGCAAGGGCATCACCGAATGGATTCACGGCTGGAAGGCCAAGGGATGGAAAACGGCGGCCAAACAGCCGGTGAAAAACGCCGATCTCTGGCAAAAGCTCGATGGCCTGGTGCACCAGGGCGTGCACCAGATCCACTGGCACTGGGTCAAGGGCCACGCCGGCGACCCGGGCAACGAACGTGCCGACGCCCTGGCCAACCGGGGTGTGCCCGGGCGCTGAGCCGTCGGGCGTAAACATCGTGTAAAGCCGGGGGGCATTGGCCGGCTTGCTGCACTGCGAAATGCGCCACTGCTACATTGACACGCAGTAACAATTTGGACGAGACGGCTCATGGCGAACAAAGTGATGGTCTGGGTGCTGGCAGGTGCGGGCCTGGCACTGGCATCGGGCGCAGCCTGGTGGGTGCAGCAGCCTGGCAAGGGCACGACGGCTGAGAAGCCCGTGGCCGCCGGCCCCGGTGCAGCGGGTGCAGCCCGCTCGGGCGGTGCCGGTGGCCCAGGCGGCCCCGGTGGTGGTGCTCCCGGCGTGGAGGTCGCCAAGGTCAAGACCATGCCCTTGCAAGACGACGCCCAGGCCGTGGGCAGCCTGAAGTCGCGTCAGAGTGTGATCCTGCGCCCCGAGGTGGCTGGCCGCGTGGCCGAGCTGGCCTTTGCCGACGGCGCCCGCGTGCGCAAGGGCCAGTTGCTGCTGCGACTGGACGACACCTTGCAAAAGGCCGAGCTGAGCCAGGCGGAGGCGCAGCTTTCCATTGCCCGCGCCAACCTCAAGCGCAACCAGGAACTGGTGGCAGAAAACTTCGTGGCCCAGCGCGTGCTGGACGAAAGCCGGGCCAGCCTGCAGGTGGCCGAAGCACAGGTGGCGCTGGCCCAGGCCCGCCTGGGCCGCATGCGCATCGTGGCGCCCTTCGATGGCACGGTGGGCATACGCACGGTGAACCTGGGCGACTACGTCAAGGACGGCGCCGATCTCGTCAACCTCGAAGACACCTCCACCCTGTTTGTGGACTTCCGCATGCCCGAGCGGTATCAGGGCCAGCTGGCCGTGGGGCAGGGCGTGAAAGTGCAGATCGACGCCTTGCCCGGCCGCGATTTCACGGCCAAGGTACAGGCGCTCGACCCGCTGGTGGACGCCAACGGACGCTCGGTGCTGGTGCGTGCCAGTTTGGTGCCCGCCGCTGGCGCCAACCTGCGCCCGGGCATGTTTGCGCGCGTGACCACCGTGTTTTCGGTCAACGACGCCGCCCTGGTGGTGCCCGAAGAAGCCATCGTGCCCCAGGGCAACCGCCAGGTGGTGTTCAAGCTGGCCTCGGAAGGTGAGGGCGAGGCCGCCAAGTCCGTGGTACGCCGCACCGAGGTGCAGTTGGGCGTGCGGCGCGGCTCGCAGGTGCAGATCGTCAGCGGCCTGCGCGAGGGGGACACCGTGGTGGTGGCCGGCCAGCAGCGCCTGCAGCGCGACGGCATGGCGGTGCGTGTGGTGGACATGAACAAGGCCGGTGGCGGTGGCAAAGCCGGCGGCGGCAAACCCGCAGCCGCTCAGCCAGCCGAGGGCGCGCCCAAGGCCGAGGCGCCGGCTTCGCGCTGAGACCGAACCGGAGGTTCGCCATGCAACTGCCTGAAATTTCCATCCGCCGCCCGGTGTTCGCCTCGGTGCTGAGCCTGCTCATCCTGCTCGTGGGCTGGGTCTCGTTCAATGGCCTGACGGTGCGCGAGTACCCCAAGATCGACGAACCCACGGTGACGGTGAGCACCCGGTTCGTGGGCGCCTCCAGCGAGGTGGTCGAGTCGCAAGTGAGCAAGGTGCTGGAGGACTCGCTGGCCGGTATCGAAGGGGTGGACATCATCACCTCCATCAGCCGTCAGGAACAAAGCCAGATCACGGTGCGCTTCAAGCTGGAACGCGACCCCGATTCCGCGGCCGCCGACGTGCGCGACAAAACCAGCCGCGTGCGCCAGCGCCTGCCCCAGGGCATAGACGAACCTGTGATCGCCAAGGTCGAAGCCGATGCCTTTCCCGTCATCTGGCTGGCCCTGAGCTCCGACACCTTCAGCCCGCTGCAGCTCAGCGAGATGGCCAACCGCATCGTCAAGCCCGTGCTTCAGACCGCGCCCGGCGCCGCCGACGTGCGGGTGTACGGCGAGCGCAAGTACTCCATGCGCGTCTGGCTCGACCCCGACCGCCTGGCCGCCTACCGCCTGACCGTGCAGGACGTGGAAGACGCCATTCGCCGCGCCAACCTGGAGGTGCCTGCGGGGCGCATCGAGAGCTCGCAGCGCGAATTCAACGTCACCGCCGCCACCGATCTGCAACGCCCCGAGGAGTTTGCCTCCGTCACCATCCGCAACGTCAACGGCCTGCCGGTGCGCATTGGCGACGTGGCGCGTGTGGTGCAGGGCCCGCAGGACGAGCGCACCTCGGTGCGCCTGAACGGTCGCGACTCGATTTCGGTCGGCGTGATCCGCCAGGCCACGGCCAACCCGCTGGAACTCTCGGCCGGCGTGCGCGCCTTGCTCGACAAGGTCAAGACCGACCTGCCGCCGGGCATCAACGTGGACATCGCCAACGACAACTCGGTGTTCATCGACCGCTCCATCAAGGCCGTCTACACCACCATTCTGGAGGCGGTGGTGCTGGTGGCGCTGGTCATCTTCGTGTTCCTGCGCACGCTGCGCGCCTCCATCATCCCGCTGGTCACCATTCCGGTCAGCCTGATCGGCTCGTTCGCGCTCATGGGCCTGTTCGGCTTCTCCATCAACACCCTCACCCTGCTGGCGCTGGTGCTGGCCATCGGCCTGGTGGTGGACGATGCCATCGTGGTGCTGGAGAACATCTTCCGCCACATCGAAGAAGGCATGAAACCCTTCGAGGCCGCCATCAAGGGCGCCAAGGAAATTGGCTTTGCGGTGGTGGCCATGACGCTGACACTCACCGCCGTGTACGCGCCGCTGGCCTTCACGCCGGGACGCACCGGGCGCCTGTTCGCCGAATTCGCGCTGGCGCTGGCCGGCGCGGTGGTGGTGTCGGGTTTTGTGGCGCTCACGCTCTCGCCCATGTTGTGTTCCAAGCTGCTCAAACACAACGCCAAGCCCAACCGCTTTGACCGCGGCATGGAGCGGGCCCTGGTGGGCCTGACGAATGGCTACAGCCGCGTGCTGGCGGCATCGTTGCGGGTGCGTTGGCTGGTGGTGCTGATCATGGTGGGCAGCGCCGTGGGCAGCTGGGTGCTGCTCAAGGGCACCAAGCAGGAGCTCGCGCCCATCGAAGACCGGGGCGTGATCCTCACGGTGATCAACGGCCCCGATGGCGCCACACTGGACTACACCCGACGCTACGCCGAGGCGATCGAGCGCATCGGCCAGAACTACCCCGAGTTCGACCGCATCTTCGCCAACATCGGCAACCCCACGGTGGCCCAGGGCAACGTCTTTCTGCGTGCCACACCGTGGGAAGAACGCACCCGTACCACGCAGGAGATTGCACGCGAAATCGCGCCGCGCCTGGCCGGGTTGCCCGGGGTGAGCGCGTTTGCCATCACGCCGCCGTCGCTGGGGCAGGGCTTTCGCGAACGCCCCATCAACTACGTGATCGTCACCTCCGACAGCTACGAAAACCTGTCCAGGGTGGTACGCCAGTTCCAGGACGCCCTGGCCAAGAACCCCGGCTTTGTGCAGGTGGACACCGATCTGCGCCTGAACAAGCCCGAGATCCGCATGGACGTGGACCGCGAGCGTGCCGCCGACATGGGCGTGAGCGTGGACGCCATCGCGCGCACGGTGGAAACCATGCTGGGCGGGCGCATCGTCACGCGCTACAAGCGCGAGGGTGAACAGTACGACGTCGTGGTGCAGACCGAGGGCACCCAGCGCAGCACGCCCGACGACATCGACCGCCTCTTTGTGCGCGGGCGCAACGACGCCATGATCCCGCTGGCCTCGCTGGTCAAGACGCGCGAGGTGGTGGTGCCGCGCGAGCTCAACCACTTTGGCCAGCGCCGCAGCGCCAGCATCACCGCCAACCTGGCGCCCGAATTGGCGCTGGGCGACGCGCTCAATTTCATGGACCAGACCGCGCGCGAGATTTTGCCGCCCGGCTACACCACCGATCTCAATGGCCAGAGCCGCGAGTTCCGCAGTTCGTCGGGTTCGCTGGCGCTGGTGTTCGTCCTCGCGCTGGTGTTCATCTACCTGGTGCTGGCGGCGCAGTTCGAAAGTTTTGTCGATCCGCTGGTCATCATGCTCAGCGTGCCGCTGTCCATGCTGGGCGCCTTGCTGGCGCTCAAACTCACCGGCGGCACGCTCAACGTGTTCAGCCAGATCGGCCTCATCACCCTGGTGGGCCTGATCACCAAACACGGCATCCTGATCGTCGAGTTTGCCAACCAGCTGCGCGAGCAGGGCATGGCACTGCGCGACGCGGTGCTGGAGTCCGCCTCGCTGCGCCTGCGACCCATCCTCATGACCACCGGTGCCATGGTGCTGGGTGCCGTGCCGCTGGCGCTGGCCACTGGCGCCGGTGCCGAAAGCCGCCAGCAGATCGGTTGGGTCATCGTGGGCGGCATGAGCCTGGGCACCTTGCTGACCATTTTTGTGGTGCCCACCATGTACACCTTGTTCGCGCGCAAGAAGGTGCCCGGTGGCAACAAGGCGCCGGTGGGCGACGGGCCCTTGACCGAAGTCTCACACCACGAGGTGATCCCGGCGAAGTGAGCGGGTGACTGCGGTGGCGGTTCAGGCCACCGCCGTGGGCAGCGGCGAGGTGTCGGCCGTTTCGCTCAGCGCCATCAGCAGCTCGGCGCACAAATCACCGCGCGCCGCAGGCTCGCTGTGCCAGCGGTTGTGCTGCTCCAGCGGGTCGGCCTGCAGATCGTAGAGCTCGCACAGTTCGGGCAGGTTGCTCAGCGTCAGGCGCCAGCGTTCATTGACCAGGCTGCGCAGCCGGTAGCGGCGGGTGCGGCCGTGGGGCAGCACGACCGGCTCGCTTTCCACCAGCACGCCGGGCCGTGGCATTGGATCGGCCTGGGCCTGATCCTGGTGCAGCCAGGGCAGCAGGTTGAGTCCCTGGATGCCGTTGTAGGGCGCCAGGCCACAGCGCGCCAGCACGGTCTGCGCGATGTCCAGCGTGCCACACGGTTGATCGAGGCTCTGGCCTTGGCGCGCCCTGGGCAGCGCCGGGTCGCGCCAGACAAAGGGCACGCGGGTCAGGCCGTCAAAGTGCATCGCGCCCTTGAGCACCATGCCGTGGTCGCCCATCATGTCGCCATGGTCGCTGGTGAACATGACCACGGTGTTGTCGTCCAGCCCCAGCCCGCGCAACGTGGCTATGAGGCGACCGACCTGATCATCGATCAGCGCGATCATGCCGAAGCTCAAGCCCAGGATTTCCTGGCATTCGCGCGCGCTCACCCCGAAGGCCCCATAGCCCTCGCGGCTGCCGCCGCCCTGGGTGTAGCGGTGCACATCGCGCACCAGTTGTGAATCGCCAGGGGCCGCAAAGCTGGCCGGCAACTGGATCTGGGCCGGGTCGTACATGTCCCAGTAGCGGCCGGGCGGTGTGAACGGGTGGTGCGGATCGGGGAACGACACTTTCAGAAAAAACGGCTGGTCGGGCTTATGGTGGACGTGCTTGCGCAGCCACTGCTCGCTTTGCTGGCCGATCCAGGTCGAGGGGTACAAAGCTTCGGGCAGGGCGGTGCGCCATGCCTGGGGTGCGCTGTAGCGCGGGTCGGGCAGGGCGTTGTCGCGTCCGCGCAGCTGGTCGGGTTGGGGGTGCTGCTGCGCCAGCCAGCGGGCGTAGTCGCCTTGCACCTGGTCGCCATGCAGCGTGGCCAGTTGCACCGCGTCGAAGCCGTAGTAGGGCGTGTCCACGTGATTGCGCTGACCGCTGCGCCAATCGGGCGTCCACTCGTCGCCGTAGCCGGCGCCATCGCGCGGTCGCTTGCGGGCGTCGCGCAGGTGAGCCGGAGGCTCGGTGCCGCCGTTGGGCTGGGTCCAGCGGCGGCGCAGCGGGCTGTCGTAGCCAAACGATTGCAGGTGCGATTTGCCGATCAGCGCGGTGGCGTAACCGGCCGCCTGCAGCAGCTCGACGAAGGTGGTGTGGTCGCGTGACAGGTTGATGCCGTTGTGCACCACGCCATGTTGCGAGGGCAGGCGCCCGGTCATCAGCGTGGCGCGGTTGCTCATGCAGGTGGTGCTGGCGGCGTGGAAGCGTGTGGCCCGCACACCCTGAGCGGCCAGGGCATCGATGTGGGGCGTGCGCAGCACCGGGTGACCGGCGCAACCCAGGTGGTCGGCGCGGTGCTGGTCGGTCACGATCAGCAGCACATTGGGGCGGTGCGTGGGCATGTCAGTCTGCGGTGATCTTGAACTGCTTGATGAGGGTGCCGTAACGCTGGTACTCAGCCCGGGTTTTGTCGGCAAAGGACGCACGCGTTTCGTTGTGGACGACCTGGCTCATGGCCTTGAATTGCGAAGCCACCTGTGGCAGCTGCAGCACCTCATTGAAGGTGCGGTGAAGTTCGTCTGCCAGTGCGGGTGGCATGCCCTTGGGGCCATAGACGCCGAACCAGATGTCGGTTTCAACACCCGCAAATCCCTGCTCCGCCATGGTGGGCAGGTTGGGCAGCAGCGGGCTGCGCACCTTGTCCACGGTGGCCAACGGTACCAGCTTGCCACTGTCGATCAGGGCCTTGGCCACGGGCAGACCGAGGAAAGTCAGCTTCACGTGCCCGCCCAGGACGTCGCTGATGGCCGGACTCGTGCCCCGGTAGGCCACGTGGTCAATGTTCAATCCGGCGATGTGGTTGAACAGCTCGCCCGCGATGTGCATGGGCGTGCCATTGCCAGGGCTGGCGTAGCTCAAGCCCGGCCGGGCTCTGGCCATCTGCGCCAGTTCGCGGGCGTCCTTCAGGCCCAGGTCGGGGTGTGCCAGCAGCAGCATCGACGATGAAGACAGCAAGCTGATCGGGGTGAAGTCGGTCACGACGTCGGCCGGCTTTTTGGCACCTGGCGCCATCACATGCGGCGCCATGGTGAAGGTGTTGGGCGTGACCAGCAGCGTGTGGCCGTCGGGCTCGGCGCGGGCCACCGAATCGTTGCCCAGGTGGCCGGCCGCGCCAGGGCGGTTCTGCACGACCACCGGCGTCTGCCAGCGCTGTTGCAGTTGCTGACCCAACAGCCGGGCGATCTGGTCGGGCGCGCCGCCAGCGGGAAACGACACCACCAGGGTCACCGGCTTGCCTGGTGTGGTGGGCATGGATTGGGCCTGGCTGATCGGAGCGTGCAGGCACAGCACGGCCAGCAACGGCAGCAGAAAAATGCGAGGGAACATCGGTGGCCTCCTGTAGGTGATGGGGCACTTTACGGTGGCGTCGATTTCGCACATAGTGAGTCATTGCTTGAAACAGCTACAACGTGAATTTGTTAATCTATGGACCGATTGCGCCTCATCTCGACCTTTCTTGCCGTGGCCCAGGCCGAGAACTTCAGCCGCGCCGCACTGCAGCTCCACGTGTCGCCACAAGCGGTGAGCGCGCAGATGTCTCAGCTGGAGGCTTGGTTGGGCGTGCGCCTGTTCCAGCGCACCACGCGCCGGGTCGCCCTCACCGATGAAGGCCGGCTGTTCTTCGAACGCTGTCAGGGTGGCCTGCAACTGATTGAGCAAGGTGAGCAGGAATTGCGCGAGCGACGTGACGAAGCCGAGGGCAGCGTGCGTGTGGTGGCCAGCCCCAGCCTGGGCCAGGTGCTGGTGGCGCCGCTGGTGGTCAGGTTCAACCTGCAGCACCCGGGCATACGGGTTGAACTCATCACTCAGCACCAGTTTCCGGACGTGGTGGACCTCGGTCTGGACGTTGGCGTGATCGGCGGTGAGCTGCCCGCCAGCTCACTGGTGGCGCGCCGCGTCGGCCAGTTCACCCATGTGTTGTGCGCCTCTCCTGGCTACCTGCAGCAGCACGGGCGGCCGGCCACGCCTCAGGAATTGACACAACACCGGTGCATTGGTCTGAGGCACCCCCGGACCGGGCGCATCTGGCCCTGGACGTTCCAGCAGGGCAACCGGCTTGTCGCAGTGGATCCACCCCTGGCGATGCTGACCCAGGACCCGGCGGTGCAACGCCAGATGGTGTTGCAGGGCGCCGGCCTGGCCCAGGTGGCAGACTACTTCGCGCGGCCCTATCTGGCCAGTGGTGCGCTGATTGACGTCGGCCTGGGCTACGCCGGTCCTCGCATCGACGTGCATGTGTTCCTGCCGCGCCGCGAACATCTGTCTCGGCGCGTTCGCCTGCTGAGCGATTTTCTGTTTGAAGGTCTGCGAGGGTTGATCGGACGCTGAAGCAGTCGAGGTGCGGGCGGATCGTCCCGCCGGTTCTGGCGTCAGATGACGCCGTCGAACACCATCACGTCCACCTCGTCGCCCACGGCCACGTTGCCCTGGCCGTGGTGCAGCACGATCAGGCCGTTGCCCTGCACCATGGAGCTGAGCACGCCCGAGCCCTGGTTGCCGGTGGTGCGCACCTGCAGCGTGCCGTCGGACGCGGTGCTGACGCTGCCGCGCTGGTATTCGGTGCGGCCCGGCTTTTTGCGCAGCGGCTCCAGGCTGTGGGCCTTGAGCAGCGGCGGGGTGTGCGCGGCCACGTCGGCCACGCCCATGAGCTTGAGCAGGGCCGGGCGCACAAAAGCGAGAAACGTCACCATCACCGCCACGGGATTGCCCGGCAATCCAAACATGACGGCGCCGCTGTCCAGCCTGCCCACCGCCATCGGCCGCCCCGGCCGCATGGCGATGCGCCAAAACGCCACGTCGCCCAGCTTTTTCATCATGGCCTTGGTGTGGTCGGCTTCGCCCACGCTCACGCCGCCGCTGGTGATGATGGCGTCGGCCTGGTCGGCGGCCTGGCGAAAGGCGGCCTCCAGTGTGGCCGGGTCGTCCTTGACCACACCCATGTCGATCACTTCCACCCCCAGGCGGGTGAGCAGGCCAAAGACGGTGTAGCGGTTGCTGTCGTACACCGCACCCTCACGCGGGGCTTCGCCCAGGCTGAGGATTTCGTCGCCGGTCGAGAAGTAGGCCACCTTGAGGCGGCGGTGCACCCGCACCATGGGCAAGCCGAGGCTGGCCATCAGCCCCAACGCGGCCGGGCCCAGCTTCGTGCCCGCGCGCAGCGCCGGCTGGCCGGCCATGAGGTCCTCGCCCAAGAGGCGGCGGTTGTCGCCACGTCGCAGCGCATCCGCCGGGATGGTGATGGCGCCGTCGCCCGCCTGGGTCATTTCCTGTGGCACCACGGTGTCCAGCCCGACGGGCATGATGGCGCCGGTCATGATCTTCACGCACTCACCTGGGCCCACCTGGCCGCTCCACGCTTTGCCGGCAAAGGCCGTGCCGCTGAGCACCCGCAGCGTCAGCGGCTGACCGCTGTTCAGCTGTGCGCCGTCGAAGGCAAAACCATCCATCGCCGAGTTGTTGTGGGGTGGCACGCTGATGGGCGAGATGACGTCTTCCGACAGCACACGGCCCAGGGCATCGAACACGCCCACGGTTTCGGTGTCGCCCACCGGGCTGACCAGCTGGTCCAGGAAGGCGTTGACGGCGGATGCGCTGAGCGCCTGTGGGTCGTAGCCTTGCAGCTCGGCCGCGATCTGATCCAGTGATTTCATTCAGCGGTTTTCCAGGGCCTGGAGTTCGGCCAGGGTGTTGGCGTTGAAAAAGGCTTTGCGGTCGTCGCTCGGGCGGTCAAACGACACGACCGCGGTTTTGTGCTGGCCGGTCCAGGTGTCGATCTTGCGGCCGCCGCCCTGCACGAACACCGCCAGGCTGGCCAGGAGGTCGGTGCGGATGAGGCAGAACACCGGTTGGGTCCGCATCTGTCCATCTTCTTCGGGTGCGGCCGCCATCGCGATGTCGGCGCCATCGTTGGCGAGGGCGCTGGCCAGGCGCTCGGCCAAGTCGAGCGGAAACAGCGGCGTGTCGCACGGCACCGTCAGCAGGTAAGGCGTTTCGCAACGCTCCAGCGCGGTCAGAAAACCAGCCAAAGGGCCGGGGAAATCGCCCAGCGTGTCGGGCCACACCGGCACACCAAAGGCCTCGTACGCGGCCAGGTTGCGGTTGGCGTTGACCATGACCTCGCCCACCAGGCCGCCGCTCTGCATTTGCAGCCGCAGCAGGCTGTGCAGGGCCAGCGGTGTGCCATTGAAGTTTTGCAGCCCTTTGTCCATGCCGCCCATGCGCGAGCCGCGCCCGCCCGCCAGCACCACGGCGGTGATTTGTCCAGGTTCGATGGGGGTCATCTTCATCCGCCGATGTAGCTCATTTCGACGCGGCGGCCGCCGGTGGAGGTGTCTGCGGGCAGGGTGGCTCGCAACTCCGAATAACGGTCGTCGCGCTGTTGCCAGATGTGGCCAATGGCCGATGCGAGTTGTTCGTCGTTGGCCTGGCCGCGCACCAGGGCGCGCAGGTCGTGGCCCTGGCTGGCAAACAGGCACAGGTAGAGCTTGCCCTCGGTGGAGAGTCGAGCGCGGTTGCAGTCGCGGCAGAAGGCCTGGGTCACGCTGCTGATGACGCCGATTTCACCCCCGCCGTCCGCATAGCCCCAGCGCTCGGCGGTTTCGCCAGGCGCGCTGGGGTCGAGCTGAACGAGCGGCAGTTCGGCGTGGAGGCGGCGCACCACCTCGGCGCTGGGCAGCACCTCGTCCATGCGCCAGCCGTTGGTGGCGCCCACGTCCATGTATTCGATGAAGCGCAGCGTCACGCCCGTGCCCTTGAAGTGGCGCGCCATGGGCAGGATCTGGTCTTCGTTGGTGCCGCGTTTGACCACCATGTTGACCTTGATCGAACCCAAGCCGGCGTCTTGTGCGGCCGCGATGCCGTCGAGCACGTCGGCCACCGGAAAGTCCACGTCGTTCATGGCGCGGAACACCGCGTCGTCCAGGCCGTCCAGGCTCACCGTCACCCGGTTCAGGCCGGCGGCCTTGAGGGCGGCGGCCTTTTTGCGCAGCAGGCTGCCGTTGGTGGTCAGCGTGATGTCCAGCGCTTGGCCCTCGGTGGTGCGCAAGGCGGCGAGCTGCTCGATCAGGATTTCCAGGTGTTTGCGCAACAGCGGCTCGCCCCCGGTCAAGCGGATTTTTTGCACCCCGTGCGCCACGAACTGGCGCGCAATCCGGGTGATTTCTTCGAAGCTCAGCAACTCGCTGTGCGGCAGGTACTGGTAGTCCTTGTCGAAGATGGACTTGGGCATGCAGTAGTTGCAGCGGAAATTGCAGCGGTCGGTGACGCTGATGCGCAAATCGCGCAGCGGCCGGCCCAGCGTGTCGCCCAGCAGGCCGGTCGCCGCAATGGGCTGCTCGGGGACGCGGGCGACCAGGCCGCGCAGGCGCTGGTCAACAAGGGGAATGACGCGGTCGGACATAGCCCCCGATTGTGCCCGCTCAGGCCATCACCCGTGGCGTATGGCCACTGTCTTGAGTGTGGTGAAGCCCAGCAAGGCCTCAAAGCCTTTTTCGCGGCCGTAGCCCGACGATTTCACACCGCCAAAAGGCAGTTCCACGCCGCCACCGGCGCCGTAGTTGTTGACGAAAATCTGGCCGGCCTTCACGCGCTTGGCCATGCGGAACTGGCGTCCACCATCGCGTGTCCACACACCGGCCACCAGGCCGAAGTGGGTGGCGTTGGCCATGGCCACGGCCTGGTCTTCGTCATCGAAGCACATGGCGGCCAGCACCGGGCCGAACACCTCCTCTTGCGCCAGCCGGTGGTTCACCGGCACGTCACGCAGCAGGGTGGGGGCGGCGTAGAAACCGCTGGCCGGCGCCTCGCTGACCACCTGGCCCTGGGCGACGGTGGCGATGCCGTCGGCACGTGCCTGCTCCAGAAAACCGCGCACGCGCTGTTGCTGGGTCTGGCGGATCAGCGGGCCCAGGTCCAGGTCCATCTTGGGCGGGCCGGCGCGCAGGGCGCTGAACGCCTTGCCCAGCCTGTCCAGCAGGGGCTCGTACAGGCCACGCTGCACCAGCAGGCGCGAGCCGGCGCTGCAGGTCTGGCCGCTGTTCTGCACGATGGCGCTGACCAGGAAGGGCAGGGCGGCGTCCACGTCGGCGTCGTCGAACACGACCTGCGGGCCCTTGCCACCCAGCTCCAGCGTCACGGGGCAGTGCCGCTCGGCGGCGACCTGCTGGATGATGGTGCCCACGCTGGGGCTGCCGGTGAAGCTGATGTGGTCGATGCCGGGGTGGCGCGCCAGCGCGTCGCCCACCTCGTGGCCGTAGCCGGTGACGATGTTGATGGCGCCGGCCGGAAAGCCCACCTCGGCGGCCAGCTCGGCCACGCGGATCAGCGACAGGCAGGCGTCTTCCGACGGTTTGACCACACACACGTTGCCCGCCGCCAGGGCGCCGCCCACGCTGCGGCCAAAGATCTGCATGGGGTAGTTCCACGGGATCACATGGCCGGTCACGCCGTGCGGTTCGCGCCAGGTCAGCACGCTGTAGCCGTCGAGGTAGGGGATGGTGTCGCCGTGCAGCTTGTCGCCCGCACCGGCGTAGAACTCGAAGTAGCGCACCAGGGCCAGGGCATCGGCCTTGGCCTGCTTGGTGGGCTTGCCGCAGTCGCGCTGTTCGATGGCGGCCAGTTCGTCGGCGTGCTCGGCCACCTTGGCGCTCAGTTTCATCAGCAGGCGGCCACGCTCGGCGGCGGTCAGGCGCCCCCAGGCGCCGTCCATGCACTGGCGTGCGGCCTGCACCGCTGCATCCACATCGGCCGCATTGCTGCGCTCGATGCTGTCGTAGACCTGGCCATCGGCGGGGTCGATCACCGGCAGGGTCTGGCCGGAGGCCGAGCGCACGGCGGTGTTGGCGATGTAGTTCAAGGGCATGGTGTTTCCTTGGGTTATTTGAAGCCCAGCGTGTGCGGTAACCAGGTGCTGAGCGCAGGCACAAAGGTCAGCAGCATCAGGATCACCGCGTGCGCGACCAGGAAGGGTTTGAGTTCGGTGACCAGTGCGCCCAAGGGCACCTTGGACACGTTGGAGGTGACGAACAACAGCCCACCCACGGGCGGCGTGATCATCCCGAGCGTGAGGTTGAAGATCACGATCATGGCGAAGTGGGTCGGGTCCACGCCCAGCTTGGCGGCCACCGGCGCCAGGATGGGCACCAGCACCATCACACCCGGCAGCGGTTCGATGAAGATGCCGAACAGCAGCAGGAAGACGTTGACCACGATCAGGAAGGTCCAGACCGAGAAGTTCTGTGCCGACATCCACTCGGCCAGCATGGTGGGCAGGCCTTCGATGGTGAGCAGCCAGGCGAACGAAGCCGACATGCCGATGATGATGAGCACCGAGGCCGTCAGCAGGGCCGAGCGGGCCAGGATGTCGGGCAGGGCCTGCCATTCCAGCGTGCGGTAGATGAACTTGCCACACACCAGGGCATAGAACACCGCCACCACCGAGGCCTCGGTGGGGGTGAACCAGCCCGCGCGCATGCCGCCCAGGATCAGCACCGGCAGCAGCAGTGCGGGCATGGCACGGACGGTGGTCTCCAGGATTTCGTCCCAGCCTGGGTGTTCGCCATCGCCCCGGTAATTGCGCTGGGTGGAGATGCGCCAGTTGACGATGCTCATGCCAACCGCGACCAGCAGACCCGGAATGATGCCGGCGACGAACAGGGTGCCAACCGACACGGATTCATCCTGCAAGGCATAGATGATCATGATGATGGACGGCGGGATGATGGGCCCGACGATGGCCGTGGCGGCGGTCAGGGCGGCGGCGTAGGACTTGTCGTAGCCGGCCTTGTCCATCATCTTGATCATCATGGAGCCCGGACCGGCCGCGTCGGCCAGGGCCGAGCCGGAGATGCCCGAGAAGAAGGTCAGGCCCACCACGTTGGTGTAGCCCAGGCCGCCGCGTTTGTGGCCCACAAACTGGCTGGCAAAACGCAGCAGCACCTCGGTCAGCGAGCCGCCGCTCATGAGCTCGGCCGCGAGGATGAAAAAAGGCACGGCCATCAGCGGGAAGCTGTCGATGCCGGTGAAGGTTTCCTTGAGCAGGACCATCAGCGGAAAGGTCGAGCCCAGCGTCAGCGCGGTCAGGGTAGACAGGCCCAGCGCAAACGCCACGGGCACGCCCATGGCCAGAAAGGCACAGGCGCTCAGGATCAGGATCAGGCTGGCACTCATAGAGAAGCACTCGCGTTGGCGTCAAAGTGGGCGTCTTCGGCAAAACGCCGTTCGAGCAGATAGCCGCGTGCGATCAGCAGCCAGTGGATGATCAGCAGCAGGCCGCCAATAGGCATGGCCGCGTAGATGTAGGCGAACGAGATTTGTGTGGCCGCCGTGGTCTGGTACTGCGTGCGCTCCAGGTACAGCAGGCCGTACCAGATCATGAACACGAAGAAGCCCAGCAAAATGAGCGCGATGACGGCTCGCATCGCCATCGCAGCCTTGCGTGGCAGCGCGTCTTGCAGGTTGTCCACGGCGATGTGCCCGCCATAGCGCAACACCGGGCCGGCACCCAGGAAGGTCAGCCAGATCATCATGTGGCGGGCCACCTCTTCGGCCCATTCGATGGACTCGTTGGTCAGGTAGCGCAAGGCCACGTTGGCAAAGATGATGACGGACATCGCGCCCAGCAGCAGGATCAGGGCCCAGCGGTTGGCACCCAGGAAATACCGTTCAAAGGTTTTCATGCAAGACTCCAACCGGCGGCCGGCCCGCGCCGGGCCGCCGGTGTGTGCGGTGGGTTATTTGACGGCCTGGATGGCGGCGATCTTGTCGGCGCCAAATTCCTTGGCGAAGTTGGCGTAGGCCGGTGCCACGGCCTTGCGGAAGGCGTCGCCGTTGACCTGACGCACCACCGACATGCCATCTTTTTCCAGCTGGGCAATGCCGCTGTTTTCGTCGTCGTTGACCTTCTTGCGCTGGGCCGCCGCACCCTTTTTGGCGGCTTCGGTGAAGGCGGCCTTGTCGGCCGCCGACAGCTTGTTCCAGACCACCGGCGACAGGATCAGCGCGGCGGGTGAATACACGTGGCCCGTCAGCGACAGGTGTTTTTGCACCTGCGAGAACTTGGACGACAGGATCACAGGAATGGGGTTTTCCTGGCCATCGACCGTGCCTTGTTGCAGCGCGCCGAACAGCTCGGGGAAGGCCATGGGTGTGGGCAGGATGCCGAAGGTCTTGTAGCCGTCCATGTGCACCTTGTTCTCCATGGTGCGCATCTTCAGGCCCTTGGCGTCGTCGGGGGTGTTGATGGCGCGCTTGCTGTTGGTCATGTGGCGGAAGCCGTTTTCGGTCCAGGCCAGGTTGATCAGGCCCTTGGCTTCCATCTTCTTTTGCAGGTCCTGGCCGATGGGGCCGTCCATCACCTTGCGGGCGTGGTCGTAGTCGCGGAACAGGAAGGGGATGTCCACGATCTTGACCTCGGGCACGAAGTTGCCGAGCGGGCCGGTGGAGGTGTTCACGATGTCTTGTGTGCCGATCTGCACGGCTTCGATCTGCTCGCGCTCACCGCCCAGGGCCGAGGCCGGGAACTGCTGGCACTTGTAGCGGCCTTGGGTGCCTTTCTCCATTTCTTCGCAGAAGACCGTGGAGCCCACACCGTAGTGGGAGGTGGCCGAGGTGGCGTATCCGATTTTCAGCACGGTCTGGGCTTGGGCGCCGCTGGCGGCGAGCAGGGCGGCCAGGGCCAGGGGTTTGATCAGGGCTTTCATGGGGAGGTCTCCGTTGTGGTTGGGAAGGGGAAATGCAAAAGCGTTGTGTGAAGCGTCAGGCCATACCGAGTCGCGCACGCGCGGCGGGCAGGGTCACGGCGTCGGCGTTGTCGGCCACGTACTGGCGCAACACGCTGGAAAAGTCGGCGTCGGCCCTGAGGCCCAGGCGCGCGGTGCGTTGGCTTTCAAACCGCGCCGGCCAGGCCGACACGATGCGGGCCACGGCATCGTCCGGGCGGTGGGTGATCAAGGCCATGGCGGCGGGGCCGGCCAGGTCGTCCAGGGCTTGCAGCATCTCGCGCACGCTCACGGTGAGGGCGGGCAGGTTGAGGGCGGTGCGGCCACCAAAGGCCTCTCGGCTGGCTTCCATCACGGCCACGATGCCGGCCACCGTGTTGGCCGGCGAGGACAGGGCCACGCGCGTGTCCAGATCGATCGGGTTGTTGCTGGCCTGGCCGGCCAGGGGCTCGCGGAACAGGCCCGAGAGAAAACCCGAGGCCGCGCCGTTGGGGCGGCCGGGGCGCACCGAGACGGTCATGAGGCGCGCGGCGCGGCCATCGATGTAGCCCTTGCGGGTGTAGTCGGCCACCAGCTGCTCGCAGACAAACTTGTGGATGCCGTAGCTGGACTGCGGGGTGGGCAGGGTATCGTCGTGCACCACGGCCGGCAGGGGCAGGGCGGGGTCGCTGCCGAACACGGCCACCGAGCTGGAGAAGAAGAAGCGCGCCACGCCGTGGCCGGCTTCGGCCTGGGCGCGGCAGGCGTCGAGCAGGCGGCGGGTGGTGTCGAGGTTGGCGTGCAGGCCGAGGTCGAAGTTGGCTTCGCATTCGCCCGACACGGCGGAGGCCAGATGGAACACCGCGTCCCAGGGCTCGGCCATCAGCGCAGGGATTTGTGCCAGCAGGTCGCCGGTGTGGGTGCGCACGCGGGCGTCGCCGGTGAGCGTGGCGTCGCGCGGCGCCACCAGATCGGCCAGCATCAGTTGCTGGATGGGCTGGCCGGCCAGGGTGCCGCGCTGCAGCAGGGTGTGGGCCAGGCGCGAGCCCAGGAAACCGGCGCCGCCGGTGATGAGGACTTTCATGCGTGTGCTTTCTTGGATGCTTGGTAGGCTCGCAGCCAGCCCAGGCCGGCGCTGGTGCCCGCCTTGGGGCGGTACTCGCAGCCGATGAAACCGCCGTAGCCCAGTTGGTCGAGGCGGTCGAACAGGTGGGGGAAATTCACCTCGCCGCCGTCGGGCTCATGGCGGTCGGGCACACCAGCGATCTGGATGTGGCCCACGCCGGCCCAGTGTTTTTCGAGGCGGCGGGTGAGGTCGCCTTCCATGATCTGGCAGTGGTAGAAGTCCATCTGCACCTTGAGGTTGGCCGCACCGACCTCGGCCAGCACGTCGTGCGCCTGCTGCTGCCAGTTGAGGAAATAGCCCGGCATGTCGCGGCTGTTGATGGGCTCGATCAGCAAGGTGATGCCCAGTGGGGCCAGCTTGGCCGCCGCCAAACGCAGGTTGGCGACGTAGGTGGCGCGCAAGGCCGCAGCGTCGGCGCCTGCGGGCACCAGCCCGGCCATGGCGTGCAGCTTTTTGCAGCCGGTGGCCTGGGCGTAGGCGATGGCGGTGTCCACCGAGGCGGCGAATTCGGCTTCGCGACCGGGCAGGCAGGCCATGCCCCGTTCGCCCGCCGCCCAGTCGCCGGGGGGCAGGTTGAACAAGGCCTGGGTCAAGCCGTGGTCTTGCAGCCGCTGCGCGATCTCGGCGGGCGTGTGTTCGTAGGGAAAGAGGTATTCCACCGCCTCGAAGCCGTCTTGCGCGGCGGCGGCAAATCGGTCGAGGAAGGGCACCTCGGTGTACATCATGGACAGGTTGGCGGCGAAGCGGGGCATGTGTGTTCTCGGGTTCACCAGGGCGCGTTGAACTGCGCGCGCAAGTCGTTGATCTGGCCGTCGGTCAGCGGTGTGGGGCGGCGTTCGGAGAGCAGCCACAGGCGGGCGGTTTCCTCCAGCTCCTCCAGCAAGGCCATGGCGCTGGCCGGGTTGCTGTGCCACACGGTGGGGCCCAGGCGCTCCAGCATCACGGCGCGCAAGGGGCGTTCGGCGCGGGCGATGGTGGCTGCGACTTCATCGGCCACACCGGGCGAGCCCGGCACACCGTAGGGAATCAGCGGCACGTGGCCCACCTTCATCACCTGGTAGGGCGTGATGGGGGGCAGGACGTCTTCGTCGCGCCACACGCCTTGCAGCGTGAGGGCGACCAAATGGGTGGAATGGGTGTGCAGCACGCAGCGGGCCTCGGGCGCGCTGTCGTAGATGCGGCGGTGCAGTTGCAGAGTCTTGCTGGCGCGCGCACCGCTGATCTGTTCGCCGCTGTCGGCCACCCAGGCCAACTGCTCGGCGTCCAGAAAGCCCAGGCAGGCGTCGGTGGGGGTGATGAGGAAACCACCACCTTCATCGGTGCTCAAGCGCACGCTGATGTTGCCGGCCGTGGAATGCACGTAGCCGCGCTGGAACAGCGAGGCGCCCACGCGCACGAGCTCGGCTCGGACGGCGGCCTGGCTCACAGGTCCACCCCCGCCTCTTGCAGGGCCTGGGCAAAAAAGTCGGGGCCACCGAAGTTGCCCGACTTGAGCGCCAGCAACATGGGCTCGCCGCTGACGGGCAGGGCCGCCTGGGTCCAGGGCACACCGGGGCAGATGGGCGCGCCTATGCGCAGCTGCGCCACCTGCAGGGCTTGCACCACGGCGCCCGAGGTTTCACCGCCGGCCACCACCAGGCGGCGCACGCCGGCGGCCACAAGACCTTGCGCGATGTGCGCCAAGGCATGTTCCACCAGCTCGCCAGCGGCTTGCACGCCGAGTGCGGCCTGCACGGCCTTCACGCTGTCGGGTGCGGCGGTGGCGTAGACCAGCACCGGGCCCTGCGCCAGCGCCACACGCGCCTGGGCCAACACGCCATCGGCGGTCTGTGTGCCCTGGTGCAGGGCCAGCGGGTCGATGTGCAGGGCGGTGCGTCCGGCGGCTTTCCAGCGTGCGACTTGGCCGTTGGTGGCCTCGGAGCAGGAGCCGGAGAGCACGGCGGCCGGGCCGCGCACGCTGTCCAGCGTGGCCGCACTGTCGCTGGGCGTGAACCAGCCGCGCTGGGCGTAGGCGGGCGGCAAGCCCAGGGCAACGCCCGAACCGGCCGTGAGCAAGGGCAGCTCGGCGCAGGCCTCGGCCAGGGCCAGCAAGTCGGTGTTGTTGATGGCGTCCGCCACGGCGATGCGCACGCCCTCGGCGCGCAAGGCGGCGATGCGCTCGCGGGCCAGGTGTTGCGCGCCGTTGAGGGCGTCGTAGCGCAGCAAGCCGACCTTCTGCGCCGTCTGCGCCTGCAGC
>CAYUAH010000024.1:0-21952 GCA_964442375.1 uncultured Hydrogenophaga sp. | reverse complement strand
TCCACCCGCGCAACCCCTATGTGCCCACCGTGCACATGAACGTGCGCATGATCGCGGCCACGCCCGTGGGCGGTGGCGAGCCGGTGTGCTGGTTCGGCGGCGGCATGGACCTCACGCCTTACTACGGCTTTGAGGAAGACGCGGTCTTGTTCCACCGCACCTGCGCCGATGCGCTGGCGCCCTATGGCGACGACAAATACCCGCGCTTCAAGGCTTGGTGCGACGACTACTTTTTCCTCAAGCACCGCAACGAGGCACGTGGCATCGGTGGCGTGTTCTTTGATGACTTTTCCGAAGGCGGCTTCGACAACGCCTTTGCCATGACCCGCGCCGTGGGCGATGCTTTCCTGGCCGCCTACCTGCCCATCGTCGAGCGCCGCCGCGCCATGCCATGGGGCGAGCGTGAACGCGAGCACCAGTTGTACCGCCGTGGCCGCTACGTCGAGTTCAACCTGGTTTGGGACCGGGGCACCCACTTTGGCCTGCAGTCGGGTGGGCGCAGCGAATCCATCCTCATGTCCATGCCGCCGCTGGTGCGCTGGGCCTACAACCACCAGCCTGAACCCGGTTCGCCGGAAGACCGGCTCACCAGCGATTTCCTCGTGCGTCGCGACTGGATCTGAGCTCATGAGCGCAACCCCCAACCCGCGAGCGGGCCAGGCCAAGCCCCCGCTGCGTGTGGGCATGTTCGGCGGTGCCTTCGACCCGCCCCACTGGGCACACCGCGCGCTGGCCGAAACCGCGCTGGGCCAGCTGCGGCTGGACCACCTGCACATCCTGCCCACCGGCCATGCCTGGCACAAGCCACGCCAGCTCTCGCCCGCCGAGCACCGCATGGCCATGTGCCGGCTGGCCTTTGACGGCCTGCTCAACGTGCGCTTCGACGAGCGCGAAATCCGCCGCGAAGGTCCGTCCTACACGGCCGACACACTGCGCGAGTTGCGCACCGAGTACCCCGGTGCCGAACTGTTCCTGGTGTTGGGTGCCGACCAGCTGCTGGCCTTCAAAACCTGGGTGCGTTGGGAAGACGTGCTCCAATACGCCACCATCGCAGTGGCCAACCGGGCCATCAACATCGGCGCTGACGCCCGGCTTGACCAAGAGGTCGAGATGGATTTGTCGGGCGTGGACGTGCCTTTCACCCTGTTGCACATGCCCTTGCGCAACATCAGCGCCACGGCTGTGCGTGCCCAGGTGCGCGAGGCCGGCGACCAGCGCGGCGCGCTCGACGTGCTGGTGCCCGAATCCGTTGCACGTTATATTTCCAGC
Organism: uncultured Hydrogenophaga sp.; assembly: GCA_964442375.1. Taxonomy (GTDB): domain Bacteria; phylum Pseudomonadota; class Gammaproteobacteria; order Burkholderiales; family Burkholderiaceae_C; genus Hydrogenophaga. The sequence goes on along the minus strand of CAYUAH010000024.1, from coordinate 20,683 downwards.
CATCACCTTTACAACCACCATACATGACCAGCGAAACCACGGCCAACAAAAACACCCAGAAACTCCAACGTGCCATCGTCGACGGATTGGAGGATGTGAAGGCCCAGGACATCGTGGTGTTCAACACCGAGCACCTCTCGCCGCTGTTTGAACGTGTGGTGGTGGCCAGTGGCACCTCCAACCGCCAGACCAAGGCGCTCGCGGCCAGCGTGCGCGACGCCGTGCGCGAGGCCGGCTTTCCCAAGCCACGCACCGAGGGTGAAGACAACGGCGAGTGGATCATCGTGGACTGCGGCGCCGCCGTAGTGCACGTGATGCAGCCCGCCATCCGCCAGTACTACCGCCTGGAAGAAATCTGGGGTGAGAAGCCGGTGCGCCTGAAGCACGGCGCGGCCAAACCCGTGGCGGCCGAAAAGCCTGCCACGAAAAAGGCGGCAGCCAAGAAGGCCGCCGCTCAGGCGCCCGTGGCGGCTGTGCCCGCCAAAAAGGTGGCCGCCAAGGTGGCCAAGGCCGCCGCCAAAGTGCCGGTCAAGGCAGCAGCCAAACCGGCCGCTAAACCGGCCGCCAAAACGCCCGCCAAAACACCTGCCAAGAAGTCGGCGGTGAAGCCCGTGGCCAAGAGCGCGGTGGCCAAGGCGCCTGTCGCCAAAAAGGCCACCGCCAAGGCCCCCGTCAAGGTGGTCAAGGTGAACGCACCGGCCAAAAAAGCGGCGGCCAAAAAAGCCGCGCCCGCCAGAAAGACCGCCAAGAAGTCCGCATGAAGCTCGGCATCGTCGCGGTCGGGCAGCGCATGCCCGACTGGGCCCAGACCGCCTACGACGATTACGCCAAGCGCTTTCCACCCGAGTTGCGGGTGGAGATCAAGACCGTCAAGACCGAACCACGCGGCTCCAAGACCCTGGAGACGCTGCTGGCGGCCGAGCGTGCGCGCATCGAGGCGCAGATTCCGCGCGGCACCCGCGTGGTGGTGCTGGACGAACGTGGCACCAACCTCACCACCAAAGCCCTGGCCGAGCGCCTGAAGACCTGGCAGCTCGAAGGTGACGACGTGGCTCTGGTGATCGGCGGGCCCGATGGCCTGGAGCCCGCTTTCCGCCAGGCCGCGCACGAGCGCATCCGCCTCTCCGACATGACCTTGCCCCATGCTCTGGCCCGGGTGCTGCTGATCGAGCAGCTGTACCGAGCCTGGTCCGTCAACGCCAACCACCCGTACCACCGTGAGTGATCACAGCCCCCACGCTCCGCCGTTACACGGGTCGCTGCCCCCCGAGGGGGCTGGGCCGCCTTGGGAGCGGCCCGGCGGCGGCCCGTTCATCTACCTGGCCTCGCAGAGCCCCCGCCGCAAGCAGCTGCTGGAGCAGTGGGGTGTGCGTTGCGAATTGCTCTTGCCCGATGCGGACGAAGACAGCGAAGCGCTGGAGGTGGTGAAGCCCAACGAGGCGCCCGCACGCTACGTGCAACGCGTGACCCGGCTCAAGCTGGACGCGGCGGTCGAACGGCTCAAGCGCCGTGGCCTGCCACCGGCTCCCGTGTTGTGCGCCGATACCACCGTGGCCTTGGGCAAACACATTCTGGGCAAGCCCGACAGCGCAGCCCACGCGCGGCGCATGCTGGCCCAACTGTCGGGCCACAAGCACCAGGTGCTGACGGCGGTGGCCGTGGCCCACAAGGGCCAGGTGTTCGCCGCACTGAGCCGCTCCAGCGTTGAATTTGCCGACATGAAACCCGCCGAGATCGCGCGCTACGTGGCCAGCGGTGAACCCATGGGCAAGGCGGGCGCCTACGCCATCCAGGGCAAGGCGGCCTTGTGGGCGCGCCAGCTTTCGGGCAGTTACAGTGGCATCATGGGTTTGCCGGCTTTCGAGACCGCACAGGTGCTGCAGGCCGCTGGCCTGCGGCTGCTTTGAAACCCCTCCACCCACACATCCGATGAGCCAGGACATTCTGATCAACTGGGCGCCCCAGGAAACCCGGGTCGCCGTGATCGAGCAGGGCGCCGTGCAGGAGGTGCACCTGGAGCGCACCCTGGAGCGCGGCCTGGTGGGCAACGTCTACCTGGGCAAGGTGTCCAGGGTGTTGCCGGGCATGCAGTCGGCCTTCATCGACATCGGCCTGGAGCGTGCGGCCTTTCTGCACGTGGCCGACCTGATGCCGCAGATCAACGCCAAACACGCGCCCAAGGATCGCAACGCCACGGCGAGCGCGGCCTCGGTGGGCGAGGGTGTGTTGCCCATCGAAAAGCAGGTGTTCGAGGGCCAGGCCCTGATGGTGCAGGTGCTCAAGGACCCGATTGGCACCAAGGGCGCGCGCCTGACCGCGCAAATCAGCATTGCCGGGCGCCTGCTGGTGTTTTTGCCGCAGGACAACCACGTGGGCGTGTCGCAAAAAATCCCCACCGAACAACGTGAGGCGCTGCGTGCGCGCCTGACCGGCCTCACCGCCTTGCCCGGTGGCGGCACCAGCGGTGGCTTCATTTTGCGCACCAACGCCGAGGATTCGACCGACGAGGAGCTGTCGGAAGACATTGCCTACCTGCGCAAGACCTGGGACCGCATCCGCGACGCCGCCACGCGCCAGCCGCCGGCCAGCCTGTTGCACCAGGACCTGAACCTCATGCAACGCGTGTTGCGCGATCTGGTGGGCGCACAGACCCAGACCATACGCATCGACTCGCGCGAACAGTTCGGCCTGTTGCAGCAGTTCGCCACCGAGTTCATGCCTGGCACACTCAAACGGCTGCAGCTCTACACCGGAGAGCGGCCGGTGTTCGACCTGCACAACGTGGACGAAGAAATCGCGCGTGCGCTGAGCCGGCGCGTGGACCTCAAATCCGGCGGCTACCTGGTGATCGACCAGACCGAGGCCTTGACCACGGTGGATGTGAACACCGGCGGTTTTGTGGGCGCACGCAACTTCGACGACACGGTGTTCAAAACCAACCTCGAAGCCGCGCAGGCCATTGCACGCCAACTGCGCCTGCGCAACCTGGGCGGTATCGTCATCGTCGATTTCATCGACATGGTGCGCGATGAACACCGCAATGCCGTGCTGGCCGAGTTCCGCAAACAGCTCGCACGCGACCGGGTGAAAACCATGCTGGGCGACTTCTCGCAACTGGGCCTGCTGGAGATGACCCGCAAGCGCACCCGCGAGTCCCTGGCCCACATGCTCAGCGAGCCGTGCCCCGCGTGTGAAGGCAAGGGCGTGGTCAAGACCGCGCGCAGCGTGTGCTACGACATCCTGCGCGAAATCCTGCGCGAAGCCCGCGCCTTCAGCCCCCGCGAGTTCCGCATCGTCGCCTCGCCCCAGGTGGTGGAGCTGTTCCTCGATGAAGAAAGCCCTCACCTGGCCGGCCTGTCCGACTTCATCGGCAAGCCGATTTCGCTGACCAGCGAAAACTCGATGACGCAGGAGCAGTACGACATCGTGTTGTTGTGAGGTGGACGCAGCAGAGTGATTCGCAAGAGGGGTAGGAGGAAAAGCAAGTGACATCTCGACTTCGACGCATGCTGCTGGTCAACACCCGCACCAGTGGCAATGACACTTCGGCGAGCATCAACGAGGTCGATCCGCGCGGAGGAGCTTCCATCACGGGCGAGAACGCCGTCGGCAAGACCACGACGCTGGAGCTGTTCACACTCTTCTTTGGCACCCTTCCGAGCCAAATCACGGAGACGGTGGGTGGGCGCGAGCCGATGCTCAAGTTTGTGCTGCCCATGCCCTACAGCGCGATCGTCTTTGAGTACCAGTGCGGCGACGATGAAGCACACGACTTGCGCTGCGCCGTCCTGCGCCGAACGGACAACGATCACCGGCCGGTCTATCGATTCATCAACGGTGGTTTTCGAGAAGAAGCCTTTTTGCGCATTGATGAGGAGGGACGTCAACTCTTCTGCGACGACAAGCAGATGGTGGACGCCTATATCGCGTTGGGGGTTGAGTGCTCGCGCCAACTCGACATTGCCGAGTACCGAGCGGTGATCCTGGGGACTGAGGCACGAACGCAAGACGCCAACGCTCTGCGTCGCATGAGCGTGGTCTACGGCTTCGGAACACGCCTCACAAACCTGGATCGCTTGATCGCAGCGGTGGCCAAGGAACGACTGGACTTCAAGGACTTTGTTCGCTTGGCCATCACCATCGTCCAAGAGCGTTTGAACACCCATGGGGACGCACCCAGTCGACAGAAGGTCACGCTGCGCCAGAACAAAGATCAGATCGCTCGTTGGCTGCGCGATCGCAGTGCCTTGGAGGTCGCCTTCGGCATGGTCAAGGATGTCGGCCTGCTTCGCGAGGGACTCGAACAACACAACAAAGCAGAGATGGCATTCCGCGCTGTCCGCTTGGAGATTGCACCCGCACTCAAGCTGCGCCGTGAGCGGTTGGCTGCAACCCAAGACTCACTCAAGCAAACGCGCAGCGACTTGAGTTCGCACAATGTTCATTCCCAGCAGATGTTAGAGACGCTGCAAGCAGCGGTCGAGGGATCGGCCAGCTACAAAGATCTCTGCACAAACAAAGTGCGCGAAGAAAATGCACGCCGGGGGGCGCTTCATCTCACGGAGGTCCAGGACTGGGCCCGTGCCCTCGATCGTGCGGATCAAATGCAGGTCGAGCTTCAGGGCCTCGACTCCAGTGCAGAGGCGATGTCCGGCAAGTCAACCGACATCGAGGTTCGTTTTACCAATCTCGTCAACGACGCCCGAAACGCGGCGAGGGATGCGGCCAGCCGGCTTCGAGCGTCGAAGGAGGACATCCGGTCCCGTGCGGCAGATGAGGCGGAGGCCCTTCGCACGGCATCGAAGGCGCAGGAGGATGGCTTGGTGGCAGAGTTCGCAGCCATCGAAGCCGATCTCACGCCACAGATCGATGAACTGGTCGACGGCAAGGCCAAGCTTGAAGCACAGATCGAGGCAGCTCAACCCAGCCGCGCGGCTTCTGATGCGCAAGCGGCCGCACGGGTCTTGGTTCGAGCGGCCGATCAACGCTTGCTTGAGGCAACGGGTGTTATCGCCAGTGCGAGGTCGGCGTGGGAGCGCGCAGTCCGCGAGCAAGACGATGCTGACAGCGTAGTCGAAAGAGCCGAGCAACGAGTCAAAGGCGCTCAGTCGGACGTCGTTGAGGCTCAGTCCCACCTGAACCCCGCCGACGGGACCCTGCTGAGCGCTATTCGCTCACATCCTGATGAAGCCTGGAAGGCGGGCTTCGCCAAGATCTTGGATCCCACGCTGCTCTCACGTACCGATCTTTCCCCGACGCACAACCCCAATGTCGATCCGGGTACGGCATTCGGCTGGCAGTTGGACACCACGGCCATCTCTCAGCCTATCTGGTCGGACGACGCGCAGTTGCGCCAAGCGCTCGCCCAAGCCGAAAGCACACTCGCTGCATCCAGAGATCGCCTGGTTGAGGACAAAGAGTTGCTTCGGCGTGCCGCAGAAAGCGCTCGGAAGAAAAAGACGTCGTTGGATGAGGCTGAAGCCGAGCATTCCGTCGCTGTGTCGCGCCAAGACAGCGCGCGCAAACAGGAAGCGGACGCTGACGAACAATGCCGCATTGAGGTCGCAGAGCTGAAGAGGAACGGGACCAATCGGGCGCAAGAACTCGCCGATCAGCTCAGTGAACTTCGCCGCCAGTTGACCAATGGGGCGAGCCAACTAAAGTGTGCCCGAAGTGAGGTGGCCACATCGCTCGACGCAAAGCTTCGTCAGCATGAGGTTGCGCTGAAGCAGGCCGTCGATACCATCGAGCAAGAGGCGCGAGATGCGGAAGCTAAAGGCGAGACTTCCGTCAAGTCCCTTGAGGCCGACCGCGATGCAAGTCTGAAAGCTGCAGGCGTTGATCCCGTCCGGCTCACTGAGATTCGAAACCAGGCGAGCGGGCTCAGGCTCGAGATACGCGCCATCATCGCTCGCCGCCCTACGGTGGATCTGTGGCGGCAGTGGCTCAACGAGGGTGGCGATCAGATTTTGGTCAACCTACAGGTGACCGCCAGCAACGCGCAAAGTGAACATCAGAAAGCCAAAGCTGCGTACACCGAGTACGAAACAAAGGCAAAGCATGTGCGGGAACGCCTGACGAAAGAGGTCGAACACCTCGAGTCGCTCGAGCGCAAGCTCATCGAAGAGATCAGCGTCGTCAAGGCCATGCTCGACGAGTACGGATTGAGCGAGGTGACTTTGCGCGACGTGGATCCTGAGCAGAGTCTGGAAGATCTGCGTATACGTCTTAACCGTGCAAGAGCGCAGGTCGAGGATAGCGAGGTGCTGATCCGTAGGCGGCATGCGCCTATCCGCGATCAACTCACTGGCCAATCAAGCTCTGTGGCCGACTACGTCCAGCGCAGCCTGGACGCTCTGCCCGGCGAGATGTCGCTCGTGGGCAAGGCTGCCGAGCTGTGCACCATCTACGATGGCCTGAAGCGACAGGTGCTGCCCAACGCCATCAACGACGTGACCACGATCTTGAATCAGGTTCGGCAGTTCCGAGGAGTGATCTCCCGTTTCGAGAGTGAGGTCAACCATTTCAACAAGGAGCTGCAGCGTGGCCTGAACGTGGCCCAGTTCCACCGCATCGAGAGTCTCAAGGTGGCGATCGTCTCCAACTTCGCAGAACTCTCGCTCATGCGGGAAATTGATGAAATCGACAAATTCGCCCGAGCGCACGAGACGAGCTTGGCCGTCAATGATCGAGCCCAGCTGCCAGACGCTCAGACGGCGAGCGCTTTGACCAAGTTCCTGCAGCTGTTGCGCCAGGACTCCACGGTGGAGCTGGACCTCGCTGCGCACGTGGATCTCAAGGGCAGCGTCACGGTCAACGGCCAAACCCGCCATTTCAGTCGACCGGCTGACCTGGAGCACATCTCTTCAACTGGTATCAACGCGATCATCCTGATCAGCCTCCTCGTGGGCATGCTCAACATGATCCGGGGCGACAACGACATCTACATCCCCTGGATCAGCGACGAGGTTGGCAAGTTCGACCCGGGCAACTTCAAGGGTCTTATGGACACGCTGCGCGAGAACCGAATAGATCCGGTAACCGCCTCGCCCACGCTCACCCATGCCGAGTTCCGCCACTTTGCGCGCCGCTACGTCTTCAAAGACCGCGGCTCTATCGGGATGTTTGCGCCGCAGGCCAGGTCAGGCAAGCGGGCTCACGCAGAGCCGCAGCGTCAAGGCGTCGAGACGTCTGCAGGAGCGGCCCATGAAGCCTGAGACCCTCAACACATTGCTCGCTGGCCACTTCGTATGTCAACACGCCTTCCCCGAGGCCTACGCGGACCTGAGTGATCCCGGTGAGCCTGAGCGGGTCGACCAATGGTTGCAGAGCATCGACCGACGACTATCTCGACTGGGTGCTGATGGAGCCTTCTTTGTGGCGCCTTTGCAGGTGCACACGAATGAACAGGTCAACAAAGTCAAGGTAGACCTTGCGCGGTTCCGCGACGTCTACGGTCTGCTGGTGGAGATGCTCAACCTGGTTCGTCTGGCCAAAGAGGGCTTCCGCGGTGTTCCAGGCGACTACGTCCAGCTGGCTGACATCCTGATCAAGGTCAACGAGGACACAACCCTGGTAAGCCGGCTTCGCGAGTTGCGCATTCCAGGGACAGACGCCCGGCTTTCAAACAACGAGTTGCTGCGCAAGATGCTTGAGCGGCTGCGGACCGACGGCTACCTTGTCCTATCCAATCCGTCAACCGAGACCTACCAGATCACAGGGAAAGTCGACTATCTACATGCCGTGATGCAGTACCTTGTAGAAAACGTTCCGGAGCTCACGGACAACGCACTGGCCGACGCGGACCTTGCCGAGGATGAAGCCTCAGATCCGCAAAGTGACCTCCTTCGTGCAGCAAACAGCGATCACGAAGCTGATCCCGGGATCCGTGGGTGAGTGAGGCGCCAAACCTGATCCAGCAGCTCCTCAAGGCGCTGGCGGATCACAGCGACTTGGTGAGCGAGGCCATCAAGGGGCCCGTATCCACTGGCGGCAAGCGCAACAAGGGAGTGGACACCCTCATCCGCATGCGTGCACTGATGCCCGTGGACCAGGACACGTACTACCTCAACCCCCTGTTGCGCGAGTTCATCGGGGACTACGTTGTCAGCTACGGCGCTTTTCGTCAGTTGGCCCAGCTGGACATGCCGATCCGGCAACTGCGGCTGGAGTTCGACAACCTGCGCGAGTTTCGCCGGGAGGGCTCAGTACGCGATGCCGATCGTGCCATGGACAGGCTGGACGAGGCGGTCGTGAGAATCGGGTTCTTCATGGACCAGAACCTGCAGATGCTCAGTGCAAAGGTCACGACCAACTTCGGTGACGTGGACTCCGTGGCAGGCAAGATTCGGGAAAACAAGTTCTACATCGAAGAGGTGCGCCGCTTCAGCCGCCAGATCGTAAGTCTGAACGCCAAGGTCCAGGAGATGGAGCAAGAGGCTGTCGGGTTGCAACTGCCCGAGATACGCCGACTGCTCAATGTCCGAATCCTCTCCCGCCTGACCGACTGGACCGCCCGCATTGGTGACATCCAGCGCGTTGTCTCCAAGAACCTGTTTGCGCTGCGCCAGATCGAGCAGCGCCAGCGCAACCTCGCCAACGTGGCGCTTTGGCTGTCGAAGAACAGGATGAGCGACGGCTTTGACCTGGACGTCACGCCAGAAGCTGCAGAGCGCATGGTCACACCGGTCGGGTTGGTGGCCACCTGGAACGTGGATGTCGCCGACAACGACATTGCGGTGACTCAAGGGATCCTTGCTGCGGCCAAGCGGCTTCCGCCCATCACCATCACGCCCAAACCCGATCCGATCGAGTCACCAGTGGTGCTCGCCACCGCCCAGGCAGTTGTTGAACCTGAGATCGATCCGATAGATGAACTCATCGATGCGTACGTTGAGCACATCCGACGCCTCGATCATCACGACGGCGAACAACCCGCATCATTGCTTGAATGGCGCGAGCGTTTTGGAGAGGTCTTCGGCCTGGAGCGATACGTCACGGACGAGGAGTGGCTGCTCTACGCCTGCGCTCAGATTGCCTCTACCGGACTACAAGTTGAGGTTGTGGCCCGTCCACGCAGACCAGGGGAATACAACGACACCTTCACGGACGCCCGCGCGTGCCAACAGGGCTCACGTTCGGACGCTTTGAACTCATGAGCCTGTCTTCGCGCGACATTGCGTTTCTCCAAGACTTGGTAGCCAAAGGGTCTGGCCAAAAGGGCGCCTCCCAGGCATCTCAGCACTTCTGTCGTCACTTCGGCATGGGACAGCACGTTGGGAGCCGGTTCGCATTCAACCAGGCAGATGCCGATAGAGCGCGACAGATGTTGACCATTGCCGGCGTTGCCATTGAGCCGGCAGGGCAACCGTTGCGCCGAGCGCAGGCGGGGTTGAACAACCCGTCGCAGGAAAAAGCCGGGACTCTTGCCCCTCATCAAGACTCGATTGCCGTCAAAGCTGCTCACGGCCGCTGCGAGTGCACCGGGCATCTGGTGCCTGCCCAGGGCTACCAGGTGCTAACTTTGGAACAAACTCGCGAGATTCGTGCCGACGTTCTTCTTGTGGTTGAGAACCTGGAGAGCCTTCGGTTTTTGGAGCGCAATCGCTGGATCGACTACCAGGATCTGGCTGTGCTGGCCATCTTTCGGGGTGATGGGATCTTCAGGGCTGATGTGGTTGTTGCTCTGCTTGAGGCCCTTAGTACACCGGTTTGGGCCTACTTCGATTTCGACCCTGCGGGCCTGGGCATGGCCGCCAGGCTGCCCCGGCTGCAGAGAGTCCTTTTGCCAAAAGAGAAAGTGCTTGTGAGCGCTGCGCGAAAGGCGAATCAGGTGCACCTTTACGCGGATCAGGTGGCCCAATGGGGGAAAAGCTTGGCATCAGAGGACCGCTCGATGATTCAGCAGCCGTGGTCTCTTTTGCGGAGCCTGCGGGTTGGACTGGCTCAGGAGCTCATGGATTCGCTTTGACGCCTATGTTTGGTAAAGACAGTCCGCCTCACAGCTATCCACCTCTCGGACGGTTGCCGCACTTACATCGCACGCAGTGGACGCAAAGTCCAAAAATCAGCCTAGCAGACTGGAAGTCTCAAACCCCACTCCCCGTCAACCCCCCATGCGCATGCAGCCGCGCATACAGCCCATCCAGCTGCATCAGCTCGCGGTGGGTGCCCTGTTCAAGGATGCGGCCTTCGGCGAGCACCACCACGCGGTCGGCGTGTTCGATGGTGGACAGGCGGTGGGCGATGACGAGGGTGGTGCGTCCGGCCATGAGGCGGGCGATGGCGTCCTGCACCAGGCGTTCGGATTCGTTGTCCAGCGCCGAGGTGGCTTCGTCAAGGATGAGGATGGGGGCGTTTTTGTAGAGCGCACGGGCGATGGCCAGGCGCTGGCGCTGGCCGCCCGAGAGTTCAGCGGCGTTGTGGCCCACCTTGCTGTGTATGCCGTTGGGCAGGCGGTCCAGCAGCTCACCGAGGTTGGCCGCGCGCAGGGCGTTTTCCACCCTGACGGGGTCGGTCTCGCTGCCCAGCGCCACGTTGAAAGCCAGGGTGTCGTTGAACATGACCACGTCCTGGCTGACCATGGCGAACTGGCGGCGCAAGGCGCTCAGGTCCCAGTCGGGCAGTGCGTGCCCGTCCAGGCTGATCTGGCCGTCCGAGGCCTCCACGAAGCGCGGCAGCAGGTTGGCCAGCGTGGTTTTGCCCGATCCCGAAGGCCCCACCAGCGCCACCACCTGGCCGGGTTCGATGTGCAGGCTCACGCCTTGCAGGGCGGCGGGCCCGTCGCCTTCGTAGCGCACCCACACCTGCTCCAGCGCAATGCGGCCCTGCGCAGCGGCGGGTGCATACGTTCCTCCGAGCTGGCTGGGCGTGTCGTCGATCAGGGCCAGCCCGCGTTCCAGCGCGGCCAGGCCACGCGCGATGGGCCCGGCGATTTCGGCCAGGTGGCGTATGGGCGTGACCAGCATCAGCATGGCGGTGACGAAGGACACGAAGCCGCCCACGGTGACGCCGCTGCCGCCGCTTTGCACCAGCGCCACCGAGATGACGGCCGACAGCGCGGCGGCGGCCAGCATCTGGGTCAGCGGCGTCATGGCGGCCTGGGCGATGGTGGTTTTCATGGCCAGGCGGCGCAGGGCCACGCTGAGCACATCGAAACGCCCGGCCTGTTGCGCCTGTGCGCCGTGCAGACGCACCATGCGGTGGGCGAGCACGTTTTCCTCCACCACATAGGCCAGGTCGTCGGTGGCCTGCTGGCTGGCTTGTGTGAGGCGGTAGAGGCGGCGCGAGAACACCCGCATGATCCAGATGAGCCCCGGAAACAGCAGCAGCACGATGAGCGTGAGCCTCCAGTTCAGGTAGAGCAGGTAGCCCATCAGCGCGGCCAGGGTCAGGCTGTCCTTGGTGAGCGTGAGGAAGGCGTTGACCAGTGCGGTGGAGCCGGTCTGCACCTCGTACACCAGCGTGTTGGAGAGCTTGCTGGCGTTTTGCTGCGAGAACAGCGCGAGTTCGGCGGCGTTGAGCCGCTCGAACATGGCCCGGCGCAGGTTGAGCAGGCCCAGGCTGGCGGTGTAGGTCAGGGCGTACTGGGCCACAAACCCGGCCAGCCCGCGTATGCCGAACAGGCCCAGCAGCGCGGCGGGCACGGCCCACAGCGGAATGCCCCGGTCCACAAAGCCCTTGTCCAGCAGCATCTGCAAAAACGCCGGAATCAGCGGTTCGGTCAAAGCGCCGATCAGGGTGCCCACGGCGGCCAGCGCAATGCCCCAGCGTGCCGAGCGGAAGTAGGGCCAGAGCCGAGCGAGCCGCTGCATCAGCGTGGGGGTGGGGGCGGTGGTGGTCAAGGCGGGTGCAAAAAATCGGTGGTGCGGCGTTGGGGAATGGAACCTCGGCGCGCGGGGTTGGTCCACGGAGGGCACAACTTGTCACGTCCAGGCGCTGGCCGGTCCAGTATTATCGGCGCCATGTCGGCGGCCGGCCGCGCCGCGCGCCTGGCCTTATCCCTGCACACGAACAATGACCCGTCCCGAACTCCCTGATTTTTCCCATGTTCGCCCCGCTGTGGGGCGCCGCTCCGTGCTGGCGGGCGCGTCCGCGCTGGTGCTGGCGGGTGTTGCGCCCGCCGCCCATGCGCAGTTCCGCGTCGAGGTCTCGGGTGTGGGCCTGACACAAATCCCCATCGCCATCGCGCCCTTCCGTGGTGGCGAGGCGGCGCCGCAAAACGTGGCCGCCATCGTCCAGGCCGATCTGGAGCGCAGTGGCCTGTTGCGTGCCGTGCCGCCGGTGGGCGGCGCGCTCGATGAAACCTCGCGTCCCGACCTGGCACCCTGGCGCGAGCGCCAGGCCGATGCACTGCTGACCGGCAGCGTGACCCGCCTGGCCGATGGCCGCTACGACGTGCGCTTTCGCCTGTGGGACGTGGTGCGTGCGCAAGACCTGGGCGGCCTGAGCTTTCCCGTACCCGTGGGCGATTTGCGTTTGGCGGCGCACCGCGTGGCCGATCACGTGTATGAAAAACTCACCGGCGACAAAGGCGTATTTTCTACCCGCGTGGCCTATGTGTCCAAACAGGGCGCGCGGTACAACCTGTGGGTGGCCGACGCCGACGGCGAGAGCGCCCAGGCCGCGCTCACCAGCCCCGAGCCCATCATCTCGCCCGCCTGGTCGCCCAACGGCTCGCAACTGGCCTACGTGTCCTTCGAGGCCCGCAAGCCGGTCATCTACGCCCACGACGTGGCCACGGGCCGGCGCCGACTGCTGGCCAATTTCCGGGGTTCCAACAGCGCACCGGCCTGGTCGCCCGACGGCCGCCAGGTGGTGGCCACGCTCACGCTGGGCGGCCAGTCGCAGCTGTACGCGCTCGACGCCAGCGGTGGCGAGCCCCGGCGCCTCACCCAGTCGGGCAGCATCGACACCGAGCCGGCGTATTCGCCCGACGGCCGCTCGATCTACTTCGTGAGCGACCGGGGCGGCTCGCCGCAGATCTACCGAATGCCCGCCCAAGGTGGGAACGCTGAACGGGTCACTTTCACAGGAAACTACAATATTTCACCTTCGCCCAGTGCCGACGGCCGTTGGCTCGCCTATGTGTCGCGCATTGGCGGCGCCTTCAAGCTGTACGTGCTGGACCTCCAGTCCGGTCAGTCCAACCCGCTGACCGACACCACCGCCGACGAAAGCCCCAGCTTTGCACCCAACAGCCGCATGATCGTGTACGCCACCCGCCAGCAAGGCCGCGAGGCCCTGATGACCACCACCGTGGACGGCCGCATCAAGACCCGGCTGGCGAGCGCGCAAGGCGATATCCGCGAGCCGGATTGGGGCCCGTTCCAGCGCTGATGTGATCCGTTTTCTGTTTGTTTTTTTCTGTTCCACCCTTGTCATGAACTTCCCTAACCTGTCTTCTGTTTTTTCCTCCAAATGGGCTGCGCGCCTGGGCCTGCTGGTGTTGGTGGGCGCGCTGGGCGCCTGCTCCAGCGTCAAGCTCGATGACGTTGCGGTGGAAGACCGCAACGCCACCGCCGTGGCGGGCGGTGCCGGTGGCGCCGGCAGCGGGCAGGGCAGCACCGGTGCGGTCGATCCGCGCGGCGTGGCTGGCGTGCAGGTGGGTGCCAACCAGCCGGGCCAGCCGCCCGCAGGTGTGGCGCGCGTGGTGTATTTCGACTACGACAGCTTTGCCATCAAGGCCGAGTTCAACGCCTTGCTCGAAGGCCATGCCCGCCACCTCAAGGCCGACACCCGCCGCCGCATCGCCCTGGAAGGCCACACCGACGAGCGCGGTGGCCGCGAGTACAACCTGGCCCTGGGCCAGAAGCGTGCCGAGGCCGTGCGCCGCGCGCTGGGCCTGCTGGGTGTCAGCGATGCCCAGATGGAAGCCGTGAGCTTTGGCAAGGAAAAGCCGGCCGACGCCGGCAGCGATGAAGCCGCCTTTGCCAAGAACCGCCGCGTCGAAATCACCTACCGTTGAGCGTTTTCACCATGCACGCAGTCCGTCTGTTGCTTCGCGCGTCGGTCCTGGGGGCGGCGGGCTTCATGGCCTTGCCCTCGCACGCCATTTTTGGCGACGACGAGGCGCGCAAGGCCATCATCGAGTTGCGTGACAAGGTGGAGGCCAACCGCCAGGCAGCGGACGCCGCCAACCGCCGCCTGGAGGCCGAACTCACGCGCCTGACCGAGGAAAGTGCCGCGCCCACGCGGCGCAGCCTGTTGGAGCTGTCCAACCAGATCGAGGCCTTGCGTGCGGACATGGCCCGCCTGCGCGGGCAGAACGAGCAGCTCGCGCGCGATGTGGCCGACCTGCAGCGCCAGCAAAAAGATGTGCTGGCCGCGCTGGACGAGCGCCTGCGCACGCTGGAGCCCATGAAAGTGCAGATCGACGGCGCCGAGTTCAACGCCACGCCGGCCGAAAAACGCGACTTTGAAGCCGCCATGGCCGAGCTGCGCAAGACCGAATTCCCGCGCGCCGCGCAGCTCTACCAGCAGTTTCTGCTGCGCTACCCCGACAGTGGCTACACGCCGGCCGTGCAGTATTGGCTGGGCAACACGCATTACGCGCTGCGTGAGTACAAGGACGCGATCGCCGTGTACCAGCGCCTGATCGCGGGCACGCCCAAGCATGTGCGTGTGCCCGAAGCCATGTTGGCCATCGCCAACTGCCAGATCGAACTCAAGGATGTGCGCGCTGCCAAGCGCAGTCTGGAGGACCTGGCCAAGGCCCATCCCCAGTCCGAAGCGGCATCCACCGCCCGCGACCGCCTCGCGCGCTTGCGCTGACCCCTCGCCATGGAATTGAGCGAATTTGAAAGCCTGCGGGCGCAGGTGCTGTGGGCCGCGTTTGTGGTGTCCGTGGCGTTTGGTGTCATCGCGCAGCGCACCCATTTCTGCACCATGGGCGCCATCAGCGACATCGTCAACATGGGCGACTGGACCCGCATGCGCATGTGGGGCCTGGCCGTGGGTGTGGCGGTGCTGGGCTTTGCGCTCATGGTCTGGCTGGGCTGGATCGATCCGAGCAAGACCATCTATGCCACCGGTCGCATCATCTGGCTCTCGGCCCTGATCGGCGGCGCGCTGTTTGGCTTCGGCATGGTGCTGGCATCCGGGTGTGGCAGCAAAACGCTGGTGCGCGTGGGTGGCGGCAGTCTCAAGTCCTTGGTGGTGTTTGTGGTCATGGGCGTGGCCTCGTTTGCCACCCTGCGCGGCGTGACCGCCGTGCTGCGCACCGAGACCGTGGACCAGGTGGCCTTCGATCTGGCGCCCGGCAGCGGCCTGCCACAGCTGCTGGCGGCCGCCACCGGCTGGTCGGTCACCAGCACCACGCTGTGGCTTGGGCTGGCCGTGGGTGGTGCGCTGGTGCTGTGGGCCTTGCTGGGTGCGGGCTTTCGCAGCGCCGACAACGTGTTGGCCGGCGTGGGCATAGGCGCCACCGTGGCCGCCATGTGGTGGGTCAGCGGCCGGCTGGGTTTTGTGGCCGAACACCCCGAAACCCTGGAGGCCGTCTACCTGGCTTCCAACACCGGCCGCATGGAGTCGCTGACCTTCACCGCGCCCATGGCCTACGCCCTGGACTGGCTGATGTTCTTCAGCGACCGCAGCAAGCTGCTCACGCTGGGCGTGGTGTCGGTGGCGGGCGTGGTGCTGGGCGCGTTTGCATACGCGCTGGCCACGCGCAGCTTCCGCTGGGAAGGCTTTCGCGACACACGCGACACCGCACTGCACCTGAGCGGCGCGGTCTGCATGGGCGTGGGCGGCGTCACCGCCATGGGCTGCACCGTGGGCCAGGGCCTGTCGGGCTTGTCCACGCTCAGCCTGACCAGCTTTATCGCCGTGGCCGGCATTGTGGCGGGCGCCCTGTCGGGCTTCCGTTTCCAGCTCTGGCTGCTGGAACGCGACTGAATGCCGGCCGATTTCGAGCGCCGTTTTGGTGGCTTGCGCCGGCTGTATGGCGTGGTGGGGGCACAGCGCATTTTTGACGCCCATGTGATGGTGGTGGGCATAGGCGGGGTGGGTTCCTGGGCCGCCGAGGCCCTGGCGCGCAGCGGGGTGGGGCGCATTACCCTCGTGGACATGGATCACGTCGCCGAGTCGAACGTGAACCGCCAGGTGCACGCACTCGACGCCACCCTGGGCCAGGCCAAGGTGCTTGCCATGCGCGAGCGCGTGCTGGCCATCAACCCCGGCGCGCAGATCTGTGTCATCGACGAATTTGTCGATCCCGACAACTGGGCACGCATCACGGCCGACGCAGTCGTGCTGAACGGCCCCCTGTCGGCCGTGATCGACGCCTGCGACCAGATGGCGGCCAAGACCCGCATGGCCGCATGGGCGCTGGCACAGCGAAGCCTGTTTGTTGCGGTGGGCGCGGCCGGTGGCAAACGGCTGGCACACCGGGTGGAGGTGGACGACCTGCAACTCACCACCCACGACCCTTTGCTGGCCCAGTTGCGTTACCGTTTGCGCAAGCACCACGGCGCTTCCCGCGACGGCCGCATCGGCGTGAGCTGTGTGTTCAGCCGCGAGGCGGTGGCGCCACCCGATCCTTCGTGTGCGGTGGAGGGCGATGGCTCGCTGAACTGCCATGGATATGGCTCCAGCGTGGGCGTGACCGCGACCTTCGGCTTGTGTGCGGCCGGCTGGGTCATGGACCGACTGGCCTCACGTGCAGAAAAAGTTCAGCCGTCTTCAGAATCGGGGAAAATGACGCTATAATTTGAGGCTTCGCAGACAACGACGCAAGACGTTGAATGTGGTGAGTGGGACGTTAGCTCAGTTGGTAGAGCAGCGGACTTTTAATCCGTTGGTCGTGGGTTCGAATCCCTCACGTCCTACCATTCTCATGTTCGGGTTCTTAGCTCAGTTGGTAGAGCAGCGGACTCTTAATCCGTAGGTCGAGTGTTCGAGTCACTCAGGACCCACCAGATACTGGTACAAAAAGCACCTTGAGGTTTGGCCTCCAGGTGCTTTTTTATTCCCGCTTCGCGTAGGGCACTGCCCACCGGCAGTGCACAATTCCCGCCCATGAAATGGGAGTTGCTGTTGCCGCGCCTGCGGCCCGTGTGGATTGCCTTGCTGGTGCTGTTCAGTGCCTGGGGGGTGGCCTGGTTTGCGGTGCCGGTCTGGCTCAAGGGTTGGGTGCAGGACCAGGGCCACGCTGCGCTCGGGCGCGAGGTCCGGGTTGAGGCGGTGTCCTTCCGACCGTGGTCGCTTGAGCTGGAACTCAAAGGCCTGCAGGTGGCCGGAGCGGCGCCCGATGCGCCCGCGCTGCTGGAAGCTGCCAGGATTTACCTGGACGCCGAGCTGCAATCCGTCTTTCGGCTCGCGCCTGTGGTGGACGCGCTGGTGGTCGAACAGCCCACGCTGCGCCTGCGCCACCTGGGCGACGGGCGCTACGACATCGACGACCTGTTGACCCGCTGGGCACAAATTCCCCGCGACGGCGAGACCGCCTCTTTCGGGCTGTTCAACCTGGCACTGACCGGCGGTGAACTGCAGCTCGACGATGTGCCCGCCGGGGCGCAACACCGCTTGAACGACCTCTCGGTGGCTGTGCCTTTTCTGAGCAACCTGCCGACCCAGCGCGATGTGCGCACCGAACCCCGCATCGCTTTCGAGCTCAACGGCAGCCACTTTGACACCCAAATGTCGACGCTGCCGTTTGCCGACACCCTGGCCACCCGCGCCCACCTGAGCTTGCCCGACCTGGACCTGGCGCCCTACCTGCCCTATTGGCCCAAGGCCCTGGCTTGGCGCCCGTTGCAGGGCCGGGTGCAGGCTGATCTGACGCTGGCGTTTGAGCAAGGGCAGGTGCCCGTGGTGCAACTGGCCGGGCGACTTGCCGTGCGGGATTTGGCGCTGGAGAGCACGGGTACAGGCGCCACCGCACACCAGCCGCTGCTGTCGTGGCAGGCTTTGTCGCTGGTGCTGGCCGACAGCCGCCCGCTGGCGCGGCAGGTGCACATCGAGCGGATGACGCTGCAGACGCCACGCCTGCACGTTTCGCGCGACGCGCAAGGGCAGCTCAACCTGTCTCGGCTGCTGCCGCCCGCCAGCACCGCCACCGAGCCGGCCCCGAACACAGCAGCAGCTGCCTGGGACTTCAAGCTCGACCAGTTCGAACTGACCGGTGGCACCCTGCACTGGCGCGACGCCAGCGTGACGCCGGCCTGGGACACCACCCTTGAAGCGCTCACCGTGTCCACCGGTGCCGTGGCGTGGCCGGCCGCCACCGCCACCCCGCTTCAAGCCCGTGCGCGCTGGCTGGGCGCGTCGCTGGGCGCCCAGGGTGAGGTCAGCCCGACCCAGGCCGATCTGGCACTGAACTGGCGCGACCTTGGCTTGCGTGGGCTGGCACCCTATGTGGATCAGGTGCTGACGCAGCCGCTGACCGGCCGCAGCGCGGGCGAGCTGAAGCTGCACTGGGAGGCCGCCGCAACCCAGGCGCCCAAGCCGGTGCCGCCGGTTCTGCAGCTTCAACTGCAGGATGTGTTGCTGCAAGACCTGGCGTTGGGCCCGGCGGCACGGCCAGCGCTGGCCTTGCGCGAGCTGCGCCTGCAGAACAGTAGCGTGGACCTGGAAGGTCGCAGCGCCGACCTGGGGCAGCTCAGCCTGTCGCGGCCGTTGCTGAACGTGGCACGAGACGCCGCCGGGCGCTGGGTGTGGGCCGACTGGTTGCGTGTGGCAAGCGCCCCCTCGGCCGCCAGCGAGACAGCACCCACCGCGCCGGGCTGGCGCCTGGGTTGGCAAGGCCTGCGCCTGAGCGAAGGCAGCGGGCGGCTCGACGACGCGGCCACGTCCACACCTGTGGCCTTGCGCTGGAGCGACCTGAAGTTGCAGCTGGGCGCCTGGCGCAGCGATGCGGCTGTGGACACGCCGGTGTCGGTGGCGGCACGCCTGGCTGCGGACGGGCAGGGTGCTGCGCCGGGCAGCTTGTCACTGGAAGGCCGCCTGGCGCTGCGCCTGGCCGATGCCACAACGGCTGCGGACGGCAAACTCAATGCGCGCCTGACGCTCGACCGCCTGCCGGCCCACAGCCTGGCGCCTTATCTGGCCGATCAGCTGAATCTGACGCTGCAAAATGCCGACACCAACTGGCGCGGTGACGTGGTGCTCAGCCACGGCGCGGCCGGCCTGGGCGTGACGGCTGCAGGCGACTTGACGGTGGACGGGCTGCGGGCGGTGGACGCCAAGGACGGCTCGCCGCTGCTGGACTGGAAAACCCTCAACCTGCGCGGCCTGCAATTCGCGCTGGCACCCGGCCAGGCCCTCAAGCTCAGCGTGGCCGAAACCGTGCTCAGCGACTACTTCGCCCGCATCGACATCGACCCCAGTGGGCGCGTCAACCTGCAGGACCTGCTGCGAGCAACGCCCGCCGACGCCTCGACACCCCAAGTGGCGGGGCCGCCCGCGCAGCTGAACTTTGGCCCCATCGGACTGGTCAACGGCCAGATTGCGTTCTCCGACCGCTTTGTGCGGCCCAACTACAGCGCCAGGCTCAGCGAGGTCACGGGCGGCATGGGTGCGTTCAGCAACCAGGGCGATGCCCGTGCTGCGCCGGCCAAGGTGAGCCTGCGTGGGCGGGTCGAAGGCACGGGCTCGCTGGACATCGAAGGCGTGCTCCAGCCACTGGCCACACCGCCCGTGCTGGACATCACGGGCAAGGTGCGCGAACTGGAGCTGCCGCCGCTTTCGACCTACGCACTGAAGTACACCGGCCATGGCATCGAGCGTGGCCAGCTCAGTGTGGACGTGCGCTACCAGGTGGGTGCGGACGGACAACTCAACGCCAGCAACCAGCTCACGCTCAACCGGCTGGTGTTTGGCGAACGCGCGCCCGACAGCGAGGCGCCCAACCTGCCCGTCAAGCTGGCCGTGGCGCTGCTGGCCGACCGCAACGGCGTGATCGACATCAACCTGCCCATCAGCGGCTCGCTCAACGACCCGGCATTTCGCCTCGGCCCCATCATAGGCCGCCTGGTGCTGGGCCTGATCGGCAAGGCGGTGACCGCGCCCTTTGCCTTGTTGGGCAACCTGCTGGGCGGCCCCGAGGCGCAGACCGGCCGCATCGACTTCGTGCCCGGCACCGACCGCCTTCAGGAGAGCGCCACGGCCGCCATGTCGGCCATCGTCAAAGCCCTGAACGACCGGCCCGCCTTGCAGCTCACCGTGGTGGGGCACAGCGATGTGGCGGCAGAGCGCGAGGCATATCTGCGCGAGCGCCTGCAGGAGGCGGTGCGGGCCGAGAAGCGCCGCCAAACCGCGCGGGCCGGGCAGGGTGCCGACACCGACGTCGTGGTCGCGCCCGATGAGTACCCCGCCTTGTTGCGGGAGGTCTACCGCCGCAGCGAGTTTCCCAAGCCACGCAATGCCATCGGCTTGCTCAAGGACCTGAGCGTGCCCGAGATGGAGGCGCTGTGGCTCACCCACGCGCCAGCGCCTGACGAGGCCTTGCGCGAGCTGGCCAACCGCCGCGCTGTGGCCGTGAAGGCGCGGCTGGTGGCCGACGGCCTGGCGGGCACCCGGGTGTTTGTCGAGCTGGCCAAAACGGGTGCGGGCGCCAGCGGTCCACGGGCCGATTTGCGCCTGTCCCTGCCCTGAGTTGTCGGCTTGTGGTGCCGGCTTGCTGAAAGAGCTGCCGACTGCGGCGACAATACGCGTTTGCCCAACCAGACACGCCTTGTGGCCATTG
>CAYUAH010000023.1:0-22016 GCA_964442375.1 uncultured Hydrogenophaga sp. | reverse complement strand
AGGCCAGGTCGGTGTAGCCCACGATGGTCACGCCATGGCGCACCACCGCTTCGCCGGGAACGGTGAGCTCGCAGTTGCCGCCTTGTTCGGCGGCCATGTCCACGATCACGCTGCCGGGCTTCATGCTCTGCACCATTTCGGCGGTGATGAGCTTGGGCGCCGGCTTGCCGGGGATGAGCGCGGTGGTGATGATGATGTCGACCTCGCGCGCCTGTTTTGCGTACATCTCGCGCTGCGCAGCCTGGAAGCCTTCGCTCATGACCTTGGCGTAGCCGCCGCCGCCCGAGCCTTCTTCCTCGTAATCCACTTTCACGAACTCGCCGCCCAGCGAGACCACCTGGTCGGCCACCTCGGCACGCGTGTCGTTGGCGCGCACGATGGCGCCCAGGCTGGCGGCCGCACCAATGGCGGCCAAGCCCGCCACACCCGCACCGGCGATGAACACCTTGGCCGGCGGCACCTTGCCGGCGGCGGTGATCTGGCCGTTGAAGAAGCGGCCGAAGGCGTTGGCGGCCTCGACCACGGCGCGGTAGCCGCTGACACCGGCCATCGAGGTCAGCGCGTCCATCTTCTGCGCCCGACTGAGCGTGCGTGGCAGCGCGTCGATGGACAGCGCGGTCACTTTCTGCGCCGCCAGCTGCTGCATCAACTCGGGGTTCTGGGCCGGCCAGATGAAGCCGATCAGCGTCTGCCCGGCGTGCATCAGCGCCACCTCATCGACGGTGGGCGGGCGCACCTTGAACACGATGTCGCTGCCGCTCCAGAGCGCTTGCGCGGTGGGCGCGATGCTGGCCCCGGCGTTGCGGTAGTCGTCATCGCTGAGGTTGGCCAGTTCGCCCGCGCCGCTCTGCACCACGACCTGGAAACCCAGCTTGATCAGCTTGGCCACGGCATCGGGCACGGTGGCCACGCGTTTTTCGCCGGGAAAGATCTCGCGGGGCACGCCAATCCGTTGCGTGGCGGTAGCAGCCGCGCTGGCCGCGGCGGTATCGGTGGATGCACCAGAAGTCATGGAGATGTCCTCACTGCAGGGGGTGACTGATTGAAAGCAAAGGGGAAATCGGGCAGCGACAGGTGGCCGTCGACCATGCCGGTGGCCTGTCGCACCGCCTGAGCCACGCGCTCGCTCCAGTCCTGCCCCGGGATACCGGCTCGAAGAAAGGCGTCGTTGCCTCGGGTTTCGGGTCGCACCAAAGACTGGTCGGCCAGCAGGTCCAGCATCAGGAACTCACCACCGGCGGTGGTGAACGTATGGCTGACAAGGGCCGAGGTGTCGCCCAGTCGCACCGACTGCCGCTTCGCCCAGCGCGCCAGATCCGGTCGCTGTCGCTCGAACCAGCCTTCAGCCATGGCCCAGCGCCGCAGGCGCAGACAGTCGATGCGTGTGGCGCTGCCGCCGGCTTCATCGCGAACCAGCAGACCACGCTGCTGTGGGCACACCTGGGCCCAGGAGGTGGCGGTGCTGAGGCGGGCATCCCCGACGTGAAGCAGGACCACGGCCTGCCAGGCACCATCGGCAGCGGGCAGACCCCAGGCCCGCGTGCGCAAGGGCATGACACCTGACTCACCGGCCACAGCCAGCGGCGCGTGGAAAAGCTCGCCGACCGGTATCTCAGTCCATCGGCTGGCCTCGGGAAGCGCCAGCCTGTAGCGCCCCACCTCGCCCCGCGACGGATCGGGCACGGCGCAGCCCGCCAGCGCCACGGCGCACACCAGGGCCGCCGCAGCACGCCACACCAACATCACTGGCTCAGCCACGTGGGTTCTCCCCATAGGGGGCCTCACATGCGCAAGCGGGCGCCAGCGCATGGGCCGTCTTGGCCGATATGCCAATGAGCATGTGTCTCCTCCGGATGGACTGTTGAACCTGAATGCTAACTGACTGGCTCGGACCGCTTGAAAAAGCCGCTCGCGCCTGCGCCGTCATGCCGCGGTGGAATGGTCAAAAAATCAATTTGCAAATTGACAATCGTTTACCGTCTGATTTCACACAAATGACGCGATATCGTTAAAATTTCTGCTCCGTCGCGGACAAAATTCACAATCGCGCGCGGTAGGGGAGAAAAAATACATGCGAGTCGCTGCACTAGACGATGACGTCGACCAATTGGAGTTGACGAAATACACATTGCAGGCGGTCGGTCACGACTGCCACGTGTTTCAGGATGGAGACAGCCTGCTGCGCGAATTGCGCCGCGAGTCCTACGACCTGCTGGTCCTGGACTGGTCTCTGCCCGACATGTCGGGCCCCGAAATCGTTCAATGGATTCGGGACAACCTGACCGAACGCATTCCCATCCTGTTTCTCACCAACCGCCGCGAGGAACGCGACATCGTCGAAGGCCTGTCCTGCGGCGCCGACGATTTCATGATCAAGCCCATGCGCGTGGGCGAACTGGTGGCGCGGGTGCAGGCGCTGCTGCGCCGCGTCTACGCCGAGCCACTGCCCACCGAACAGGTGTGGGGTCGCTACAAGTTCATGCCCATCGGCCGCCGGCTGGAGATCGACGGCAAGATGGTGTCGTTGACCCAGAAGGAATTTGACATTGCGCTGTTCCTGTTCCGCAACAAGGGCCGCCTGCTGTCGCGCCGCCACCTGCTGGAAAGTCTCTGGGGTTCGTCCAACCCGCCGGGCACCGAACTGATGTCGCGCTCGCTCGACACCCACATCTCCCGCATCCGCAGCGTGCTCAACCTGCGACCGGAAAACGGCTACCGCCTCAGCGCCGTGTACGGCCAGGGCTACCGGCTGGAATCGATAGGGAACGAAGACTATGAAGCCGACGCCCAAATCGCGCAGACGCAAAGCTGACGCGGCGCAGCGCGCGGCCAAAAGGGCGGCGGCCTGGGCTGTGGCCGCGCTGCTGGCCGGCAGCGCGTGGCCCGCGCTGGCCGACGTGGATCACACGGTGAGCTCAGGCGATTCGCTGTGGTCCATCGCCGAGCAGCACATGGGCGAAGGCACGCAGTGGCCCCGGCTGCAACAAGCCAACCGGCTGACCCACCCGCACCGGCTGCGGCTCGGGCAGGTCTTGCAAGTGCCCGCCCCGGCCAGCAGTTTGCCGATGGCCGATGCGACCATTGTCTTTGTGCTTGGCGAGGTGTGGGTCACCTGGCCCGGCGGCCAAGCGCCCAGTCTCTTGCGTGCTGGCGCCAGCGTGCCCGAAGGCACACAAATCGACGTGCGCGACAAGGCCTTTGTGCGCCTGAAACTCGCCGATGGTTCGGCCTTCGGCCTGTCGGCCGGGGCCACGGCGCGGATGGAGCGGCTGCGCCACGACCCAGGCAGCCAGCAAAGCCAAACCGTGATCCGCATGCTGTCGGGCCGCGTGGAAAGCGACGTGGTGCCGCGCCAGCACCCGAAATCCCGTTTTGACATCCACACGCCCATGGCGGTGGCCAGCGTGCGCGGCACACGTTTCGGCGTGTCCGCCGCGCCCGATGCCGCCACCAGCGAGGTGACGCAGGGCCAGGTTGTCGTGCGCTCGCTGTTGAGCCGGCGCAACAACTCGACCCTGATGGCCGGCCAAGGTGTCCGGGTGGGCGCCGTGGGTGGGCTGCAGCGGGGCGATCTGCTGCCCGCCGCCGACTTGTCGGCCCTACCGACCCAGTGGGACGACGGCGAGTTTGTGCCGTTTGCGCTGCCCAAGCAGGCGCAAGCCCAGGCCTACCGCGTGCGCGTGCTGCAGGCCGACACACCCGGTGCCGTGTTGCGCGAGACCTGGGTGAAAGACCCGACGGTGCTGTGGCAAGCCCTGGACGACGGCAGCTACACCCTGGCCGTGCAAGGCCTGGACCACCTGGGCCTGCTGGGCCAGACGGCCGAACACAGCTTCCGCGTGTTGGCCACGCCCGCCGCGCCGCTGTACCGCCAGCCAGCCGCAGGCGCCACCGTCAGCGGCCCCACCCTGACCTTGCGCTGCACCGAGTTGCTCGACGTCGAGAGCTACCGCATCCAGGTCGCCAGCGACGAGGCCTTCCGTCAGACGCTGGTGGACGCCACCACCCAGGGTCGCTGCGAACACGTGGCACAACTGCCGCCCGGCCGCTACCACTGGCGCGTGGCGAGCCGCTCGGCCCGCGTGCCGGGTGGCCAGGGTCCGTTCAGCCTGCCCAGCACGTTCGAGGTGGTGGCTGGCACGAGCACCGCCACGGCTTCCGGTGGCGACGCCACCTACTGGTCGCCCCGGCCCGGGTTCAGCTACCGGGTCCAGCTGGCCGAAGACGCTGGCTTCACCCGCATGTTGCGCGACGACTGGCTGACCGGCAGCCAGGTGGCCCTGCCGGCAGGCACCTCTGCGGCGGTGTTCCTGCGCTGGCAAAGCCGTGACGCCGAGGGCCGCACCAGCCGCCTGTCGCCCGTGCACCGCGTGGCCATGGACACGGGTGGTTTGCTGACCGGAGACCTGGATACCGTCAAGTCAGGCGGCCAGTCCGTTGGCGCGGGCGGCGACACCCTTCAGCGCCCGCGCTGACAACCGCGCATGCCCTTGCCCGAGCGCCGGTCTTACCGCCACGTGCGCTGGGGCGAATGGCTGCTCATGACGGTGGCGGTGCTGGCACTGGTGACGCTGCTGCAGCACACCAGCCTGCTGGTGCGGACCGACCGGCTGCTGCAAGACGCCCTGGTGCGCATGGTGCCGCGCGACGTGTCGCAGAGTCCTGTGGTGCTGGTCGGCATCGACGACAAAAGCATCGCCACCCTGGGCCGCTGGCCCTGGCCCCGCACACTGCACGCGGGACTGATCGACCGCATCGCCGCAGGACAGCCGGCCGCCATCGGCCTGGACCTGCTGCTGCCCGAGGCCGACACCCGCCAGCGCGACAACGACCACCACCTGGCCGAGGCCCTGGCCCGCAGCGGCAAGGTGGTGCTGCCCATGATGATGCAGAACCAGGGCGGGCGGGCGGTGGCGGTGGAGCCTTTGCGCGACTTCACCGGCCAGGCCGCAGCCGTGGGCCACGTGCATCTGCCGGTGGACGACGACGGCGTGGCCCGCCACGTCTACCTGCGCGAAGGCCACGACCAGCGGCAATGGAACCATTTTGGTGTGGACCTGCTGCAGGTGGGCCGCTTCTGGCCCCGCGACAAGCCCCTGCCCGGCTCGCCCAAGATCGAAGCACACACCGTCGATCCGGTGTCGCACCAGACACTGGACTGGCAACGCAGCCACCCGATCAACATTGCGTTCGCGGGCCCGCCAGGCACCTTTCCGCGTTACGCCTATGTGGACGTGCTCGACGGCTCGGTGCCGCCCGAAACCTTCCGGGGCAAGCTGGTGCTGGTGGGCGCCACCGCCACTGGCATTGGCGACCTGTACGCCACACCGGTCACGGACGCACAGAGGCTCATGCCCGGCGTCGAAATCACCGCCAACCTGGTGGATGCCCTGCTGGACGACCTGTCACTGGTGCAGGCCCCGGTGTGGGTCAACACCTTGTTCAACACGCTGCCGGTGCTGCTGGCGCTGTCCGCGCTGGCCTTCACTTCGCCACTGGCCGGCTTGCTGCTGTGCGCAGGTCTGATGGCCTTGATGGCCCTGGTCACCGTGGCCAGTGGCCTGTGGCTGCAGGTACAACTGGGGCCGGTGGCGGGCGCGCTGGGGCTGGCCGTGTCTTACGTGTTGTGGAGCTGGCGCCGCATGGACGCCGCCACCCGCTACCTGGTGGCCGAGTACCGCCACTTCCGCGACAGCGGCCTGACCGTGCCCCTGTCCTCGCGGCGGCGGCCGGCACGGGGCGATTTTCTGGACCGCCGCATCGAAGCGCTGACCAGCGTCACCCACCAGCTGCGCGACCTGCACCGCTTCGTGAGCGACAGCCTCAACGGCCTGCCCGACGCCACCCTGGTCTGTGACACCGACCAGCGCATCGCCCTGGCCAACGCCGCCGCCGCGCGCCACTTCAACACCCACCTGGCCGAAGACCTCGGCGGGCGGCCGCTGGACAGCCTGACCGACGATCTGGCCAGCCGCGACGGCCTGCCGCTGCAGCTGGCCGAGCACCTGCGCGGCGCACCGCTGGACACCGGCTCGCTCGAAGCGCACGACCGCCGTGGACGCGACCTGCTGGTGAAATGGGCGCCGTCCTTCAGCGCCGGCGGCGTGCACACCGGCTGGATACTGAGCCTGGTGGACGTCACCCGCATGCGCACAGAACAACGCCAGCGGGACGACGCCATGCACTTCCTGAGCCACGACATGCGCTCGCCGCAATCGGCCATCCTGACCCTGCTCGACCTGGTGCGCCAGGACCCCGAGGCCATGAGCCCGGCACAGTTCCAGGACCGCATCGAGCGCCATGCACGCAAGGCCCTGGCACTGTCGGACGACTTCATCAACCTGGTGCGGGCGCAGTCGCGCGACTACGAACTGGAACCCTACAACCTCAACGACCTGCTCAGCGAGGCCATGGACGACGCCTGGGAGCCAGCGCAGGCCAAACGCATCGCGCTCGAATTCGTCGGTCCACACGACCTCAAGGAAAGCCTGGTCGACCGCGAGCTGTTTTCACGCGCCCTGGCCAACCTGGTGGGCAACGCCATCAAGTACTCACCCGAAGGCAGCCGCGTGAGCTGCGGCGTGCAGGCGCAGGGCACCTTCTGGGAGGTGTGGATACAGGACGAAGGCCCGGGCATTTCGCGCGAAGCGCAGGTGCATCTGTTCCGGCCCTTCTACCGCGTGCAGCAAGGCATACGCACCGAGGGCACGGGCCTGGGCTTGCCCTTCGTCAAGACGGTGGCCGTGCGCCACGGCGGCCAGGTCACGCTGCGCAGCGACACCGGCCTGGGCTGCCGCTTTGCCCTGCTGCTGCCGCGCGCCGAGTCCGACCCGCTGGTCGAAGACGGCAACGATAATCCGGGCCCATGACCGAACGCTGGAAACCCAACGTCACCGTGGCCGCGGTGATCGAACGCGATGGCCGCTACCTGCTGGTGGAGGAACACACGGCCGACGGTCTGCGGCTGAACAACCCGGCCGGCCACCTGGACCCTGGCGAGCGGCCGCAGGACGGCTGCGCGCGCGAGGTGCTCGAAGAAACCGCCCATGCCTTTGTGCCCACCGCCCTGGTGGGCCTGTACCTGGCGCGCAGCGCCGCCACCGCCGGGCAAGCCGAGGACACGACCTACCTGCGCCTGGCCTTCACCGGCGAACTGGGCGAGGCCGACCCGACGCGCGCGCTGGACACCGGCATCGTGCGCACCCTGTGGCTGACCCTGGACGAAGTGCGCGCCAGTGCGGCCCGCCATCGCAGCCCGCTGGTGCTGCAGTGCGTGCTGGACCACCACGCCGGCCAGCGCCACCCACTGGCGCTGGTCCACACCCATCCGTCGGCGTTGTACCGCGCCGGCTGAAGCGTTCAGCCCCCCGAGGCCAGCACCAGCGCCGCCAGCGCAGCCGTTTCAGAACGCAACACCGCAGCGCCCAGGCTGGCCGGCACAAACCCGGCCGCCAGCAGCCGGTCTTCTTCGCCGGTGCTCAGGCCCCCCTCGGGGCCCAGCACCACGGTCAGCGGCTGCGGTTCGGACGCCAGCCACTGGCGCGCCGGGCGCACGCCCTCGCGCAAGGACAGCACCCAGCGCGCGCCCTCGGCGGGTGCTGCCGCCAGCCAGGCCGACAGCTCGCGCACCGGCGCCACCTGCGGCACGCGGTTGCGCCCGGACTGCTCGCACGCCGCCTCGGCCACGGCCTGCCAGTGCGCCACCTTTTTCTCGGCGCGCTCGCCCTTGAGCCGCAACACGCAGCGCTCGGTCAGCAGCGGCTGGATGTGGGCCACGCCCAGCTCGGTGGCCTTTTCCACCATCCAGTCCATGCGCTCGTTGGCAGGCATGCCAATGGCCAGGGTCACCGCCCGCGCCGCTTCACGCTCCACCACCGAGTGGGCGCCCACGCTGACGGCCACCTCGCTGCGGCCCATGCGCGCTACGGTGGCCTCGAATTCGCCGCCCCGACCGTTGAACAGGGTGATGCCGTCGCCGGGCTGCAGGCGCAGCACCTGCACATGGCGCGCGGCGCCAGCAGGCAACAACAGCTCGGCGCCGGTGCTCAGGTCGGCGGGGCAGAAAAAACGCGGCATGGCCAGCCCCGATCACACCCGCCCGAAGGCGTAGCCGCTCAGGCCTTCCAGGCCCTCCACGCGGTCGATCACCTGCAGCAGCGGACCGAGCTGGCGGTAGCGGCTGGCGGTGTGGCGGATGTACTGGATGAAACGCGGCGTGTCGGCCAGGTACTTGGGCTTGCCGTCGCGCAGCGTGAGCCGCGCGAAGATGCCGGCCACCTTGAGGTGGCGCTGCAAGCCCATCCACTCCACCGCACGGTAGAAGGCGCCGAAGTCCTCGCTCCAGCCCTCGAAGTCCAGCAGGCCGGCCTTGCGGGCCTTTTCCCAGTAACGCACGGTGACGTCGATGACAAAAGGCTCGTCCCAGCTCAGGAAGGCGTCGCGCAGCAGGCTGGCGACGTCGTAGGTGATGGGGCCGTACACCGCGTCCTGGAAATCCAGCACGCCCAGCACGCGGGCGCTGTCGGCGCCGGGCGCCCCCGGCGGCGCCATCAGGTTGCGCGGCATGAAGTCGCGGTGCACGAACACCTGAGGCGCGGCCAGGTTCACCTTGACGATCTGGTCGAAGGCCGACAGCAGCGTCTGGCGCTCCTTGTCGTCCAGCACCGCGCCTTTGTGTTGGGCGAGGTACCAGTCGGGAAAGAGTTGCAGCTCGCGGCGCAGCAGGGCCTCGTCGTAGGCCGGCAGCACGCCGGGGCGCGACGCCTGTTGCAGGCGCAGCAGGCTGTCGCTGGCGTGGCCGAACCAGGGCAGGGCGGCGTCCGGGCGCTCGGGGTCCAGGTGTTCCAGCAAAGTGCTGTTGCCCAGGTCGCTCAGCAGCATGAAGCCGCGTGCCTCGTCCCACTGCAAGACCTGCGGCACGTTCAGGCCGGCCTCGCCCAGCAGGCGGGCGATGCGCACAAAGGGCTCGCTGTTTTCCTGGCTGGGCGGTGCGTCCATGACGATGCGGGTGCCACCTTGCTCATCGTCCAGGCGAAAGTAGCGGCGAAAAGACGCATCGGCCGAGGCCAGGCGAACGGTCTCGGGCAGCAAGCCGTGTTGCGGTGCCACCTGGGCCAGCCATTGCGCGAAGGCCTGTTGACGTTGGGGATCGGACCAGGCGATGGGAGTGGGTGACATGGCGCGTGAGATGGGTGGGCCGGCTGCACGCGGGGCTGGGCAGCACAGCCATAGGATAATCCGCGACGATTCTACAAACGGCTGCCGGCCACCCCCGCGCTGCACGATTTCCGGGCCTGCTTTGAAACGCATTCGTCTGTCTCACACCCCGCTTGTTGCCCCCGCCCTGCGTCAGATCGCGGTCGCGGCGCGTCACACCGTCTGGCGCGGCCCCATGGTGGGCGCCATGGCGGTGGCGGTGTCGGGATGGGTCCAGGCGCAAGCGGTCGACGACGAGTCGCCGCCCTTGCAACTTCAGCCCTCGTGGCGGCTGCTCGACCGCCTGCCACCCGACGCACAGCAACAAGCCCCCAGTTTCGTGTCGGCCCTGCGCATGACCGGCAGCGGTGACGGTGTGACCACACTTGAAGGTGACGCGGTGCTGCGCCGCCACGACACCGTGGTGCGCGCCGACACCCTGACCTACAACGAAAACGACGAATCGCTGCACGCGCGCGGCCAGGTGCGCATCGTGCGCGACGGCAATGTGTACGAAGGCCCGGAACTGCAGCTGCAGCTCGACAGCAACACCGGCTTTTTCCTGCAACCCAGCTTCTCGCTGCTGCGCACCGGCGGGCATGGCCAGGCCGAGCGGTTGGACTTCATCGACGAAAACCGCTCGGTGGCGCGGCGCGCCAGTTACACCACCTGCACGCGCCGTCCCGGCCCGAGCTGGCTGCCCGACTGGGTGGTGAGCGCCGCCAGCATCGAGTTCGACCAGGCCGAGGAAGTGGCCTACGCCACCAACGGCGTGCTCAAGTTCAAGGACATCCCGCTGCTGGCCGCACCCTACCTGAGCTTTCCGATCAGCGACAAGCGCAAGTCGGGCATGCTGCCACCCACCATCAACATCGACAACGTCAGCGGCCTGGAACTCACGCTGCCCTATTACCTGAACCTCAGTCCGCAGCACGACGCCACGCTCTACCCCACGCTGATGACGCGCCGCGGCATCGACCTCGGCGGCGAATACCGCTACCTGGACACCAGCTACAACGGGCAGTTGCGCGGCGCCTACATGCCCTCCGACAAACTGCGCGACGCCAACCGCTGGGCCTATGCCGCGCAGCACAACCAATTGCTGGACACGCCGCTGGACATCGGCCCGGTGGGCCTGCGGCTCAACCTCAACCGCGTCAGCGACGACGATTACTGGCGCGACTTTCCGCGCAGCATGACCTCGCTGACCTCGCGCCTGCTGGCCAGCGAGGGCGTGCTCTCGTGGTCGCGCGGTCCCTGGGCGGTCACGGCGGGCGCCTACCGCTGGCAGACGCTGCAGGACGTCAACGCGCCCATCCTCGCCCCGTTCGACCGCCTGCCCTCGCTGACCGCCCGCTTCGCACAGACCGACCAGACCCTGGCCGGCGGCCGGGGCTGGGACTGGTCGCTGCGCACCGAGGCCACACGGTTTTCGTCCGACCGCGCACAGACCGGCAACAACCTCGACGGCACGCGCCTGCTGGGCATCGCCGCCGTCTCGCGCACGTGGTCCACCCCGGCCTGGTACGTCACACCGCGCCTGCAGCTGCACGCCACCCAGTACCAGACCCAGACCGCCATGGCCGATGGCCGGCGCAGCGCCTCGCGGGTGCTGCCCACCTTCAGCGTGGACAGCGGCGTGTTCTTCGAACGCGACACCGCGTTTTTTGGCCGCAACCTGATCCAGACCCTGGAGCCGCGCGCCTTCTACGCCCAAACGCCTTACAAGAACCAGCGCCTGCTGCCCAACTACGACGCCGCCGCCTTCGACTTCAACCTGGCCACCGTCTACACCGAGAACCCCTACGGGGGCCAGGACCGCATTGCCGATGCCCATGTGCTGACCCTGGGCGCCACCTCGCGTCTGATCGACCCGGACAGCGGCTTCGAACTGGCCAAGTTCGGTGTGGCGCAACGCCTGCGCCTGAGCGACCAGAACGTGGTGCTGCCCGGCGCCCAGCCTGTGGCCGAGCGCCTGAGCGACATGCTGGTGGGCGCGCGCCTGAACTGGACCCCGCAGTGGGCTTTTGAATCCAACGTGCAGTTCAACCCCAAGAACCGCGAATCGGTGCGCACCACGCTCAGCGTGCGCCACACGCCTGGCGACTACCGCGTGATCAGCACCGCTTACCGCCTGCAGCGCGGCACGAGCGAACAGCTGGACGTGGGCTGGCAATGGCCGCTGAGTTGGGGCGACGATCTGCCCGACAGCCGCGAGGCCGGTGGCGGCCTGGGTGCGGGGCGCTGGTACAGCGTGGGCCGCGTCAACTACAGCGTGCCCGACCGCAAGGTGGTCGATCTGGTGGCGGGCTTTGAGTACGATGCGGGCTGCTGGATCGGCCGCGTGGTGGTCGAGAGCCTGCAGCGCAGCATCAACTCGGCCAACCGCCGCATCCTGTTCCAACTGGAATTCGTGGGCTTCACCCGCGTCGGTTCCAACCCACTGAAGACGCTCAAAGACAATGTGCCCCGCTACCAGTACCTGCGTGAAGAAATCAACCCACCGTCGCGCTTCAGCCGCTATGAGTGAGCCAACGCGGCGCGCCCTGGTGTGGGCCACGCTGGCGCTGTCATGTGGCATCGCGCAGGCCCAGACGCTGCGCCTGCCCAGCGCCGGTGCGGGCGCCGCCCTGCTGACCGCACCCGTCGCCGCTGCCAGGGAGGCCGACCACATCACCGCCGTGGTCAACAGCGCGCCCATCACCGCCAACGAAGTGCGCACCCGCGCGGCGTCTGTCGAGCGGCAGCTGCGCGAGCGGGGCGAAGCGGTGCCGCCGCGCGACGCCTTGTTGCGCGAAGTGCTGGAGCTGCTGGTGGTGGAACAGGCCCAGCTGCAACGCGCCGAAGAGATCGGCATCAAGATCGAGCCTGCGGTGATCGACCAGGCCGAACTGGCCGTGGCCGAGCAGAACCAGATGGACCTCCAGACCTTCCGCGAGCGGCTGGTCCGCGAAGGCATGGGCAGCGACCGCCTGCGCGAACAGATCCGCCGGCAGATCACCTTGCAACGCCTGCGCGAGCGCGAAGTGGAAGCCACACTGCGCGTGACCGACCGCGACGTGGACAGCTACCTGCAGGGCCAGCCCGCCACGCCGGCCGGCCCGGAAGAACTCAATCTGGGCCACATCCTGGTGGCGCTGCCCGAAGGCGCTGCGCCCGCCGAGGTCGCCTCGCGCCTGGCCCGCGCCATGCGCGCCAGCGAACGCGCATCGGCCGGTGAGGACTTCGCCAAACTGGCGCAGGAGCTCTCGGACGGCCCCGAGCGCCAGCAGGGCGGGGCCATGGGCTTGCGCACCGCCGACCGCTACCCCGAACTGTTCATCGAATCCACCCGCGCCCTCAAGACGGGCCAAGTGTCGGGCCCGGTGCGCAGCGGCGCGGGCTTTCACGTGCTCAAGGTACTGGAACGCAAGAGCAGCACACCGTCGGGCGATGCCGCCGTGACGCAGACCCGCGCCCGCCACATCCTGCTGCGCGCCTCGCGCCAGATGACACCACAAGCAGCGGCCGAACAGATGCGCAACTGGCGCCAGGACATCGCCAACGGCAAGGCCGATTTCGCCACGCTGGCGCGCGAACACAGCCAGGACGGCTCGGCCAAGGCCGGCGGCGACTTGGGCTGGGCCAACCCCGGCCTGTACGTGCCCGAGTTCGAGCGCGCCATGAATGCACTGGCCCTGGGCGAGGTGTCGGAGCCCGTGGTCTCGCGTTTTGGCGTGCACCTGATCCAGGTGCTGGAGCGCCGCGAAGCCAAGCTGGGTTTGAAGGAAAAACGCGATGCCGCCCGGCCCAAGGTGCGCGAGGAAATGCTGGAGCGCGCCTACGCCGACTGGGCCCGCGACCTGCGCGCCAAAGCCTACGTGGAATACCGCGAGCCGCCCCGATGAAACACCAGGCCCGCAAACGCTTCGGCCAGCACTTCCTCAGCGATGGCGGCATCATCGACGGCATCGTGCGCGCCATCGCGCCCAAGCCGGGCGATGCCATGGTCGAGATCGGCCCCGGGCTGGCCGCGCTCACCCAGCCCCTGGTCGAGCGCCTGGGTCGGCTCACCGTCATCGAGCTGGACCGCGACCTGGCCGTGCGCCTGCGCGCCCACCCCCAGCTCGAAGTCATCGAGTCCGACGTGCTGCGGGTGGACTTCCGCGCGCTGGCGGCGCAAAAAGGCCCGCTGCGCGTCGTCGGCAACCTGCCCTACAACATCTCGAGCCCCATCCTCTTTCACCTGCTGCCGGTGGCCGACGTGGTGCTGGACCAGCACTTCATGCTGCAAAAAGAGGTGATAGACCGGATGGTGGCGCAGCCCGCCACCAGCGACTACGGGCGCCTGTCGGTCATGCTGCAGTGGCGCTACGCCATGGAAAACGTGCTGTTCGTGCCGCCCGAGAGCTTTGATCCGCCGCCGCGCGTCGACAGCGCCGTGGTGCGTATGGTGCCGCTGGCCACGCCGCCCGCGCTCGACCCCAAGCTGCTGGAGGCACTGGTGCAGGTCGCCTTCAGCATGCGCCGCAAGCTGCTGCGCCACAGCCTGGGCAAGTGGCTGGAAACGAAGCAGTTCAGCGGCAGCTTCGACCTGCAGCGCCGCGCCGAAGAGGTGCCGGTGGCCGAGTACGTGGGCCTGGCGCAGGCCCTGGCCTGACCCTGCTCACGCCGCCGACAGCCGCCGGCGCCCCAGGGCGCGGAATTCGGTCGGCCGGTGGCCGGTCTGCTTCTTGAAGAAGCGGCCGAAGTAGGCCTCGTCCTCAAAGCCCAACACGGCCGCGATCTGCTTGACCGACAGCGAGGAATAGATCAGTTCGCGCTGGGCCTCGTGCACCACGCGCGCATTGACCACCGCCTGCGCCGACAGCCCCAGCAACTCGTGGCTCAGGCGCGTGAGCTGGCCCGGCGTGATGCCCAGGCCCTGGGCGTACCAGGACACCGGCTGGCGCTGGCGAAAGCCGCTGTCCACCAGCTCCCGAAAACGCTCGATCTGCAGCGCCTTGCGCGAGCGCGAGGCGGTGGCTGAGGAGGAGGCCAGGGCGGCGACACGCGCGATCTGCACGAACAGCGCCAGCAGCAGCGGCATGCCCGCGCCCAGGCCGTCCGAGCCCTGCATCTGCACCTCGCGCGCTATGGCATCGAACAGGGGCAGCAAGGCCTGGGCGTGGCGACTGCCGGCCTCCAGCGACAGCACCACCGGCTGGCGGATGTGGGCCAACAACTCGGGCGCCGCCACCGAGGCCAGGGTCTCCAGCGGCTTTTGCGCGGCGGTGATGACCGGCCCGTCGGTGCCCGGATCGAAACTGAAGCCGTGCACGGCGCGCGCCGGCACGACGATGAGGCAGGGCGGTGCCAGCCGCCAGGTGGTGCCGTCGATCAGGGCCGTGCCCGCGCCGCCCGCCGTGAGGTAAAGCGCCTGGAACAGGCCCTCATGGAAGTGCAGGTCGATCTCCCAGTCGAACAGGCTGGAGCGCTCGGGGATGTGCTCCAGGTGCACCAGCTCGGTCCAGGCAGGCGCACTCTCGTCGCTGCCGTAAAGGGCGAAGCTGCGGACGAGGCCTGGCGTTTTTTTCATCGCCGGGCCGCCCCAAGATGAAAAAGCACCCCTCGGGGGCAGCGACCCGCGCAGCGGTGGAGCGTGGGGTGGATATTCCTCATGCACGAATTGTCCTGTTCTTGGCCGGCTTTGTCGATTGAAGCCAGAGGGCGCTTGCGCGATCCTTCACGACACAGCAACACGGAGACAAGCGCGATGAGCACCCAGGCCCTGAGCCCCCTTCCCACGGTTTCGTCCGGCCCCGCCCCAGCCCACTGGCTGGGCCTGCTCGGCCGCGTGTGTGTGGTCACCGGCGCCGCCAGCGGCATCGGTGCGGCCATGGCCCAGGCCTTTGCCGAGGCCGGCGCCCAGGTCGCCCTGCTGGACCGCGACGCCCTGGGCGCGGCACGCCAGGCCGAGGCGCTGCGCGCCCGGGGCGCGACGGCCTTGGCGCTGGGCTGCGACATCGCCGACGAGGACGCGGTGACCCAGGCGGCGCAGCGGGTACGCGAAGAACTGGGCCCGGTGCAGGCGCTGGTCAACAACGCCGGCCTGCTGCGCCCCGGCACGCTGGACACGGTGACGCTGGCCGAGTGGAACGCGGTGCTGGCGGTCAACCTGACCGGCTACCTGCTGTGCGCGCGCGCCTTTGGCCAGGACATGCTGGCACACGGACGCGGCAGCATCGTGCACGTGGCCTCGGTGTCGGCCCACCATCCGCAAACCGCCAGCGGCGCCTACAGCGCCAGCAAGGCCGGCGTGCTGCTGCTGTCGCGCCAGCTCGCGGCCGAATGGGGCCCGCGTGGCGTGCGCAGCAACGTCATCTGCCCCGGCATGATCCGCACCGCCTTGTCCGCCAGCTTTTATGAAGAGCCGGGCTTTGAGGCGCGCCGCGCGGCGGTCACCGCCAGCCGGCGCATCGGCGAACCTCAGGACATCGCCGACCCGGCGCTGTTCCTGGCCAGCGAGCGCTCGGCCTACCTCAATGGCGCCGAGCTCGTGGTCGATGGTGGCCTGTCCTGCATGTTGATGGACTGCGTGCCGCGCCCCGGTTTCAACCACACCCCCCCGCGCCACTGAGCGCCCCTTTTCCAGCCCAAGGAGATTTCCATGACACAGCCCCCGCAAACGGTGGGCGAGCTGATCTGCGACCTGGTGGTCGTCGGATCGGGCGCCGGCGGCCTGTCCACCGCCCTCACCGCACGCAAGCATGGCCTGGACGTGGTCGTGATCGAGAAAGCCCCGGTCTTCGGCGGCACCACCGCCTTCTCGGGCGGCGTGCTCTGGATTCCGGGCAACCGCCACACCGGTGCGCCCGACAGCCGCGTGGCCATGGAAACCTACCTGCGCGACCAGACCGGCGCCTTTTTCGACCCGGCTGCGGTCAAGGCCTTTCTCGACCACGCGCCCGAGATGGTGGACTGGTTCGAACGCGAGACCAGCGTGCGCTTCGTGCCCACGCTCTACCCCGACTACCACCCCGACGCGCCCGGCGGCGCGCAGGTCGGGCGCTCCATCCTGGCCGCACCGTTTGATGCCCGCGCACTCGGCGCTGAGCTGGCCCGGCTGCGGCCGCCGCTGCAAACCATCACCTTCATGGGGATGATGTTCAACTCGTCCAACGCCGACCTCAAGCACTTCTTCAACGTCACCCGCTCGCTGCGCTCGGCCGCCTACGTGGCGCGGCGCCTGGCCGGCCACTTCAAGGAGCTGCTGCTGTACCGGCGCGGCGTGCAGCTGACCAGCGGCAACGCGCTGGCGGCGCGCCTGGCCAAGAGCTGCTTCGACCTGGGCATCCCCATCCACACCGACACGCCGGCGCAGAAGCTGCTGATGAACGCAGGCCGCGTCTGCGGCGTGCTGGCCGGCGGCCCGCAGGGGCAACGCCGCATCACTGCCCGCCATGGCGTGGTGCTGGCCTGCGGCGGTTATCCACACGACGTCGAACGCACCACCCGTGCCTACCCGCACCTGGCGCGCGGCGGCGAGCACCTCTCGCCCGTGCCCACCGACAACACGGGCGACGGTCTGCGCCTGGCCGAAGGCGTGGGTGCCGAAGTGGCGCTGCGCTTTGGTGGCGCGGGCGCGGCGGCCTGGATGCCGGTTTCACGCGTGCCGCTGGGCCAGGGCCGCTTCGGCGTCTTCCCGCACCTGCTGGACCGCTACAAGCCCGGCGTCATCGGCGTGCTGCGCAATGGCCGGCGCTTCACCAACGAGTCCGATTCGTACCACGACGTGGGCGCCGCGTTGGTCCGCGCCTGCGAAGGCCAGACCGAAACCGCCATGTGGCTGGTCTGCGACCGCGCCACCATCGCCCGCTACGGCCTGGGTTACGCCAAGCCGGCGCCCATGCCGCTGGGTGGGCTCATACGCAAGGGCTACCTGTTCAAGGGCCGCACCCTGGCCGAACTGGCCCGGGTTACCGGCATCGACGCCGCCGGACTGGAGGCTACGGTACGCGAATACAACCAGGGCGCGGTACACGGCGAGGACCGCCAATTCGGCCGCGGCCGCAACGCCTTCAACCGCTACCTGGCCGACCCCGCCCACCAGCCCAACCCCTGCGTGGCCCCGGTGGGCGACGGCCCCTACTACGCGGTCAAGGTGCTGATGGGCGATCTGGGCACCTTCGACGGCCTGCACACCAACGTGCAAGGGCAGGTGCAAAGCGCCGACGGCGGCGTGCTTCCCGGCCTGTACGCGGTGGGCAACGACCGCGCCAGCCTCATGGGTGGCAACTACCCCGGCGCCGGCATCACCCTGGGGCCCAACATGACCTTCGGCTGGATCACCGGGCGCTTCATCGCCGAACAGGCGCGCGCCACCACCGGCACCGAGGAGCAACGCCGTGTGGCCTGAACTGCCCCTGGTGGATCACCGCGTCTACACCATACGCCTGCGCAAGATGAACGAGTTCATCGAGGTCTTCAACCGGCTGGCGATGCCCATCCTGCTGCAGACCCTGCAGCACCCGCTGGGCTTTTACGTCAGCCAGGTCGGGCCGCTCAACCAGTTCGTGCACCTGTGGGCCTACGCCGACCTGGCCGACTACGAGCGGCGCTGCCGTGCGCGCGACGGCCACCCCGAATTCCCGGCCTACCTGGCCGCTTCCGAGCACCTGATCAGCGCGCAGGAAACGCGGCTGGTCCGGGCCGTCGAGATGCCCGCCTGGCTGCACCAGGCCTGAAGCGGGATCGGCGACATTTTCCACCCCCCTGAGGAGAGACAACATGCCCATTCACATGCCCCGCCGCCACGTCCTGGCCGTCACCGCCACAGCCACCCTGCTGGCCTGGTGCGGCGCCAGCGCCCAGGCACAAAACGCCTGGCCCAGCAAACCCATACGCCTGGTGGTCGGCTTCCCGGCCGGCGGCACCACCGATGTCATGGCCCGCGTGGTCGGCCATGCCCTGAGCAAATCGCTGGGCCAGCCGGTCATCGTGGACAACAAGCCCGGTGCCAGCGGCAACATCGGCGTGGCTGAAACCATCAAGGCCCCGGGCGACGGCCACACCCTGATGGTGGCGCCGATCTCGGTGCAAACCGCCAACCCCTACCTCTTCAAACCCGCCCTCAATCCCGAGCGCGACCTGCGCCCCGTGGCCAGCCTGGGCTACGCCCAGCTCTACCTGGTGGCCAAGAAGGACCTGCCGGTGCGCAGCGCGGCCGAACTGGTCAAGCTGGCCAAGAGCACACCCGGCAAGCTGAGCTACGGTTCGGGTGGCCCGGGCACGCAAATGCACCTGGTGGGCGAACTGTTCAAGCAGCAGGCTGGCGTGGACGTGGCCCACGTGCCCTACCGGGGCGCGGCGCCCGCGCTGCAGGACGTGCTGGCCGGCCAGATCGACTACTACTTCGACCCGGCCACTGGCTTCCAGCACATCCGCGAGGGCCGGGCCAGGCTGCTGGCCGTGAGCGGCAGCAAGCGCTCGGCCTTTTTCCCCGACACCCCCACGCTGACCGAGGTGGGCGTGCCCGGTGTGGAGTTGGGCAACTGGTTCGGCGTCTTCGCGCCGGCCGGCACGCCCAATGAGCTGGTGGCGCGCCTGGGCAGCGAAATCGCCAAGGCCGTGGCCCAGCCCGACGTGGCGCAGCGATTTGCCGACCTCGGTGCCGAGCCCATTGCCCAGGACGCCGCCACCTTCCGCAAGACCATCACCGACGAAACCAAGCTGTTGTCGGCACTGATCCGCGACCGTCAGATCGCCGTGGATTGACCATAAAAAAAGCCGCGGCGTTTGCAGCGGCTTTTCAGCGGTGAGCAGCAGCTCAGGCTGCCGCCAGCCAGTAACCGGCGTTGAACGGGCTGCTCATGCGCAGGGCCATGGGGCTCACGTCCACCAGCTTGTCGGTGGGCATGGGCTCGTCAGCAGCTTCCACGCTTTCGCCCTTGGGCGCGCGCGCCACCGAGAACGAGTAGAAACAGCGGAACGGGATCTTGCGGTCGGACCAGTAGTCGGCCACGTCGCGGAAGATGTCCAGCAGCTGCTCGCGGGCTTCCTTGTCGAACTTGGCGTGGGCCGGGATGTGCTCCAGCACCACGATGAAGCCCGTCTGCGGGCCCGACTTGTGCACCAGGTCGGTCATGCTGTCGTAGAGCGCATCGAAGTTCTTGCCAAAGGTGGACGGCAGGGTGTACTGCGCTGCGATCAGGTCCAGCACGTCCTGCTTGCTCTGGGCGGTGGCCAGATTGGCGTACAGGAAGTGGTGGCCGAGCTGCTCGGCGGCGGCTTGAAGGTCCTTGACGCTGTAGGCACGGATCGACTGAACGATGTTGGTGCGAACCGTACGAAGTGGCATGTCCATCTCCGTCTCACTTTCCATAACTAAAAGTTAAAAATGCTGTCTCAGATCACTGCACAATGCGCTTGAAGCTTGTGTAGTGGTCTTCGGTGTAATAACAGGCCTCGGGCGCTTGAACCTGGGTGCCACCACAAACGATGCGACGCGCACCGCGGTGGCTGAGGCCGGGGGTGGGCACCGTGTACTCGCGGTAGAAACCGCGCTTGTGCCGGGGCAACAAACGCTCGCGGTTGCCAAACACCGTCCCGTCTTTTTCGTACCGGAAAGGCCCGCCCTGCCTGATCTGGACCATCACATCCCGTCCTTGGGGTGGCAACGCTGCCAGCGCGATGGTGTCCGACGGGGCGCGGGTGACCAGCGGGGAAGTCGCCTCGGGCGAGGTGCGTGCTTGAACACCCACCACCGCAGCCACCGCCAACGCGGCCACTGCCACCCAGGCCTTGACCCCAGCCTTCATCCGGT
The DNA here is from genome assembly GCA_964442375.1 of uncultured Hydrogenophaga sp. GTDB lineage: Bacteria > Pseudomonadota > Gammaproteobacteria > Burkholderiales > Burkholderiaceae_C > Hydrogenophaga. The sequence goes on along the minus strand of CAYUAH010000023.1, from coordinate 2,038 downwards.
TCATGAAAAAAACCCTGTTCCTTACGCAATCAACCCGGTCCGAAAGCCCCGCCAACGTGGTGTTGGGTGAGGGATTGCGAGCCCGGGTTAACCCTTAAATTCAAGGTCGTAAGTGTGCCTGAAACGCGACAGAAACGCAAGCCCATGCCCTGAAATCGGGCAGGGCTTGGGGTGGGTTGCGGCAGGAAAGTGAAAAAGTTTGTGTGTGCAAACTTCTCTGATCAGCCCTGCCGCGCCGCGTTGGCGTCGGCCACGGTCAGCGCCGTCATGTTGACGATGCGCCGCACGGTGGTGCTGGCGGTCAGGATGTGCACCGGTTTGGCGGCGCCCAGCAGCACCGGGCCGATGGCGATGTTGCCGCCGGCCGCCGTCTTGAGCAGGTTGTAGGCGATGTTGGCCGAATCGATGTTGGGGAAAACCAGCAGGTTGGCGTCGCCGCTGACGGTGCTGTTGGGCATGAGCGCCTTGCGGGCGGCACCATCGAGTGCGAGGTCACCGTGCATTTCGCCGTCCACTTCCAGCCAGGGCGCCTGCTCGCGCAGCAGCGCCAGGGTGCGGCGCATCTTGACGGCGCTGGGTTGGTCGCTGTTGCCGAAGTTGGAGTGGCTCAGCAGCGCGGCTTTGGGCTGGATACCGAAGCGCAGCATTTCCTCGGCCGCCATGACGGTGATTTCGCACAACTCTTCGGCGCTGGGGTCGTGGTTGACGTGGGTATCGACCAGGAACACCTGGCGCCCGGGCAGCATCAGCGCGTTCATGCAGGCGTAGATGCGCACGTCCTGTTCGGTGCTGGGACTGCCGCCCTCGGCCTTGCCGATCACCTGGTCGATGTGCACCAGGTGCTGCTGGGTGGTGCCCCAGGTGCCGCAGATCAGGCCATCCACCTCACCCTTGCGCAGCAGCATGGCGCCAATGAGCGTGAGGCGGCGGCGCATTTCGATCTTGGCCAACTGCACGGTCACGCCCTTGCGCTCCATGAGCTGGTGGTAGGTCTGCCAGAAGTCGCGGTAACGGTGGTCTTGTTCGACGTTGACCACGTCGTAGTCCAGCTCTTCCTTCAGGCGCAGGCCGAACTTTTCGATGCGCTCGGCGATGACGGCGGGGCGACCGATCAGCGTCGGGCGTGCCAGGCCTTCGTCCACCACCACCTGGCAGGCGCGCAGCACGCGCTCTTCCTCGCCCTCGGCGTAGGCGATGCGCTTGTTGGGCGCTCGCTTGGCGGCCGCGTAAATCGGCTTCATCATCGTGCCCGAGGCGAACACGAAGCTCTGCAGCTTGTCGCGGTAGGCGTTCAGATCGGCGATGGGCCGCTGGGCCACGCCGCTGTCGGCCGCTGCCTGTGCCACGGCCGGCGCGATCTTCATCATCAGGCGCGGGTCGAAGGGCTTGGGAATCAGGTACTCGGGACCGAAAGCCAGCTTTTCACCCGCATAGGCCGCCGCCACCACCTCGCTTTGCTCGGCCTGGGCCAGCTCGGCAATGGCGTGCACGGCCGCAATTTCCATCTCATCGGTGATGGTGGAGGCGCCGGCGTCGAGCGCGCCACGGAAGATATAAGGGAAACACAGGACGTTGTTGACCTGGTTGGGGTAGTCGGTGCGGCCGGTGGCGATGATGGCGTCGTCGCGCACCGCCTTCACGTCCTCCGGCGAAATCTCGGGGTTGGGGTTGGCCAGGGCCATGATGACCGGCCTGGCCGCCATCTTGGCCACCATCTCCTTCTTGAGCACGCCGCCAGCGGACAGACCGAGGAAGATGTCGGCGCCTTCAATCACCTGCGACAGGCTGCGCTGCTCGGTCTTCTGCGCGAACTGGATCTTGTCCTCGTCCATCAGCTCGGTGCGGCCCTCGTAGACCACGCCGGCCAGGTCGGTCACCCAGATGTTCTTGCGCGGAATCCCCAGCTTGACCAGCAGGTTCAGGCAGGCCAGGGCGGCTGCGCCAGCGCCGGACGTGACCAGCTTGACGTTGGCAATGTCCTTGCCCACGACCTTGAGGCCGTTCATGATGGCTGCGCCCACGCAGATGGCGGTGCCAT
>CAYUAH010000022.1:0-22074 GCA_964442375.1 uncultured Hydrogenophaga sp. | reverse complement strand
AGGGCCGGCCGAAGATGTTCTACAGCCAGCGCATCCACGACAAGTGCTACCGCCGTCCGCACTTCGACGCCGGCCAGTTTGTCGAGGCCTGGGACGACGAGTCCGCGCGCAAGGGCTACTGCCTCTACAAGGTCGGCTGCAAGGGCCCCACCACCTACAACGCCTGCTCCACTGTGCAGTGGAACGAGGGCACCAGCTTCCCCATCAAGGCCGGCCATGGCTGCATTGGCTGCAGCGAGGACGGCTTCTGGGACAAGGGTTCCTTCTACGACCGCCTGACCACCATCCACCAATTTGGCATCGAAGGCACGGCCGACCAGATCGGCGGCACGGCCGCCGGTGTGGTGGGTGCGGCGGTGGCGGCCCACGCGGCCATCTCGGTGGCCAAACGGGCGCGCGACACCGCCAAGACCCCCGCCACCACCGACCACAAAGCTTGAGGCCACAAAGGACAAACACCATGGGTGCATACGAAACACAGGGCTTCAAGATGGACAACACCGGCCGGCGCATCGTCGTCGATCCGGTCACCCGCATCGAAGGCCACATGCGCTGCGAGGTCAATCTCGACAGCAACAACGTCATCCGCAACGCGGTGTCCACCGGCACCATGTGGCGCGGGCTGGAAGTCATTCTCAAGGGCCGCGATCCGCGCGACGCCTGGGCCTTCGTCGAGCGCATCTGCGGCGTCTGCACCGGCTGCCACGCGCTCACGTCGGTGCGCGCGGTGGAAGATGCCCTGGGCATCAAGATCCCGCTCAACGCCCACCTCATCCGCGAGATGATGGCCAAGACGCTGCAGGTGCACGACCACGCGGTGCACTTTTACCACCTGCATGCACTCGACTGGGTGGACGTGGTGTCCTGCCTCAAGGCCGATCCCAAGAAGACCAGCGAGCTGCAGCAGCTCGTGTCTCCTGCCCACCCGATGTCCTCTCCGGGCTATTTCCGCGACGTGCAGAACCGGCTGAAGAAGTTTGTCGACAGTGGACAGCTCGGGCCCTTTGCCAACGGCTACTGGGGCAGCAAGGCCTACGTGCTGCCGCCCGAGGCCAACCTCATGGCAGTGACCCACTACCTGGAGGCGCTGGACCTGCAGAAGGAATGGGTCAAGGTGCACACCATCTTCGGCGGCAAGAACCCGCACCCCAACTACCTGGTGGGCGGCGTGCCCTGCGCCATCAACATCGACGGCGACGGCGCGGCCGGCGCGCCCATCAACATGGAGCGGCTCAACTTCGTGCAGGCCCGCATCCAGGAGATGATCGACTTCAACAACAACGTCTACATCCCGGACGTGCTGGCCATCGGCACCATCTACAAAAATGCCGGCTGGCTCTATGGTGGCGGCCTCTCGGCCACCAACGTGGCCGACTACGGCACCTACGAGAAGGTGCCCTACGACCACAGCACCCACCAGCTGCCCGGTGGCGTGATCCTGGACGGCAACTGGGACAAGATCCACCCCATCGACCCGCGCGACCCCGAGCAGGTGCAGGAGTTCGTGAGCCACAGCTGGTACAGGTACGCCGACGAGACCAAGGGCCTGCACCCCTGGGACGGTGTCACCGAGGCCAACTACCACCCCGAGGGCCCGAACTTCAAGGGCAGCCGCACCAAGATCGAACACCTCGACGAAAGCGCCAAGTATTCGTGGATCAAGAGCCCGCGCTGGCGCGGCCACGCGGTCGAGGTCGGCCCGCTGTCGCGCTACATCCTGGGCTACGCCCACGCTGTGCAGGGCAACAAGTTCTGCCAGCGCGTCAAGCAGCAGGTCGATGAATCGGCGGTGGCCATCAACAGCGCGATTCCGAAGGCCCTGGGTCTGCCGGAAACCAAGTTCAGCGCCAAGCAGTTGCTGCCCACCACCATCGGACGCACGCTGGCCCGTGCGCTGGAAAGCCAGTACGCGGCCGAAATGATGATGGACGACTACAGGCAGCTGGTGGCCAACATCAAGGCCGGCGACCGCAGCACCGCCAACGTCGACAAATGGGACCCGGCCACCTGGCCCAAGGAGGCCAAGGGCGTGGGCACGGTGGCCGCGCCGCGGGGCATGCTGGGCCACTGGATCAAGATCAAGGACGGCAAGATCGAGAACTACCAGTGTGTGGTGCCCACCACCTGGAACGGCTCGCCACGCGACAACAAGGGCCAGATCGGCGCCTTCGAGGCCAGCCTCATGAACACCCCCATGGTCAACCCCGAGCAGCCGCTCGAAATTCTGCGCACCCTGCACAGCTTCGACCCCTGCCTGGCCTGCTCCACCCACGTGATGAGTGCGGATGGTCAGGAAATGGCCCGCGTCACCGTGCGCTGAGCCCATCGACACAACGAGGAGACACCTATGCAAGCCAAGAACTTCCGCCATTTCGTCACGGCCGCGTTGCTGGCTGGCCTGGGCGGCACGGCCCAGGCCCACGGCGGCCACGGACCCCACGAGCTGTGGGACATGCTGACCCATGCCGTGGGCATCGAGCAGGGGCTGGTGCTGCTGTGCATCGTGCTGGCCTTCGCGGTGGTGCGGCGCTGGCGTGCCCGCCGCGACCAGGACAAGACCCTGTGAGTCCACTTCTGCAGGAGCCTGCCATGTCCCCCCTGTCCGCCCCCGAACTGGCCCAGCAGCGCCTGGCCGACGTCACCGGCATCGATGACAGCGCCATCTCGCATGGCCAGTCCACCAAGTCGGTCTACGTCTACGAAGCACCGGTGCGCCTGTGGCACTGGATCAACGCGGCGTCCATCACGGTGCTGGCCCTCACCGGCTATTTCATCGGCAAGCCGCTGCCCACCATGCCGGGCGAGGCCAGCGCCCACTACCTGATGGGCTACATCCGGTTTGCCCATTTCGCTGCCGGCTACATCCTGGCCGTGGGCCTGATCGGGCGCGCCTATTGGGCGCTGGTGGGCAACCACCACGCGCGCGAACTGTTCTGGGTGCCGCTGTTCCAGAAGGCCTACTGGCACGAGGTCTTCAACATGCTGCGTTGGTACCTGTTCCTGATCCCCAGGCCCAACCAGTACGTCGGCCACAACCCGCTGGCACGGCTGGCCATGTTCAGTGGTTTCCTGGTGTTGACGCTGTTCATGGTCGTCACCGGCTTCGCGTTGTACGGCGAAGGGGCGCAGATGGGTTCGTGGCAGGAGCGCCTGTTCGGCTGGGTGATCCCGTTGTTCGGCCAGAGCCAGGACGTGCACACCTGGCACCGCTTCGGCCTGTGGGCGATGGTCATCTTCGTCACGCTGCACGTGTACGCCGCGATCCGTGAAGACATCATGGGCCGCCAGAGCATCGTCAGCACCATGATCTCGGGTCGTCGCACCTTCAAGGACTGATGGCCATGTCCCACCCGCTCCCCGCCACCATCTGCGTGCTCGGCATCGGCAACTTGCTGTGGGCCGACGAAGGCTTTGGCGTGCGCAGTGTCGAAGCCCTGCAGCGCGGCCACGAGTTCGCCCCCCATGTCTCGCTGGTGGACGGCGGCACCCAGGGCCTGTACCTGATCCAGCACGTGCAGGCGGCCGACGCGCTGCTCATCTTCGATGCCATCGACTACGGCCTGGCGCCCGGCACGCTCAAGCTGGTGCGCGATGGCGACGTGCCGCGTTTCATGGGGGCCAAGAAGATGAGCCTGCACCAGACCGGTTTCCAGGAGGTGTTGTCGCTGGCCCAGCTCACCGGCAAGTACCCGGCGCGCGTGCTGCTGATCGGCTGCCAGCCTCAGGAGCTGGACGACTACGGCGGCAGCCTGCGCCCGGTGGTCAAGGCCGCCATGGACGAGGCGCTGGTCCTGGGTGTGGCCGAGCTGGCCCGCTGGGGCGGCCAGCCCAGGCTGCGCCACACGCCGCTGCGCGGGCGCGAGTCCGTCACCGTGGACGAACTGGCCCTGGCCGCCTACGAAACCCAGCGCCCTGCCGCTGACCTGGCCTGCCGCGCCGGCGACGCCCGTTTTTTCCCCACCGAGGCCTGATCCCATGTGCATCGGCCTGCCCATGTGTGTCACCGACATCGAACCCGGCCACGCCTGGTGTGTCGGACGCGGCGAGCTGCGGCGTGTCAGCACCGCCCTGGTCGGCCCGGTGGCGGTGGGCGACTGGCTGCTGGTGTTCCTGAGTGATGCGCGCGAAGCCATTTCCGCAGAGCGCGCTGCCGAGGTCAATGCCGCGCTGGATCTCGTTTTGGGCGCCCTGGCGGGCGGGGACAGTGAAGGTCAGGCCGGCTTTGTGCTGCCGTCATTCACCACCGCCCAAGAACTGCGCCATCTCCATTCCGCTGTCACACCTCCAACACTTGCCACAGAAAGTCCCCATGAGCCACATGCTTGATTTGCCCGTTACTCCGGCGCCAGGGTTTGCCCTGGCGCCGCCCAACACCGACCCCGCCGCGCCGCTGGTGATGCGCCTGGCGCGCGACTTCGGCGCCACCTGGGTAGACGAATTCACCGTGGCCGACTGGGTCCAGGGCGCAGGCGATCGGGTGGTGCTGCTGGCTGGCGACGCGGTGAGGTTTCCTGAAGGCCAGGACGTCGCGGCTGTGTTGCCCGAACTGATGAAACACTTTGTGTGCCGGTTCCAGGTCGCCGTTGTGCCCCGCGACAACGAAGACGCCGTGGCACGCCGCTACGGTTCCCAACGCTGGCCCACGCTGCTGTTCTTCCGCGAGGGACAGTACGTCACCGCCATCGCCGGCATGCAGGACTGGGACGTCTACCTCCAGGGTGTGGCGGCCGCTCTGGCCATGCCGCCCTCGCGCCCGCCCACCGTCGGCATCCCAGTGGTCAGTCAACGCGGCGCGGGCAGCGCCAGCACCTGCCATTGAAGCCCTCCCCACTGGACACCCATGAAAAACTTTCCCATTCCCCTCGTGGCGCTGGGGCCGGGCGCCCACACCGAGGATGAGACGCTGGACTACCTGCCCCTGCCCAAGGAGATGGCCACCTACCGCCCGCCGGTGCTGCCCGAGCCCGAGGCGTTGGGCGGCTGCGACCTGGCCCGCGCCGTGCTGGAGCAGGTGCTGAACCTGCTCGACCGCTGCGCCCAGGACGGTGGCTCGGGGCAGGTCACGCTGGCTGGTCTGTCGGTGGCCGACATCACGCTGGTCAACCAGGCCCTCGGCGAAGGCGAGGCCAGTGCCATCGTGGCCGATCTGGACGGTGAACACGAGCTGCGGGTGCAGGAGTCGGTGTTTGCCGGCGTCTGGCGCCTGATGACCTGGCGCGGTGACCAGCTGGTGGAAGACCTCATCGAAGTGGGGCCGGTACCGGCCCTGTTCGCCACCACTGCGGCTGAGGATGTTTGGGTCGGGGGGGCGCAACCGCGTTGGGTCGGGCCGCTGCCACCCAATGTGCAGAACGCGCCGCAACTGGTGGAAGAAATCCGCGACCAGAGCCGCGGCTGGGCGCCGGGGCACTTGCCCCATGTGGTCAACCTCAGCCTGTTGCCGGTCACGCCCGAGGACATCGGTTTCCTCGACCACCACCTGGGCACCGGCCGCCTGCTCATGCTCTCACGCGGTTACGGCAACTGCCGCATCTCCAACACCCGGTTGCCGAACTGCTGGCGCGTGGTGTACTACAACGCCATGGACAAGGTGATCCTCAACACGGTGGAGGTGGTGGACATGCCCGAAGTGGCGATGGCCGCGCCGGAGGACCTGCGCGATTCGCACACCCGCCTGCGGGACGTGCTGGCGTATCTGGAGGCCGCATGACAGCCGCCGCCCAGCCGTTCAACGGCTTCGAAGGCTCCTACCTGGGCCAGCGCGAGGTCCTGCGGCCGGACTCGCGCCTGGAGTGCAAGATCTGCTGGTGGGTCTACGACCCCGCCTCGGGCGATCCCCAGTGGCAGATCGCGCCCGGCACGCCGTTTGCCGACCTGCCCGCACATTGGCGCTGCCCCAACTGCGACTGCGAGCCCGATCAGTTTCTGTTGTTATGAGCGCCGTCGCCACTTCGCCCTCCCAGACCGTGCTGCGCGAGCGGGTTGCCACGCTGGTCGCCCACTTCGGCCGCGTGCAGCGCGAGCGCATGGTCGGCATTCCCTTGTTGAACCCGGCCCTGCAGGTCGAGGCGGTGGGCTTTGAGTGGTCGCAGCAGTACGAAGCGGGCGGCTGCGCGGTGGCAGAGGGCGTGCTGATCACGCCCTGGTTCATGAGCCTGCTGCGGCTGCCCGCGCTGGTGTTGCCGCACGACAACCAGGTGGCGCGCAGCACCGTGCGCCAGTTCGGCAGCGAGCGTTTCGACTTCATTGGCGCCCACGACGTGGCGGTCGGCTACCACGAGACCTGCGCGTTGTTTTCACCCATGTTCGGCTTCAGTCACCAGGCCCATGCCCGCGAGACGGCCCTGGCCTCGCTGGCGCTGACGCGCCCGCAGGCCGAAGGTTCAGGTGCGGCCGAGGCGCGGACCGTGGCCCCGGCGCGCCGGGCCTTTCTGCTCGGGCGCCGGACCGGAGTCGCGCCATGACGCAGGCCATCGCCGCGTTGTCAGGCGGCCTGCGGCTGCGCCCTGGCGCGGCCGTGCCAGACAGCCTGCGCCACACGCGGTCCGACGATCTGGTCGCCCGTCTGGGCCAGGGGCAGCCGGCCCAGGCCTGGCCCGGCCGCGTGGCCAGCGTGTTCAACCTCTGTGGCCATGCGCAGCACCTGTGCGCCGCGCTGGCGGTGCAAGCGGCCGCGCCCGGTCTCATGGCGCCGCCCTCGGGGGTGGCCGAGGCCTTGCGCCGCGAGACCGCTCGGGAACACGTGCGCCGCATCGCCCTGGACTGGCCCCGGCTGCTGGGTGGCCCCGACGCGCTGGCGGCGCGGGCGCTGGCCAGTTTGCGGGCCTGTCCCTTGCTGCTGCCAGCCAACGGCATCGACCCCTGGGGCGCCATGTCCGGCTGGCTCAGGCGCGAACTGCTGCACGTGTCGCCGACCGTGTGGTGGTGGATCTGGCAAACCTACGGCCCCAATGGGTTGGACCAGTGGAGCCGGCGCCACGGCGGCTGGCTGCCCCGTCTGCTGCGTGCGGCGCGCGCCTGGGACGCCTCTGACGGGCCTGAGCCGGCGGCGGCATTGCACGTGCCGGTGGATGGTGGCGTGTTCACTGACCAGCCGGCGGGGCGGCACACCGGCAGCTGGACCCGGCAGACCGCCCCGGTGCTGCATACGCCGCTGACGCCCTGGGCGCTGCTGTGCAGCCGTCTGGCCGAGCTGGTCAGCCTGAGCCTGGGCAGCGCCACCACCGAAGGCCGCGCTCCGCTCGCCTGGGGCGCCGTGGCCACCGGCCCGGGTTGTGGTCTGGCCTGGGTCGAGATGGCGCGTGGCTTGCTGTTGCATGAAGTCGCGGTGGACGGCGCCAGCGGGCGTCTGATTGCCTGCCAGCTGCGCTCGCCGACCGACTGGAATTTCCACCCCGAGGGGCCGGTGGCCCGGCAACTGGCTGAGCTGGATGGCGGCGAAGACCCCGCCAGGCTGGTGCGCCGGGTGCGCCTGCTGGTGGCTGCCTTCGACCCGTGCCTGCCGTTCGAGATCGAGTGCCCGCAGGTGGCCCGGCTGGAGCCCTGCCATGCATGAGGCCAGCCTGGCCGGTGGCGTGCTCAAGCTGGTGGAAGACAGCGCGGCCGCCGAGGGCTTCTCCCGTCTGCTGTCGCTGCGGCTGGAGGCCGGTCAGCTCGCCGGAGTGGACGTGCGGGCGTTGCGGTTTGCGCTGGAGGCGCTCGCGCCCGGCACCCTGCTGCAAGGGGCCGATATCGTGATCGACGAGCCCCCCGGTCAAGCCTGGTGCCTGGGCTGCGGCGCGACGGTGGCCATGGCCCAGCGCGGTGACGCCTGCCCCCGTTGTGGCGGCCACCAGCTGCAGCCGACCGGCGGCTTGGAACTGCGTGTGCTGGACATGCGCGTGAGTGATGATTGAGACCAAGGAGACGGACCATGTGTGTGGTGTGTGGATGCAGTGACAACAGCCTGGGCCATGCCCGGCACGTGAAGCAGGTGCTGACCGGCGAGGCCGGGGTAGTGCGCGTGGAACCGACCCACGGCGACCTGCACTTCGGCGCCGGTGCGGCCCGCGTCTCGGTGCCCGGCATGAGCCAGGCCCGCGCCATCAAGCTGGAAACCGACATCCTGGGTGCCAACAACGTGGTGGCGCGGCAGAACCGGGCACATTTCGAAGCGCACGGCGTGACCGCACTCAACCTGGTGTCCAGCCCCGGTTCGGGCAAGACCACGCTGCTGTGCGCGACCATCGAGGCCTTGAAACAGCGTGCCCCTGCCCCGCAGGTTGCCGTGATCGAGGGCGACCAGCAGACCAGCTTCGACGCCGACCGGATACGGGCCACGGGTGCGCCCGCGATCCAGGTCAACACCGGCAAGGGCTGCCATCTGGACGCGCCCATGGTGGCCGAAGCCTTTGGCCGTCTGCATACGCACGTTCACGACCACCATCACCATGAAGGCGGACTGCTGTTCATCGAGAACGTCGGCAACCTGGTCTGCCCCGCCCTGTGGGACCTGGGCGAAGCCGCCAAGGTGGCCATCCTGTCGGTGACCGAAGGCGAGGACAAGCCGCTCAAATACCCCGACATGTTCGCCGCCGCGCGGCTGATGGTGCTCAACAAGATCGACCTGCTGCCCCATGTGCGCTTTGATGTGGACCGCTGCATTGCGTTCGCGCGTCGCGTGAATCCGGCCATCGAGGTGCTGCAGCTCTCGGCCACCACAGGCGACGGCATGGAGGCTTGGCTGCACTGGCTGGACCACCAGATGGAACCCACCCGGGCAGACGGGTGCGACCACCCCCACCATGGCCCCCACACCGAGGCGAACGCCGGCGATGCGCACCCCTGAACTGCCCACCGTGCTGGCCTGCGGGGCCTGGCTGAAGAACACCGCCTGTGTTCTGGTGAACGGCGAGCCGCGCTGGTCCCAACCCCACGGTGACCTCAGCGACCCGCTGGCCTGCATGGCGCTCGAAGCTTCGCTGGCGGCCCTGTGCACACTGGCCGCGCGGGCCGGGCATCCGGTCCGGGCCGTGGCGCATGACTTACATCCTGACTTTTTCAGCACCCGAGTGGCCCTCGCCATCGCCGACGCGTTGGGCGTGCCCGCCATCGGGGTCCAGCACCACCACGCCCACATCGCGGCCGTGGTCGCCGAACAGCAGGTCGAAGCGGCGGTGATCGGGCTGGCCCTGGACGGTGTGGGCCTGGGTACCGATGGCTCGGCCTGGGGGGGCGAGCTGTTGTGGGTCCATGGCGCTGATTGGCGGCGCCTGGGTCACCTGGCACCGCTGGCCCTGCCCGGCGGCGACCGGGCCGCGCGCGAGCCCTGGCGCATGGCAGCCAGTGCCCTGCACGCGCTCGGTCGGGGTGACGAGATCACGCCGCGTTTTGCCCCACAGGTGGGCGTGGCCCTGGCCCAAGGCGTGCAGCGGATGCTGTTGCTGGGCCTCAACAGCCCGCTGACCAGCAGTGCCGGGCGCTGGTTCGACGCCGCCGCCGCCGCGCTCGGCCTGTGCCTGCGCCAGACCGAGGAAGCCCAAGCCGCCCAGGCGCTGGAGGGTGCCGGTGCCCGCTGGCTGGCCGGGCATCCCGACAGCGCGCCGTGGCCCGGCGCCCGCATCGATGACTTGGGTCGGCTGGATCTGGGCGCTTTGTGGGCAGCCTTGCCGGACCAGCCGCCCCAGCGGGTGGACGAAGCGGCAGCGGGCTTTCAACTCGGACTGGCCCATGCCCTGGCCGACTGGGCGGGCAACGCCGCGCTGGCACACGGTGTGACCCGGGTCTGCCTTGGCGGCGGCTGCTTCTTCAATCGCATCCTGCGCGAACGTGTCAGCCAGCTGCTTCAGCAGGCCGGCCTGCAGGTGCTGCTGCCCGGCACACGCGGTTGTGGCGACGCAGCCCTGGCCCTGGGGCAGGCCTGGGTGGCCGCGCAACAACTGGCCGCGCACCCCACCAACTCAACGGAGATATCCACATGTGTCTAGCCATTCCCGCGCTGCTGGTCGCGTTGCGGCCCCCTGACCAGGCGGTGGTCAACCTCGGTGGCATCCGCAAGGACATCTCGGTTGCCCTGGTGCCCGAGGCCCGCGTGGGCGACTACGTCATCGTGCACGTGGGCCACGCCATCGGCGTGCTCGATCCCGAAGAAGCCGCCCGCACGCTGGCCTTGTTTGCCGAGCTGCAGCAGACCGAAAAGGCGCACTCATCATGAAATACATCGATGAATTCCGCGACGGCGCCCTGGCGCGCCAGATCGCCGGCTGCATCGCGGCCGAGGCCCGGCCCGACCACCGCTACCGCTTCATGGAGTTCTGCGGCGGCCACACCCACGCGATTTCACGCTACGGCGTGCTGGAGCTGCTGCCACCCAATGTGCGCATGATCCACGGCCCTGGCTGCCCCGTGTGTGTGCTGCCGATCGGCCGTGTCGATCAGGCCATCAGGCTGGCGTTGCAGCACGACGTCATTCTCTGTACCTACGGCGACACGCTGCGTGTGCCGGCGTCGGACAGCCTGTCCCTCACCCGGGCCAAGGCGCGGGGTGGCGACATCCGCATGGTGTACTCGGCCGCCGACGCGCTGCAACTCGCCCGCAGCCACCCCGAACGGCAGGTGGTGTTTTTTGCCATTGGCTTCGAGACCACCACGCCGCCCACCGCGCTGGTGATCCGCGACGCTGCACGCGAGGGGCTGAAGAACTTCAGCGTCATGTGCTGCCACGTGCTCACGCCACCCGCGATCCGCGCCATCCTCGACGGCGCCCAGGCACACGAGACGGCCGAGATCGAAGGCTTTGTGGGGCCGGCCCATGTGAGCATCGTGATCGGCTCCGACCCCTATGCAAAGTTCGCCACCGAGTATCACAAACCGGTGGTCATCGCCGGTTTCGAGCCGCTGGATGTGCTGCAGGCCATCCTGATGCTGGTGCGCCAGGTCAACGACGGGCGGGCCGAGGTCGAGAACGAGTTCACCCGCGCCGTCACGCCCGGGGGCAACCTGAACGCACAGGCCGTGATGGACGAGGTGTTCGAGCTGCGCGAGGCCTTCGAGTGGCGCGGTCTGGGCACCATGCCGCTGTCGGCCCTGCAGATACGCGCCGCCTACCGCGACTTTGACGCCGAGCACCGCTTCCAGTTGCACTACCAGGCCGTGCCCGACAACAAGGCCTGCGAGTGTGGTGCCATCCTGCGTGGCGTGAAAGAACCGCGCGAGTGCAAGATTTTCGGCACCGTCTGCACACCCGAAAACCCGATCGGCTCCTGCATGGTGTCCAGCGAAGGCGCCTGTGCCGCCCACTACAGCTACGGGCGTTTCCGCGACATCGCCGTGCTGGCGGCCACCTCAGAGGAGACGTCATGAAAGTGGATCACGACCGCCCACCCGCCCAGCTGTCGGCGGCGAAAAAGACCTACACCCGACCGCTCGACATCAGGCACGGGCGGGTGGACATGGGCCACGGCGCCGGCGGCAAGGCGGCGGCGCAGCTGATCGAGGAGCTGTTCCTGCCGGCGCTGGACAACCCGTTCCTGCGCCAGGGCGACGATGGTGCCGCGCTGCCCTGGCCCGGGGGCGAGGTGGCGGGCGGACGGCTGGTGATGGCCACCGACGGCCACGTGGTCTCGCCGCTGTTTTTCCCAGGCGGTGACCTGGGCTGCCTGGCGGTGCACGGCACCGTCAACGACGTGGCCATGATGGGCGCGCGCCCGCTCTACCTGAGCGCCAGTTTCATCCTCGAAGAGGGTTTTCCGCTGGCCGATCTGCAGCGCATCGTCCAGTCCATGGGCGCGGCCGCCCGCGAGGCCGGTGTGCCCGTGGTCACCGGCGACACCAAGGTGGTGGAGCAGGGCAAGGGCGACGGTGTCTTCATCAGCACCACCGGGGTCGGCGTGTTGCCGCCGGACGTTGACGTCAGCGGCCGCAACGCGCGCCCGGGCGACGTGGTGCTGCTCTCGGGCACGGTGGGTGACCACGGCGTGGCGGTGTTGTCCAGGCGGGAATCGCTGGCCTTCGAGACCAGCATCGAAAGCGACACCGCGGCGCTGCACACCCTGGTGGCCGACCTGCTGGCGGCCGTGCCCGGCGCCGTGCGGGTGCTGCGCGACCCCACCCGTGGCGGCCTGGCCACCACCCTCAACGAGATCGCGCGCCAGTCCGGCGTGGGCATGCGCCTGCAGGAGGCGGAGATCCCTGTGAAACCCCAGGTGGACGCGGCCTGCGAGCTGCTGGGCCTGGACCCGCTGTACGTGGCCAACGAGGGCAAGCTGGTCGCCATCGTGGCGCCCGCAGCGGCCGAGGCGGCGCTGGCGGCCCTGCGTGCCCACCCGCTGGGGCGCGAGGCCATGCGCATCGGCGAAGTGACCACCGACAGCCACCACTTCGTGCAGATGGACACGCGTTTTGGGGGCCGGCGCGTGGTGGACTGGCTCAGTGGCGAACAGCTGCCCCGCATCTGCTGATCGCGGACCCGCCGCGACCCCGCTGCGATGGCGTGCGCTTCTACAATGAACCGAACGACACCCACACGCGCACCGTGACCCCGCCGCCCAGCCCCCACCTCTTGCCCACCGTGCTGGTGGTGGACGACGAGGTGCGCTCGCAGGACGCCTTGCGCCGCACGCTGGACGAGGACTTCACCGTGTTCACCGCCAGCAGCGCCGACGAGGCGCGCGGCCTGCTGGAGCGCCAGCCGGTGAGCGTGGTGTTGTGTGACCAGCGCATGCCCGGCACCACCGGTGTGGTCTTCCTCAAGCAGGTGCGCGAGCGCTGGCCCGACGTGGTGCGCATCGTCATCTCCGGCTACACCGACAGCGAAGACATCATCGCGGGCGTGAACGAGGCCGGCATCTACCAGTACATCCTCAAGCCCTGGTCGCCCGACCACCTGCTCGACGCGGTGCGCAACGCGGTGGAGGCCCAGGCCCTGCAACGTCAGACCAGCCGCCTCAACCTGGAGCTGCGCACCAGCACCGGCGTGCTGCGCCAGCGCACCGCCGGCCAGATGGCACAGGCGCGCCGGCACTTCAGCTTCGAGCGCATCGTGCGCAGCACCGGCAGCCCGCTGGACGCCGTGTGTGCCATGGCCGAGCGGGTGGCCCGCTACGACATCCCGGTGATGGTGTTGGGCGAGTCGGGCACCGGCAAGGAATTGCTGGCGCGCGCCATCCACTACGCCTCGCCCCGCGCCAGCGGCCCCTTCGTGGTGGAGAACTGCGCGGCCATCCCCGACACCCTGCTCGAATCCGAGCTGTTCGGCCACAAGCGCGGGGCGTTCACCGGCGCGGTCGAAGACCACCCCGGCCTGTTCCAGCGCGGCGACGGCGGCACCGTGTTCCTGGACGAAATTGGCGAGACCTCGCCGGCCTTCCAGGTCAAGCTGCTGCGCGTGCTGCAGGAGGGCGAGGTGCGGCCGGTGGGCGGTGTGCGCCCGGTGCCGGTGGACGTGCGGGTGGTTGCGGCCACCCACCGCCAGCTGGAGCAGCGGGTGCGCGAGGGCCTGTTCCGCGAAGATTTGTACTACCGCCTGGCCGGCATCACGCTCACGGTGCCACCGCTGCGCGAGCGGGTGGCCGACATCCCACCCATCGCACGCCAGACCGCGCTGGACGTGGCGGCGGAGTTGGGGCATCCCGGTGCCACCTTGCCCGACGACACCCTGGCCTGCCTCATGGCCTACCCCTGGCCCGGCAACATCCGCGAGCTGCGCAACGAGATCGCCCGCGCCCTCGCCCTGCACGATGGGGCACAGCTGCCGGCGTCGGCCTTTTCACCGCGTGTGCTGCAGGGGCGTGGCGCCGGCACGGCCACCGACGTGGCGGCCGCGCTGCCGCGCACCGGCACGCTGGGCGAACGCCTGGACGTGATCGAGGCCATGGTGCTGCGCGAAACCCTGCTGCGCCTGCGCTGGAACAAAACCCACGCGGCCCAGGAGCTGGGCCTGTCGCGGGTGGGCCTGCGCGCCAAGATGCAGCGCTTTGGACTGGACGCGAAATGAACGTGTTGTGGCTGCAAAGTGGCGGGTGTGGCGGTTGCAGCATGTCGCTGCTGTGCGCCGACACCACCGATTTCCAGGGCCACCTGCGCGATGCCGGCATCGACCTGCTGTGGCACCCGTCGCTGTCCCTGGCCAGTGGCGAGGAAGTGATCGCGCTGCTGCAGTCGGTGCTGGACGGCCACACGCGGCTGGATGCGCTGTGTGTCGAAGGTTCGCTGCTGCGCGGGCCCAACGGCAGCGGGCGTTTCCACATGCTGGCGGGCACGGGTTTGCCCATGATCCACTGGGCGCGCCAACTGGCGGTCCGTGCCCGGCACGTGCTGGCCGTGGGCAGCTGCGCCGCCTGGGGTGGCATCACGGCGGGCGGCGACAACCCCACCGATGCCTGTGGCCTGCAGTACGAGGACGAGCGCATCGGCGGTTTGCTGGGAGCGGATTTCCGCAGCGGCAGTGGCCTGCCCGTGATCAACATCGCTGGTTGTCCGACGCACCCAAGCTGGGTGATCGACACGCTGATGGCGCTGGCCGGTGGCACTTTCACCGAAGACGACCTGGACCCGCTGGCCCGGCCGCGTTTCTACGCCGACCAGCTGGTGCACCACGGTTGCACCCGCAACGAGTACTACGAGTTCAAGGCCAGCGCGGAGAAGCCCTCTGACCTGGGCTGCATGATGGAGCACATGGGCTGCAAGGGCACCCAGGTGCATGCCGACTGCAACATCCGCCCCTGGAACGGCGAGGGCAGCTGCACCCGTGGCGGCTACGCCTGCATCGCCTGCACCGAGCCCGGCTTCCAGGAGCCGGGCCACCCCTTCCACCAGACACCCAAGATCGCCGGCATCCCGGTGGGCTTGCCCACCGACATGCCCAAGGCCTGGTTCGTGGCGCTGGCCTCCTTGTCCAAGAGCGCGACGCCCAAGCGGGTCAAGCACAACGCGGTGGCCGATCACCTGGTGGAAAAACCCGCCATCCGCAGGACACGCCTCAAATGAGCTCGCGTTTGCTGGTCGGGCCGTTCAACCGCGTCGAAGGCGATCTGGAGGTGGCGCTGGAGATGGCCGAGGGCCGCGTGTCGTCGGCCCAGGTCAACGCCACCATGTACCGGGGCTTCGAGCAGATCCTGCAAGGCAAGGTGCCTCACGATGCCCTGGTCTATGTGCCCCGCATCTGTGGCATTTGTTCGGTGTCGCAGTCGGTGGCGGCGGCGCGCGCGCTGGCGGACCTGGGGGGCATCACCGTGCCGCCCAACGGCCAACACGCCACCAACCTGATCCTGGCGACCGAGAACCTGGCCGACCACCTGACCCACTTTTACCTCTTCTTTATGCCCGACTTCGTGCGGCCGGTGTACGCCGACCGCCCCTGGCACGCCGAGGCGCTGCGCCGCTTTTCGCCTTCCGAGGGCGAGCAGGTGCGCGCGGCCACGGCGGCCCGCCAGCGTTGGTTCACGCTGGTGGGCACCCTGGGCGGCAAATGGCCCCACACCCAGTCCATCGAGCCGGGCGGATCGACACGGCCCATAGACGCCGCCGAGCGCGTGCGCCTGCTGGCCAAGGTGCGCGAGTTCCGTGCTTTTCTGGAGCGCCAGTTGTTTGCTGCGCCGCTGGAGGCCGTGCTTGACCTGCCCAGCGAAGACGCCTTGTGGACCTGGCACGCACAAGACCCGATGGCCGGCGACCTGCGCTTTTTCCTGTCGCTGGTGCGAGACCAGGGGCTGTCGGCGATGGGCCCGGGCCCGGGCCGCTACCTGAGCTATGGCGCCTACGCCCAGCCCGATGGCGGCCATGCCTTGGCCGGCGGGTTGTGGCGCGCGGCCACCGGCCAGCTTGAAATTGTGCAGGCGTCGGCCATCACCGAAGACGCCACCCATGCCTGGATGGCCCAGGGCCGACAAGCCCTGCACCCTTTGCAAGGCCTCACGCGCCCCGAGCCCGACAAGCCCGGGGCCTACACCTGGAACAAGGCCCCACGCCTGGCCGGCGAGGTGATCGAGACCGGCGCCATCGCGCGCCAGTTGGCCAGCGGGCAGGCTTTGGTGCACGACGTGGTGCGGCGCCATGGCGGCACGGTGTTCACCCGGGTGCTGGCCCGCGTGCTGGAGCTGGCGCGGGTGGTGCCCCTGATGGAGCAGTGGTTGCAGGCCTTGCGCCCCACCGAAGCTTTTTGTGTGCCCGCCAAATTGCCCGATGAAGGCTTTGGGGTGGGGCTGAGCGAGGCCGCGCGCGGTTGCCTGGGGCATTGGGTGGTGGTGCGGGGCGGGCAGATCGCCAACTACCAGATCGTGGCGCCCACCAGCTGGAACTTTTCGCCGCGCGACGCGCAAGGCGTGCCTGGCGCGCTGGAGCAGGCGCTGGTGGGCGCGCCCATTCGCCCTGGCGAGACCACGCCGGTGGCGGTCCAGCACATCGTGCGCTCCTTTGATCCCTGCATGGTGTGTACCGTGCATTGAGCGCCGGCATGAGCAAGCGCCGTTCGCCCAGCCCGCTGCCCGCGCTCCCCATGGAGGGCGTGGACGAGTCCACCTGGATGGACGTGATCCAGAAGATGGACGAGGTCTACACCCGGCTCATCGACGACGAGGTGGAGCTGGAGAAAAAGAACACCGAGCTGGAGCAGTCGCAGCAGTTCATCGTCAGCGTGCTCACCTCCATGTCGGACGTGCTGGTGGTGTGCGACGAGCGCGGACTGATCGAGCAGGCCAACGCCGCCCTGTGCGAGCTGGTGGGCCGGCGCGAGGACCAGCTGCGGGGCAGCAGCCTGGCCGACCTGCTGGCCGACGAGGCCAGTGTGTCGGCCGCGCGCGAGGCCATGGAGCGCAGCGACGCGCCGCGTGCCGGTCAGGGCATCGAGCTCAAGCTGCTGGACCGCCAGCGCCAGCCGGTGCCGGTGGACGCGAGCTGCACGCCGCGCATCGGCCCCAGCGGGCGCCGCGCGGGCACGGTGTGGGTGGGGCGACCCACGGCCGAGATCAAACGCGCCTACCACGAGATGCGTGCTGCCCACGAGGCCTTGAAGCGCACCCAGCAGCAGCTGCTGCACTCCGAAAAAATGGCCTCGCTGGGGCAGTTGGTGGCGGGGGTGGCGCACGAGCTGAACAACCCGATCAGCTTCGTGCTGGGCAACGTGCATGCGCTGCGCAAGTACTGCGACCGCCTGCAGACCTACCTGGCCGCCGTGCACGCGCACGAGCCCGAAGCCGGGTTGCAGGCGCTGCGCCACAAGCTGCGCATCGAGCACCTGATGGGCGACCTGCCTTCGCTCATCGAGGGCACACTGGAGGGCGCCCAGCGCACGGCCGACATTGTGCACGGGCTCAAGCGTTTTTCAGCCATGGACCCGGAGGAGCGCACACCGGTGAACCTGAACGAGGTGGTGGAGCGCGCCATCCACTGGGTGCAGAAGGGCCGCTCGGCGGCGGTCGAAGTGCGCTGGTCGCCGGGCGCTCCATGCTGGGTCATGGGCAGTGCGGGCCAGCTGCAGCAGGTGATGATGAACCTGTTGCAGAACGCCTTCGACGCCCTGACCGGAACAGCGGCGCCGGTGGTGTGGGTGGTCCTGGAGAGTGACGGCATCGAGGTGCGCGTGAGCGTGCGCGACAACGGCCCAGGCATCGCCCCCGAGCACCTGCTGCGCATCTTCGATCCGTTTTTCACCACCAAACCGGTGGGCAAGGGCACCGGCCTGGGCCTGTCCATCAGCTACGGGATCGTCGAGCAACACGGTGGGCAGTTGAGCGCGCACAACGCGACCGAGGGCGGGGCGGCGTTCACGCTGATGTTGCCTTGTGCGAGTGCCCCAGGGGGCGAGACATAGCGTGCCGGGACCTCGCGGGCTCGCGGTCGCGGGGTACGCTGCTCCGCGACTGTCCCCCGGGCGCTGCGCGCCCTCCGCCTTTATGTCGCTGCGCAGCGCACCCCGCACCCGCGAGCCAATGCGATGTGGGCGTGCAAGCGGTGGCGCACCTCAAGGGCATGGGTGATCGGGTGTCCGGCGCAGCGGCATCAAGGAGGAGCCGGCGCAGCCGGCGGGGGACAGCCGCGGAGCCGGATACCCGGTCGCCCATGACCGATGCCACCAGAAAACCACAACCCGGTCGCTCATGACCGACGCCACGAGAAAGAACCGAATTCAAGCCACCGGCCGCCGAGACCGCGACTGATCCCGCGCCACCTCGATGAACTCCAGCACCTCGGCGCGCGGTTGCGAGCCGCGTCGCCATACCAGGCCCACGTCCACCGTAGGCACCGCGTCGCGCAAGGTGCGCACTTCCACGTGTTCGGCGTCCAGCGTCCAGGGGCGGTACAAAAAGTCGGGCAGCACCGCCAGCCCGGCGCCCACGCCCACCAGCGAACGCACCGCCTCCAGCGACGAAGTCTTGAGCACCGCACGCGTCTTGAGCTGGTGGCGCGCCCACACCTGGCGCATCAACACCTCGATGCGATCGGCCAACAACACGATCTGGTCGTGTTCGGCACATTCGGCCAGGCTCACCTCCGGCTGGCCGGCCAGTGGGTGGTCGGCGGCCATCCACACCCGGTTGGGTGACCGCGTCAGCGTCTCGGCCACCAGCGCCTGCGGCTCGCCCAGCGCGTTGCTCACCATGATGGCGATGTCCAGCTCGCCGTTGATCAGCAGGTGCTCCAGAAAGGGCGGCGCGTCTTCCACCACGTGCAGGTTCACGCCCGGGCAGGTGCGCTTGAAGCGCGCAAACACCTCCGACAGGTAATAGCCCGCCACCAGGCTGGTGACGCCCACCGCCAGCGTGCCGCCCAGCGGCTCGGCTGCCTGCTGCACACCGCGTGTGGCGTCGGCCACGGCGCCAATCACCCGCCGCGCCTTCACCAGAAAGCGGTGGCCCTCGGGTGTGAGCCGCATGCCCTTGGGACTGCGCTCGAACAGCTGCAGCCCCAGCGCGTCTTCCAGCTCCAGCACACTTTTGGTGATGGCCGATTGCGCGATGTTGAGCATGCGCGAGGCCGCAGCCACCGAGTCGGACTCGGCCACGGCGAGGAAGTAGCGGAACTGCTTGAGCGTGAGGTGGCGGTTCATTGTGGTGCGCGGGGCGGTGGCAACGCCCTGTTGCAGTGCAAAAACGATATGGGTAAACCCTAGATCACTATTTTTGAGATAGCTTACCGCAGCAATATTGAATTTTGAAAGTCGCCTGACCTTTCCTAGGATGCGGGCACTGACGACGCGCCGGGTGGCGGGTCGCGCCAGTGCCAACCTCATCCATCGAAAGGTGACCGACTCATGAAACCTGCACAAACACCTCTGGTACGCACCCTCGCCGGTGTTGTGGCCGCCGCGTTCACGCTGGGCACGCTGGCGCCGGTGGCCCAGGCGCAGACCGCTTTGAAAAAGCTGGGCAAAGGCGAAGGCAAGGTCGACATCGTGGCCTGGCCGGGCTACATCGAACGCGGCCAGACCGACAAGAACTTCGACTGGGTGACCGACTTCGAGAAGAAGACCGGCTGCAAGGTCAACGTCAAGACTGCCGGCACGTCCGACGAGATGGTGGCGCTGATGAACGAAGGCGGCTTCGACCTCGTGACCGCCTCCGGTGACGCCTCCATGCGCCTGATCGCGGGCAAGCGCGTGCAGCCCATCAACGTGGACCTGATCCCCAGCTACAAGAACGTGGACCCGCGCCTGCAGAAGGCCCCCTGGCACCACGCCAACAACACCCACTACGGCGTGCCCTACCAGTGGGGCTGGAACGTGCTGATGTACAGCACCACCGTCTTCAAGGACAAGCCGCCCACCAGCTGGGACGTGGTGTTCGAGGAGATGAACCTGCCGGATGGCAAGAGCAACAAGGGCCGCGTCCAGGCCTTCGACGGTCCGATCTACATCGCCGACGCCGCGCTCTACCTGATGAAGAAGAACCCGGCCTTGGGGATCAAGGACCCCTACGAACTGAACGAGGCGCAGTACAAGGCCGCGCTGGAACTGCTGCGCCAGCAGCGCAAGATCGTGGGCAAGTACTGGCACGACGCCTTCGTGCAGATCGACGACTTCACCAACGAAGGCGTGGTCGCGTCGTCAAGCTGGCAGTTCCAGGCCAACATCCTCAAGTCCAAGAACCGCCCCATCGCCACCGTGGTGCCCACCGAAGGTGCCACCGGCTGGGCCGACAGCACCATGCTGCACGCCGAGGCCAAGAACCCCAACTGCGCCTACATGTGGATGGAGCACTCGCTCAACCCCAAGCTGCAAGGCGACCTGGCGGCCTGGTTCGGCTCGGTGCCTTCGGTGCCGGCCGCCTGCAAGGGCAACAAGCTGCTGGGTGACGAAGGCTGCGCGCGCCAGGGCTACAACAGCTTCGAGCGCATCAGCTTCTGGAAGACGCCGACCACCAAGTGCAGCACCCAGAACAACGCCTGCGTGCCCTACCACAAGTGGGTGTCCGACTACATCGCGGTGCTCGGAGGCCGCTGATCCCATGACCGTCGCCGTCACCCTCGAAGCCGTTTCCTGCGTGTTCGGCAGTGGCGCACAGACCGTGCGCGCCGTCGAACACGTGGACCTCACCATCGAGGGCGGCGAGTTTTTCACCTTGCTCGGGCCCTCGGGCTCGGGCAAGACGACCTGCCTGCGCATGATCGGCGGCTTCACCCTGCCCACCTCCGGGCGCATCCTCATTGGCGGGCAGGACGTGTCGCAGTTGCCGCCCTATGCGCGGCCGGTGAACACCGTGTTCCAGGACTACGCGCTGTTCCCGCACATGAACATCCGCGACAACGTGGCCTACGGGCTCATGGTCAAAGGCGTGGACAAGACCACGCGCTTGCGCCGTGCCGACGAGATGCTGGAACTGGTGCGCCTGGGCGGCGTGGGCGACCGCCGGCCGGCGCAGCTCTCGGGTGGCCAGCGCCAGCGCGTGGCCCTGGCGCGTGCCCTCATCAACGAGCCGCAGGTGCTGCTGCTCGACGAACCGCTGGGCGCGCTGGACCTCAAGCTGCGCGAGCAGATGCAGACCGAGCTGAAGGCGCTGCAGCGCAAGCTGGGCATCACCTTCCTGTTCATCACCCACGACCAGCACGAGGCGCTGTCCATGAGCGACCGCATCGGCGTGTTCAACCGAGGCCGGCTGGAGCAGGTGGGCACGCCGCAGACCATCTACAACGCGCCGGCCACGCGCTTCGTGGCCGATTTTGTGGGTGCGGCCAACGTGTTCCAGGGTGATCGCGCGCGGCAATTGGCCGGTGTGGACAGTCTGATGCTGCGCCCCGAGCGCATCCACCTGGGCACGGCGGACACTGCCCGCCTGAGCGGCACGGTGCTGGACGTGCAGTACTTCGGCGCCTTTTCGCGCCTGCGCATGGACTGGGCCGGCGAGCCGGTGGTGGTGGACCTCAACCCGCTGCAGCTGGCCACCGTGCCGGCCGCAGGTGACACGGTGCACCTGCATTGGAGCGGCGACGCGGTGCACGCACTGCAAGGGGTGGCGGCATGAACACGCTGGCGATGACCGCGCCGGTGGTCAGCGCCGGGCCGCTGCGCCGCCTGTCGGACCTGCTCTACACCCGCCGTGGCCTGGCCCTGGGCCTGCTGCTGGTGCCGCCGCTGCTGTGGTTTGGCGTGGTCTACCTGGGCTCGCTGTTTGCGCTGTTGGCCAACAGCTTTTTTGGCCTGGACGAATTCTCCGGCGTGGTGGACCGCACCCAGCTCACCCTGGTCAACTTCCGCGACATGCTGCAGCCCGCCAACGTGGACGTGGTGCTGCGCACCGTGGCCATGGCGGTCGCCGTCACCGTGGCCTGCACCGCCATCGCCTTTCCCATCGCGTTCTACATGGCCCGTTATGCGCGCGGATCGCAAAAAGCGCTGCTCTACATCGCCGTCATGCTGCCGCTGTGGTCCAGCTACCTGGTGCGCCTGTACGCCTGGAAGCTGCTGCTGGCCAAGGAAGGCGCCATCAGCTGGGTGCTGGCCGAGCTGCACCTGGGCTGGGTGCTCGATGCCTTGCTGGCCACGCCGGGCATAGGCGGCAACTCGCTGTCCTTCTCGCGCCTGGGCACCTTCATCGTCTTCGTCTACATGTGGCTGCCCTTCATGATCCTGCCCATCCAGGCGGCCATCGAGCGCATCCCCGGCTC
>CAYUAH010000021.1:0-22852 GCA_964442375.1 uncultured Hydrogenophaga sp. | reverse complement strand
AGTACCTGCCCAAACCCTTCGATCTGCCCAAGGCGGTGGAGCTGATCCGCCGCGCTGTGGACGAAAGCCAGCGCGAGGAAGTGGCCGAAGAGCGCCTGGGCACCGTGCCCGAAATGCTGGGCCAGGCGCCCGCCATGCAGGACGTGTTCCGCGCCATTGGGCGGCTCTCGCAAAGCAATGTCACCGTGCTCATCACGGGCGAATCTGGCGCTGGCAAGGAGTTGGTCGCCCACGCCTTGCACAAACATTCCCCGCGCTCGGGTGGCCCTTTTGTCGCCATCAACACCGCGGCCATTCCGAAGGACCTGCTGGAAAGCGAACTCTTCGGCCATGAGCGCGGCGCCTTCACCGGGGCGCAGACCATGCGCCGGGGTCGCTTCGAGCAGGCCGAGGGCGGCACGCTGTTTCTCGACGAAATCGGTGACATGCCGTTTGACCTGCAGACGCGCTTGCTGCGCGTGCTGTCCGACGGGCATTTCTACCGCGTGGGCGGCCACAGCGCGGTCAAGGCGCATGTGCGGGTGATTGCAGCCACCCACCAGAACCTGGAGCAGCGCGTCAAGGAAGGCAGCTTCCGCGAAGACCTGTTCCACCGCCTCAACGTCATCCGCCTGCGCCTGCCGGCGCTGCGCGAGCGGCGCGAAGACGTGCCCATGCTCACGCGCTTTTTCCTGCAGCAGAGCGCCACCCAACTCGGCGTGGAGCCCAAGCGCATTTCAGACGCGGCGCTGCAGGTGCTGAGCACCTTCGACTACCCCGGCAACGTGCGCCAGCTGCAGAACATCTGCCACTGGCTGACCGTGATGGCGCCGGCGCAGGTGGTGGACGTGAAAGACCTGCCGCCCGAAGTGCTGGGAGGGGTGCCGGCGCCCACAGCGGGTGCTGCGGTGCTTGCCGCCCCCATTGCCATGCCGGTGGATAGCGGGGTGGTCGCCGCCCACGCAGCGCCGATGGCCGCCTTGCCCACCGCCCAGGCGCGTCTGACCGAAGGACCAGGCGACTGGGAGCAGGATCTGCAGGTCGAGGCACAGCGCCTGCTGGCCGAAGGTCGCACCGACGTGTGGGACGTGCTGACCCGCCGCTTCGAGACCCGCCTGATCCAGACCGCGCTGGCCAGCACGCGGGGCCGGCGCATCGAGGCCGCGCACAAACTGGGCATAGGCCGCAACACCATCACCCGCAAGATCCAGGAGCTGCACCTGGAGGAGTGACAGAATGACTTCGCGGCCGTTGGCCGCGAAGTCGTTTGGTCATTCAGTCATTCAAGGTCATCACCACCGGCGCGTGGTCGCTGGGCCGCTCGTTCTTGCGTGGCGCCTTGTCGACTTCACAAGCGGTGGCGCGGGCCTTCACCGCATCGCTGACCAGGATGTGGTCGATGCGCAGCCCACGGTTGCGGCGAAAGCCGAAGTCCCGGTAGTCCCACCACGAATAGCTCTTGGGCGGCTGCGGAAACAGGCGCAGACCATCGTGCAGCCCCAGGGCAATCAGCGCGCGCAGGTGGTAGCGCTCTTCCTCGGTGCAGTGGATGGTGTCGCGCAGGCCTTCGGGGTCCCACACGTCGTCGTCGTCGAAGGTGATGTTGTAGTCGCCCATCAGCACCAGTTGCGGGTGCTGCGCCAACTCATCGCGCACCCAGGCGCGCAGGGCTTCGAGCCAGTGCATCTTGTAGTCAAACTTCTCGCTGCCCGGCTCTTGGCCGTTGGGAAAGTAGGCGCCGATCACGCGCATGCCCGCGACGGTGGCGCACAACACGCGTGACTGCTCGTCGTCAAAGCCAGGTATGTTGCGGATCACCGCCTCGGCCGGAGCTTTGGTGAGCAGCGCCACGCCGTTGTAGGTCTTCTGGCCGAACACCTGGGCCTGGTAGCCCAGGGCCGCAAAGGCATCGTGCGGAAACTTGTCGTCGGTGAGCTTGAGCTCTTGCAGCGCCAGCACATCCACCGGGTGGGCCTGCAGCCAGTCCAGCACCTGGGGCAGGCGCACGTTCAATGAGTTCACGTTCCAGGTCGCGAGTTGCATGTGCGTACTTTCAAAGAGAGGGTGTTTGCCGCTCACACCAGCGTGTCCACATGCCGCGCAATGCGGCCTCAAAGTGTCGGGCGAAGGTCTGCGCGTCGAACAGGGGTGAGGCCAGCACCTGCGCGCGCAGCTGGCTGCGCAATTCGGCCAATGCAGGCAGGTCGTTGGCGAACGCGACGGCACGTTCGACGTAGTCGTCCGCATCGCTGGCCACCCAGTCGGGCAGGCCGGCGTTGTTCATCAAAGCCAAGCCCTGGCGCGAAATCAGGTTGGGTCCAGCCAGGGTGAGCACGGGCACGCCCATCCACAGCGACTCGACCGTGGTGGTGCCGCCGGTGTAGGGAAAGGGGTCCAGGCCGATGTCGATGCGGTGGTAGGTCTCCAAGTACTGCAGGCGCGGCGAACCGGCTTCAAGCACCAAGCGGTCGTCCGAAATGCCATGGGCCGCCAACGCACGCGTCAGCCGCTGGCGCGCCGCTTCGCCAGCCAGCTGTTTGGCTTTGAGGAACAGTCGGCTGCCGGGCACCCGGTGCAGGATGCGTGACCAGGTAGCGATGACCGTGTCGTTGATTTTGCCCACATGGTTGAAGCACCCGAAGGTGATGTGGCCGCTGGCTTGTGCGGGCAGGGGCGACACCGGCACCACTTCGCGGGGCGGCGTGAAGCACATGCGGGTCTCGGGCAGTCGCCAGATGGTTTCGGTGAAATGCGCTTCGTGCTCGGGGGGCACGGTGTGGGGATCGGCCAGCAGGTAGTCCATTTCGGCGATGCCGGTGGTCGCGAAGTAGCCCAGCCAGCTCAGCTGCACCGGTGCGGGCCGCCAAGCGAATACCCTGACCCGGTTGTGGGTGGTGTGCCCGGCCAGATCGATGAGGATGTCCACACCGTCCTGGTGGATTTGGCGGGCCAGCTGGGCGTCTGTCCACTCCCCGACGGCGTGCCACTGGACACACCGTGGTTTCAGCCGCGCGGTCAGTTCGTCTTCTTCGTGGTGGTTGAAATAAGCGACGAAGGACAGCGACGCGCTGTGCTGTCCGGCCAGCTCAAGCAGCACCGATTCCATAAAGCGGCCGACCGGGTGTCGGCGCAAGTCGCCCGACACCATGCCGACGCGCAGCGGGCGGTGCGCATCGGCGGTGACTTGCCAGCGCTGGAAAACCTGGGCATGTGCGCTGGCAGCGGCACCAAAGGCGCGCGCCTCGTGGATCCAGTCCAGTGGCGTCGGGTCGGCAAGGTATTGCCGGGCAAACATCATGCCCGGCAGCGCTGCAAGGTCGTTGCGCTCCAGGGTTTGCGCCGCCTGGTAGTGGACGAGAGCCTCTTCGGCCCGGCCCTGTTCCACCAGGCAGATGCCCAGGCCCATCTCGGTCAGCGGGTCCTGCGGCTGCAGCGCCAACGCCCGCCGGTAGCTGGCCTCGGCGTCTTCCAGCAGCCCCAGTTCCCGCAATGCGTTGGCCCGACCCAGATGCGCTTTGGCCAGATCGGGCTGTGTGGCCAGTGCCCGGTCGAACACGCCGGCGGCCAGGTCGTGGCGGCGCCCCTCGATCAAGGCCTGACCGAGGTTGGTCATCGCCATCGCATGCTGGGGTGCCAGCGCCAGGGCCTGGTGCAGGCTCTGGTAGGCCGCGTCGAGCCTACCGGCGAGGGTCAGCGTCACGCCCAGATCGTTGAAGGCCTCAGGTGACGAAGGATGCAAGCGCGTGGCGGTCAGCAACTGCGCCTCGGCACCGGCCAAGTCGCCGGTGTCGCGCAAGGCCGCGCCCAGATTGAGCAGGGCTTGCAGCAGCTGAGGTTGCAAACGAAGTGCATAGCGGTAGGCCGTGATGGCCTCTTTGTACATGCGGCGGTCATGAAAGGCCCGGCCGAGGTTGGTGACCGCTTGGGCGTCGTTGGGCATGCGTGCCACCGCTTTTTGCGCCGCGTCGAGCGCATCCTTGCCCTGGGCGAGCAACACGGCCGCCAGGGTCTTCCAGGCCATCGCGTGCTGTGGGTCGGCAGCGAGCAAGGCCCTTGTCTGGACTTCGGCATCGTCCAAGCGGCCTTGCGATACCAGGGACTGGATGGGCGCGAGGCGCACGTCCTGTGGGGGCGCGGTGGGTTTGAGCTTGATGGGCGCGAAGCTGAACGACATCTTCGGCGGCGTGGGTGTGCGCTGGTTCATGCGGCTTTCCGTTCCAAGGTCACAAAGGCAAAGGGCAGGCCTTGCGTCGACACGCTGGCGTCGCGTGATGTTTCTGTCCATTCTGGGCCCAGCACTGGTGCCAAGGCATCACCTTCAAAAGCCTGGCCGATTTCGGTGACGACGACGCGCTGTGCGCGTGGGAGGGCCAGTGCGTAGAGCTGGGCACCACCCATCACCCAGACCTCGGGCGCATCGGCGCAGCGGGCCAGTGCGTCTTCCAGGCTGTCGCAGCGTTCGGCGCCTTCGGCCTGCCAATCGCTCTGGCGCGTGAGCACCAGGTTGCGGCGGCCGGGCAGGGGGCGGAAGCGGGGTGGCAGCGAGTCCCAAGTCTTGCGGCCCATGAGCACCGGGCAGCCGCTGGTGTGGCGCTTGAAGTGGGCCAGGTCTTCGGGCAGATGCCAGGGCAGGGTGTTGTTCTTGCCGATCACGCCGTTGGCGGCGCGGGCGTAGATGAGGTTCAGGCGCATGGCGTTTTTCTGTTTTCAGCGGCGTGCCGTGCCGCGCAGGTTGAGCACGTCGAGTTCGCTCACGGCCGCAGCCGTGTTGCCCCAGCTGCCGCGCACGTGGGTCAACACGGCGGCGATGTCGGCGTCGCTGAGTTCCAGCAAATACGGAGGCATGCCGAAGGGGCGAGGGTGTCCGGTGGTGGCGGGCGAAAAGCCGCCGTTGAGCACGGTCTGCACCAGGTTGGCGGGCGATGCCAGCAGCACGCTGCGGTTGCCGGCCAGCGGTGGGTAGGCGTTGGCCACACCTTCACCGCGCTCGCCATGGCAGGCGGCGCAGTGCTTGCCGTAAAGCTGGGCGCCCAGGTCCAGGGTGCGCGAGGGTGGTTTCTTCGTCACAGGCACGGAGGGCACATCGACCCTGGGCAGGGCCTTGAGGTAGCCGGCCATGGCGCGCAGGTCGGCGTCAGCCCAGTGCTGGGTGCTGTGCTGCACCACCTCGGCCATGGGGCCGGTGACCTGGCCGCCCGGTGCCCGACCGTCGCGGAACAGGGCCACGATGTGCTCTGCGGGCCAGTCCTGCACCCCGGCTTCGGCCGGTGCGTTGAGCGAGGGGGCGTACCAGTTCTGCAGCGGGATCAGGCCGCCTGCCAGATCGAGCATATTGCTGCTGGCACCCAGGGCGTTGCGCGGTGCGTGGCAGGCGCTGCAGTGGGCCAGGCCTTGCACCAGGTAGGCGCCCCGGTTCCACTCGGCGCTGTACTGTGGCTGGGGCACAAAGCCACCGGGGCGGAAGTACAGCGCGCGCCACACGGCCAGTGCTGCCTGGGTGCTGTAGGGCCAATCCAGTTCGTGGGGGCGGTTGGCCTGTGCCACGGCAGGCACACTGCGCAGGTAGGCGTGGATGGCGTCGCTGTCCTCGCGGCTCACCAGTGTGGTGTTGTTGTACGGAAAGGCCGGGTAGAGCAGCCGGCCATCGCGCGAGCGGCCGTGGTGCAGGGCACGCCAGAAGGCGTCGCTGTTCCACTGGCCCAGGCCATGCGTGGGGTCGGGCGTGAGGTTGCCGGCGTAGACGGTGCCAAATGGGGTCGCGATGCCGCGTCCGCCGGCGTACGGCTCGCCGCCGCGCGCGGTGTGGCAGGCCTGGCAGTTGCCCACGGTGGCCAACTGGCGGCCACGCGCTATGGTGGCGGCGTCGGCCGGGGCGCCAGGGGCGGCGTCCGACAGGGGCGCTTCGCCACGCACATTGAGCCAGGCCACCACTGCCACGCCGGCCAGCATTGCCAGCAGCAGGCCCAGCAGTGTTTTGATCCACCGCGTCATGGCCGTGCTCCCGGTGCGCTGGCGGTGCCGCATGCCACAGGCAATGCCTGGGTGGGCGCCAGGGCGGGTTTGGCGTGGGCCGGCACCACCTGGGTGGCCAGCCAGCCGCTCACGGCCGACACGTCGGCCTGGCTCAGCTGCTCGGCCACCTGGGCCATGCAGTCGGGCGCGTGCGCGCGGCGCTGGCCGGTGCGCCAGGCGCCGAGCTGGCTGTTGAGGTAGTCGCGCGGCAGGCCCAGCAGGCCGGGCGTGGCGGGCTCCATGCCGGTCAGCTGGGCGCCGTGGCAGCTGGCGCAGGCGGGGATGCGCAGGGCCGTATCGCCCTGTTGCGCCAGGCGCTGGCCGCGCGCCAAGTCGGCCGGCGACACCTGCAGTGGCGTGGGGGCGGCGTAGGGCAGGTCGAGCGCGGCGAAGTGCTGCGCGATCTCCCACAGGTAGGCGTCGGTCAGCGGGTCCACCATCTGTGCCATCAGGCGGTAGTGGCGGCGGCCGTCGCGGAAGTTGAGCAATTGGTTGTAAAGGTAGCCGGCCGGCTTGCCGGCGATGCGTGGGTAGTAGCCGTCGGGCGCGGCGCGGCCCTGGGCGCCGTGGCAGGCGGTGCAGGCCTGCATGCGCTGGGCCAGCGTGTCCTCAAACGGGGTGCGGGCGGCGGGCTGGGCACTGGCGGCTGTGGTCAACACGAACGTGGCGCCCACACACAGGTGGCGCCGGAACATCTTCAGGAGTCGGTGCATCTGCGTATTGTCGTCGCCTGCCAGCGCTGAGCGGGGGCGTCTGGCTGCCGCTGTGGCGCGGCGTTCTTCAGGTGCTGCCGCGCACGCGCAGTTCAAAACCCAGATCATGGGAGCTGGGTTGGGGCGATTCGCCGCGCATCAGTGCCAGCAGCATGTGTGCGCTGGCCTGGCCGATCTCGGCGCGGGGGGTGTGCACGGTGGTCAGCGGCGGCAGCATCTGGTCGCTGCCGGCCAGGTCGTTGAAACCGGCCACGGCCACCTGCTGCGGCACGGCCACGCCCAGGCGCAGGGCGGCCAGCAGCCCGCCCTGCGCCAGGTCGTCGTTGTTGAAGAAGATGGCATCGCAGTCGGGGCGCGATTGCCGCAACTCGGTGAACAGCTCACCGCCCAGGCGCACGCTGGAGGGTTCGGGCACCAGGCGTTCGAGTTTGGGGTCGTACAGGCCGTGCTGGCGCAGGCAGCGGCGGTAGCCTTCGGCGCGTTGCAGGGTGCGCGGGTCCAGTTGGGCGGCCGCAAAGGCGATGCGCCGGCGCCCGCGCGCCACCAGGTGTTCCGTGATGGCGTGGCCGGCGTCCTGCTGCGAGAAACCCACGCAATAGACACCGGGTGCCTGGGTCAGCTCCATCAGGTAGACGCAGGGCACGCCGCTGGCGGCGATCATCTGGCGCGCGGCTTCTGTGCGGTCGAAGCCGGTCAGCAGCAGCCCCGCCGGGCGGTGCGCGAGGTAGGAGCGCAGCAGCTGTTCTTCCTCCTGCGGGTCGTAGTGGGTGACGCCGATCAGCGTCTGGAAACCATGTGGGTGCAGCGTGCGGTGCACCGCGTCGAGCACGTCCACAAACAAGGCGTTGGACAGCAGGGGCACCAGCACCGGCACCTGGCTGCTGCGTTGCGAGGCGAGGGCGCGCGCGGCGGGGTCGGGCACGTAGCCCAGTTGTTGGGCGGCTTCCCGTACGCGGGCCACGAGGTCGGGCGCCACGCTGCGCTCGCCGCGCAGGGCGCGCGAGGCGGTGATGGGGCTCACGGTGGCCAGTTGCGCCACATCGTTGAGGGTGACACGACCGCTGGAGCGGCGTTTGGATTCGGCACGGGTCAAGGGTTTTCCCTTGTTTGAAGTTCGGTCAGTGCGGTTAGGATAGCGCTGTCCGATGCCCTGAGCAAGGTGTTCGGCAACAAAATTCAGTGATCGGTCACCATACACGGTGCCGAGGGTGGACTTCTTGCTGGAAGTTCTTTTTTTGATTTTTTCGGATAGCGCTGTCCAAATGAAATTTCCACCGTCATCGGTGTTTTTGGTGGTCATGGGTGTGGCCGGCTGTGGCAAGTCCAGCCTGGGTGCCGCGCTGGCCGCTGCGGTGGGCGTGCCCCTGATCGAGGGCGACGACCACCACAGTGCTGCCAGTCGCGACAAGATGAGCCGTGGCATCGCCCTGACCGACGCCGACCGCGCCGGCTGGCTGCAGACGCTGGGCCAGTTGTTGCAGGCCTACCCGAACGGCGCGGTGTTGACCTGTTCGGCCCTCAAACGCGCCTACCGCGACCACTTGCGTGCCGCTTGCCCCGGGCTGCGTTTCGCCTTTCTCGACATCGCCCGCGCCGAGGCCGGCCGGCGTGTGGCGGCGCGGGCCGACACGCACTTTTTCTCCAGCGCGCTGGTGGACAGCCAGTTCGCCACGCTTGAATCGCCGGTGGGCGAAGCGGGCGTGCTGCGGCTTGACGCGCTGTTGCCTATCGATCAACTGCAAGCCCAGGCCACGGCCTGGCTTGCCCAAGCGGAGCTGGCGCCATGAGTTCGCCCAACGAGCAAACCCCCAACGTGGCCGTGCGCCTGGCCCACACCGCCATGGCGGTGTGCCTGGGCGTGATGGCCACGGCGGTGTTCATCAACGTGGTGCTGCGCTACGGCTTTGGCAGCGGCGTGGCCGCCAGCGAAGAGCTGTCGCGCCTGCTGTTCGTGTGGATGGTGTTCATCGGCGCGGCGGTGTCCTACCCGGCCGGTGAACACATGGCCTTCACCAGTCTGGCCGCCCTGCTGGCCCGCCGGCCGCTGGCGTTTGCTGTCATCACCGCACTGATCCGCCTGCTGGTGATCGCTGCTTGCGCCATGCTGGCCTGGGGCGCCTGGCAGCAGGTGCGGGTGGGGCTGGGCAGCCACTCGGTGGTGATGGGCTACTCGGCCGCCTTGCTGCCGCTGCCGGCCCTGTTGTGTTCGCTGGCCATCGGTGTGATGGCCGTGGTCGAGCTGGTCACGCGCAAGCCACTGGACCTGGGCCATGGCGCGGATGTGGAGTGATGATGAGCGCTGAAGCACAGGCCTTCGTGGTCTTTTCGCTGGGCATGCTGGTGCTGATGGGCACCGGCATGAACATGGGTCTGGCGCTGGTCTTGACCGGGGCCGGCATGGCCTGGGTGCTGGATTTCTGGGACGCCCAGCTGCTGGCCCAGAAC
Organism: uncultured Hydrogenophaga sp.; assembly: GCA_964442375.1. Taxonomy (GTDB): domain Bacteria; phylum Pseudomonadota; class Gammaproteobacteria; order Burkholderiales; family Burkholderiaceae_C; genus Hydrogenophaga. The sequence continues at coordinate 13,703 of CAYUAH010000021.1, read as the reverse complement.
CTGGTGGCGGGTGTGGACAGCTTCCCGCTGCTGGCCGTGCCCTTCTTCATCCTGGCCGGCGAGTTGATGAACGCGGGCGGCATCAGCCGGCGCATCATCACCATGGCACAGGCCTGGGTGGGCCACATCCGCGGGGGGCTGGGTTACGTGGCCATTGGTGCTGCGGTGCTGATGGCCAGCATGAGTGGCTCGGCCCTGGCCGACACGGCTGCGCTGGCCACCATCCTGCTGCCCATGATGCGCCAGCAGGGCTACCCCATGAACACCTCGGCCGGTCTCATCGCCTCGGGCGGCATCATCGCGCCCATCATCCCGCCGTCCATGCCCTTCGTCATCTACGGCGTGACCACCAACACCTCGATCTCGGCGCTGTTCGTCTCGGGCATCGTGCCGGGGCTGATGATGGGTGTTGGCCTGGTCTTCGCGTGGCGCTGGGTGCTCAAGGACCTGGACCTGCCCCAGGGCGAACCGCTGCCGCTCCAAGACCGCCTGCGCGCCACGGCCAAGGCTTTCTGGGCCATGCTGATGCCCGTCATCATCATTGGCGGCATGAAGTCGGGCGTGTTCACACCCACCGAGGCCGCTGTGGTGGCCGCCTTCTACGCGCTGTTCGTGGCCTTGTTCGTGCACCGTGAAATGAAGTTTTCCGCCGTGCACGGCGTGCTGGTGCGCGCGGCCAAAACCACGGCCATCGTCATGTTCCTGTGTGCCGGTGCCCAGGTGGCCAGCTACATGATCACGCTGGCCGACCTGCCCACGCTGCTGACCGGCTGGCTGGGGCCACTGGTGGAGAACCCGCGCCTGCTGATGGCGGTGATGATGGTCGTGCTGGTGCTGATAGGCACCGCGCTGGACCTCACGCCCACCATCCTCATCTTCGCGCCGGTGATGCTGCCCATCGCCGTCAAGGCCGGCATCGACCCGGTGTACTTCGGCCTGATGTTCGTGCTCAACGGCGCCATCGGCCTGATCACGCCGCCCGTGGGCACCGTGCTCAACGTCGTGGCTGGCGTGGGCCGCATTTCACTGTCCAGCGTCATCCGTGGCGTCAACCCTTTCCTGCTCACCTACACCGCCATCCTGGCTTTGCTGGTGTTGTTCCCGCAGATCGTCATCGAGCCGGTGCGCTGGATGCGCTGAAGCCTTTCGTTTTTTCACCCGACCCAACCCCAAGGAGACTTCCATGACAACCTTCCGTCGTACCGTGCTGGCCGCCGTGTCCGCCGCCGCTCTGGTGGCGTCTTTCGGCGCCATCGCCCAGGACATCAAGCCGCGCATCATCCGTTTTGGCTACGGCCTCAACGAAGTGTCCAACCAGGGCCGCGCGGTCAAGCTGTTTGCCGAAGAGGTGGAAAAGGCCTCGGGCGGCAAGATGAAGGTCCGCGCCGTCGGTGCCGCCGCGCTGGGCTCGGACGTGCAGATGCAGCAGGCCCTGATCGGCGGCGCGCAGGAAATGATGGTGGGCTCCACCGCCACGCTGGTGGGCATCACCAAGGAAATGGCGATCTGGGACACCCCTTTCCTGTTCAACAACGCCAAAGAGGCCGATGTGGTGCTGGACGGCCCGGTGGGCCAGAAGGTGATGGACAAGCTGCAGGACAAAGGCCTGGTGGGCCTGGTGTACTGGGAAAACGGTTTTCGCAACCTGACCAACAACAAGCGCGCCGTGACCAAGCTGGAAGACCTCGACAGCATCAAGCTGCGGGTGATGCCCAACCCGGTGTTCCTGGAAAGCTTCAAGACCCTGGGCGCCAACGCCATCCCGCTGTCCTTCTCCGAGCTGTTCACCGCGCTGGAGACCAAGGCCGTGGACGGCCAGGAGAACCCCTACAACACCATCTTGTCGAGCAAGTTCTACGAGGTGCAGAAGTACCTGACCGTGACCAACCACGTCTACAGCCCGTGGATCGTGACCGTGAGCAAGAAGTATTGGGATGGTTTGTCCAAGGACGAGCAGAAGGTGCTGATGGACGCCGCCAAGAAGAGCCGCGACTTTGAGCGCAAGGACACCCGCGAAGAAGCCGCCAAGGCCCTCGCCGACCTCAAGGCCAAGGGCATGTTGGTCAATGAACTCACGCCGGCCGAGACCAACCGCATGCGCGAGAAGCTGACCGCCATCAACACCAGCATCGCCACCAACGTGGGCGAAGGCCTGTGGAAGGACGTGCAGGGCGCGGTGGCGCAGGCACGCAAGTAAGCGCCGCAACGGTGCCTGAAAAAGCCGGTCCATGTGGCCGGCTTTATTTTTTGAGCGGTACCCACCCGGGTACAGGGTTTACCCGAGCGTCGCTGCCCATTGCGCTCACTACGATCTCAATTTTTACAAATCCTCAAAATGTCATTGAGCGCAACCGACTGGGTGGGATGGGCCGCCGCCGGACTGGTGTTGCTGAGCTTTTCGCTCAAGACCATGGTGTCGCTGCGTGTGGTGGCCATCGCCAGCAACCTGGCTTTTTTCAGCTACGGCCTCATGGCCGGCCTCATACCGGTCTGCGTGCTGCACGGCCTGCTGTTTCCGCTCAACCTCTGGCGCCTGCACCAGATGCGCAACCTGCTGGGGCAGGTCAAGCGCGTGTCGGGCGGCCAGTTCTCGCTCGACATGTTGCTGCCCTACATGACGGTGCAGACCTTGCCGCTCGGCCACAGCATCTTCCGCGAAGGCGACCCGGTCGAGCACATCTACCTGATTCTCGAGGGGCGCGTGCTCATCGAGCGCGTGCAGGTGGAGCTGGGCCGAGGCGCGCTGCTGGGCGAAATGGGCGTCTTCACCCGCAGCCACCAGCGCACGGCGGGCGCCATCTGTCTCACCGAGGTGCGCATTGGCAGCCTCACGGCGGAGAAGTTCTGGCAGGTGTTCTACCAGGACCCCGCATTTGGCACCTTCGTCATGCAGACCATTGTGGAACGCAACGCGCGCAACCGGGGTCCCGATGCGCCGCCGCCCACGGCTCCGGTGCCGCTGTCGGTCAAGGCTTCGTAGGCGCTGCCGCAGCCGTTTGCGGCAGGGGCCCATGGGCCTGCGCTTGTTGGGTCAAATGTAAAATTCGTTGACAGTCCCGCCCGGGGCCTGTGGCCCCCAACGGTACCGCCCTTGAACCGCATTTCCATCGTCGTCCCCTGTTTCAACGAAGCCCAGGCCCTGGACAGTCTGCTGGCCCGCCTGGACCAGGCACTGGCCACGGTGCCCGATGCCCGTTTCGAAATCGTCTGCGTCAACGACGGCAGCCGCGACGACACCTTGCAGCGCCTGGTGGCCTTGCAGCAGCGGCGTGCCGATCTGGTGGTGGTGGACCTGAGCCGCAACTTCGGCAAGGAGGCCGCGCTGTCGGCCGGCATCGCCGTGGCCACAGGCGAGGCGGTGGTGCCCATGGACGCCGATCTGCAAGACCCGCCCGAACTGCTCGCGCAGCTGGTGGATTTGTGGCGCCAGGGCTTTGAGGTGGTGGTGGCGCGCCGCGCCGACCGGTCCTCCGACAGCTGGATCAAGCGCGTCACGGCAGGTGCTTTCTACCGCGCGCACAACGCCATGTCCGACATCCAGATCCCCAACAACGTGGGCGACTTCCGCCTCATGGACCGGGCGGTGGTCGATGCGCTCAACGCCTTGCCCGAAAGCCGGCGCTTCATGAAGGGCCTGTTCGCCTGGGTGGGGTTTCGCACCGCGGCGGTGGACTACGTGCGCGAGAGCCGCGTGGCCGGCAGCAGCAGCTTCAACGGCTGGCGCCTGTGGAACCTGGCGGTGGAGGGCATCACCGGTTTTTCCATCACGCCGCTGCGCATCTGGAGCTACATGGGCCTGGCGGTGGCTGGCGTGTCCCTGGCCTGGGGCACGTGGATCTTGGTGCGCACGCTGATCTTTGGCCACGACATCCCGGGCTACGCCTCGCTGTTCGTGGCCGTGACCTTCCTGGGCGGCCTGCAGCTCATAGGCATCGGCATTGTGGGCGAGTACGTGGGGCGCACCTACATCGAGAGCAAACGGCGCCCGCCTTTTGTGGTGCGGCGGGTGTACCGGGCGCCGCACACGCCGGCGCCCCTCAGCGACGGCCGCGGACCCGCTTGACCGGCTTGGCCGCCACCGGCCGTTGGCCCAGGTCTTCCAGCCACATCAAGGTGTCGAGCTGGGCGAGGAAACCCTGCAGGTAGTCGGGCGAGAGTTCGCGCATCAGCGCCAGCGAGCGCAGCACCAGCGCATGTGAATTGAGCGGACCGGCGTTGTCCGGTGTGCGGGACATCGCCTGCGCCACCTGGTCTTCGGCCGCAATCCGCGACCAGCTGGCGCGAAAGCGCCGCAGGCTGGCCAGTTCCGACGGGTCGATGGCCTCGCCGGCCAGGGCGGCGTCGCGCGCGCTGCGCTCGTGTTGCTGGCGCAGGTGCTGGTTGAGTGCGGCGAGTGCCGCGTGGCGCGGCGCCGGCACGGCGCGGGGCTTGGCGGCGGAGCCGGGTGCGTTGGCCAGGTCGCGTTCGCAGGCCTGCAGCGCCCGTTCAACCGGGCCTCCAAGCTGGGTCGCCACGTCGGGCGGCAGCGCCGCCAGCCGCGCATGCAATCGCTCCAGGTGGTGCCAGCGCAGCGGCGCACGCTGCGCCGCGCCGGCTTCGCGCAGCGCTTGCAGGCGGTGCTCGGTATCGCGCGCGGTGTCGGTCACTGCGAGGGCGTCGGGTTGGCCTTGGGCACCGGCGCCATCTCCACCCGGCGGTTGAGGGCGCGGCCGGCTTCGCTGCTGTTGGCGGCCACCGGTTGCTCGGCGCCGAAGGCGGCGGCGAACACGCGTGAGGACGGCATGCCTTCGTCGATCAGGGCACGTGTCACGGTCAGCGCGCGCTGGGCCGAGAGTTCGAGGTTGTCGTCAAAGCGGCGGTTGCCTTCCTGGATGCGCTTGTTGTCGGTGAAGCCGCTGACCATCAGCATCTCGTCGCGCTCGCCCAGGTAGACCTTGAGCGGCGGCACCAGGCTTTGCAGCAGCTGGCGGCCTTCGGGCCGCAGCTCGTCGGAGTTGACGGGGAACAACACGCTTCCGCTGATGCCGATGCGGCCGTTGTGGAGCGTGACCCGGCCCGACTGCAGCGGAATCGCGAGCGCCTTTTCCAGGGCCATGCGGCGCTGCTCCTCGGCGCGGCGCTTCTGCACCTCGGATTCGAGGTTGGCCACCAGCTCCATCTGCATCACCAGCACGCCCACCAGAATCAGCACAAAGGCGCCCAGCAGGCCGGCCATGAGGTCGCCGAACACCGCCCACACCGGCGCGGTCTGCTCGATGCCGTCGTCCACGCCATCGGCGTGGTGTGGGCCGATCACGCGGTACTCCCTTCGGGCACCGCATGGCGCAGGCGGCGCAGGTCTTCCACCAGGCCCTGCTGCGAGCTGATGCTCAGGTCGATCACCTCGCGCGCCTGTGCCACGTAGTAGGCCAGTTGCTCGTCGCTGCGGGCCATGGCCTGTTGCAGCGTGGCTTCGATGTGCTGCAAGCTGTCCATCAGCTGCTGGTTGCTGCTGCTGAACAGCGACACGCCGTGGCCAAAGGCCTCACCCAGGGTGGCCAGTTCGATCGCGCTGGCGTTGACGCGTGCAGCCACTTGTGACGCCTGTTCGGCCTGCGCGTCCAGGGTGGCGCCCACCTGTTGACCGGTCTGGGCCAGCGTGGCGGCGGCACGGTCCACCAGCGACTCGATGGCCGCGCGCTGTTCGGTGGTGGTCTGTTGCACGGCCAACAACAGGGTGCCGAGTTGCTGCACCAGGGCGTTGCGTTCTTCCAGCGCGGCGTTGTCGCGCTCGGACAGGCGTGTCATTTCGCCGCGCATCTGCGCGATCACCTCGGCCGCCGCCTGTGGCACTTCGGCTGCGGTTTGCAGCAGGCGGGTCATGGGCGTTTCCAGCGCGGCGCCCAGGGTGGCCAGCTGGCGCGCCACGGCATCCTGCAGCTCGCCCAGACGGGCCACGGCGGCATCGCCGCGCGCGGCTTCCTCGTTGCGCAGCGCGGCCAGTTCGCTGCGCCACAGGCTGGCCAGCTGTTCGGTGCGTTCGGTCTGCTGCTGCGCCCAGGCGGCTTCGGCTTGCAGGCGCGTCTGCACCAGCGCGTCGGACTGGCCCAGCAGGCGGGCCATGTCGTCCGCCGTCTGGCGGGCCTGTTCGCGGCCCTGGCTGCTGATGTCGGCGGCGGTGCGCGCCAGCGCGTCGCACACCGTCTGCTGTTGCGCGAGCGCCTGTGCGCCCGCCTGTTGCCATTCGGATTGCAGGGTGCCGGCCACCGCCTGCAGGGCCTTTGCCCATTGCCGGCGCTGCGCTTCGTCGGCGCTGGCCTGCGCGGCCAGCGTGGTGCGCCAGCCCTCTGCGGCCTCGCGTGCGGTGGCGCCGATGTCGCTGACCAGGCTGTGCAACTGGGTCTGGGTGGCGTCCATCTGGCGCTGATGGCTGACCTGCGATTCGCGCGCGATCTCGGCCATGGTGGCTTCAACCACCGGGCGTATGCTGTCGCCGGCCGCGCGGGCGCCGGCGGCCAGGGCCTCCTGCAGGCTGTTGCCAACGGTGCGGGCCAGCTCGGTGTAGGCCACGCCCACCTCGCGGTGGAACTGGGCCTGCTGGCCCAGCAGTTGGTCGTTCAATTGCTGGCTGCGGCGCTCCAGCCCGTCCATCATGGCCTGCAGGTGGCCCACCACTTCGGGCAGGGCGTGTGCCTGCTGCTGCAGTGCCTTGAAGGTTTCCTGACGCTGGTGCACCAGCGAGAAGGCGCGCAGTTCGCTGGCCACGTGGGCATCGAGCCGGCGCGCCACCTCGGCGCGTTCGCGCCGCGCCATGGCCGACATCAGCCCCAGCGCGGCCGAGGCCGCCACGCCCGCCACCGAGGTGCCGAAGGACAGGCCCAGGCCCTTGATGGGCGCGGCCAGGGCCGAACGTATGGCCTGCAGGTCGGCCGAGCCTTCGAGCGCGAACACGGCGCCCTGAAAGGTCAGCACCATGCCCACGAAGGTGCCCAGCATGCCCAGCATCACCAGCAGGCTCACCAGGTAGGGCGTGAGCGCCGGGCCGGGCAGGGCCAGCCGCTCGCCTTCGATGCGCGAACGCACCGCAGGGCGCAGGCTGGCGGGCAACTGGCCCAGCCACGTGGCGACGTCGGTCGGCGCCGTGACCTGTGGGTCCAGCGCGGCGGACAAGGCGTTGCTGGCACGGCGGTAGCCGCGCAGTTCGTGCGCGCCCAGCAGGTAGGTGGCGGCGATCAACAGCGTGATCGACAAGGCCAGTGGGCTGTGGCCCACAAAACCCAGGCCAATCCAGCCCACGGTCAACAGGCCGGCCCCGAAGGCGGCCCCAAAAGCGAATCGGTTCATTGTGTTGTCTGTGGGCTTGCGCCCCATGCTTCCATCAATCCAAGGACCGGCTGCAGCCGCAGATTCAACTCCGCCAGCACGATCGCCTCCCATTCCCTGCCAAACACCGCCGGCCCCGCGCCGGGTGTGTCGCGCAGTTGTTCAAAGCGTTTTTCCAGCAGCGCCGGCACCTGGGCCAGCAGCTTGTGTTCGCGCCCGCCCAGGGTCTGTTCCATCAGCGCGTCCAGCGCGGCCAGGGGCCGCAGGCGCGGTGCGCTGCGTGCCAGCACCTGGCGCGCCTGGGCGCGCAGCGGCGCAATTTTCAGCGCCATCTCGCGCTGCAGTTCCAGGTGGCGCTTGAAGAAGGTGCCGTAGTCGACCGCCGTTTCTTCGGGCGCAGGGGCAGGCGTTCGTTGCAGCGTGGCAGCGCGTGCCTTGGACACCGGTACCGGTGGGCGCCCGTGCGCCGTGATGGCCTCCACCAGGGCCGCGCGCGTGCGCTGGAACAGCTCAACCACGGCCTGTTGCGCGGTGTCGGCCGCAGCGCTGGGTGCCTGGGCGGCCGGCGCGGCTGTGCCCACCGATTGGTGGATGCCGTGCAGCGCCACCGCGTCGAAGGCGTTGAGCCACTGGCTCAGCCGCTCGGCCACGTCGTGGCGAGGCGCACCCGCACCGGTGGCTTGCGCCAACAGACGGACCAGGGTTGAACTGCTGAAGTTCGTGCGCGACAACATGCCTCCAAGGGGGGGTTGGCGCCCTGCACCCAAACGGGCCGGGCGGTGGCGCTGGAACAGCGCCGGGTCACCGTCATCCACTTTCAGAAAGGTCGATTTCATCAAATGGATCGGATTCTGGTGGCGCGGCGACAACCCTCCATTAGAAACCATCCGGGCCGGGGCCCGGAAACCGCCACTTCAACGCTCGGTGGGCATGCCTTCGCCCAAGCGGCTGAAATAGGCTTCCACCGGCGGGCGGGGGCGTGGCTTGCGCGCTTCGCGCACGTGGCCTATGTTGATGAAACACAGGGCGTCTTCATCGGCCGTCAGGCCAAACAGCGTGCGCAAGGCAGGCGAGGACAAGGCCTTGCCGCTGGTCAGACCCGAGCCCAGGCCCATGGCCGTGGCCAGCAACAGCATGTTCTGGATGGCGGCACCGGCCGACAACACGCGCTCCTGCGGCGGCACCTCGGGGTCGCCGCCCCGCGTGCGGCATACGGCCAGCAGCAACCAGGGCGCGCGGTGGGCTTTTTCGCGGGCCTGTTCCATGTCTTGGGCGCTGGCGGCCGGGTCGCGCGCCAGCAGGGCGTCGGCAAAGGCTTGTGCCAGCCGGGCGCGTTGGGTGTCGGGCACCTCGATGAAGCGCCATGGCAGCAGCTGGCCGTGATCGGGCGCAGCGGCGGCGGCGGCCAGGATGGCCGTGCGTTGGGCGCCGTCGGGCCCCGGCCCGCACAGGCGCTTGGGCAGCGTGGTGCGGCGGCTTTGGATCAGCGTGTCGGCCCAGGTCGGGGCGTCGGGGTGGGGCAGGGCCAGGTCGGTCATCGGTGGGCTTGTTTCATCCGGGGCGGCCGTCGCGGCGGGGGCGTCCCCACCAGTTGAGCAGGTGCCACGACCATGGCACCACGGTCAGCGTCCAGGCGGTGGCGGCGGCCACGGTGAGTATGACCGAGCCGCTGCCGCCCGCCGCCGCAGCCAGGCGCAGCAGGGTGGCGATTTGCAGCAGGCAGAACAGTGACCAGATCAGGCCGTCGGCCACCAGCGGCCGGCCGCTGTGCCCACACGACACCCGCGTGACCATGGCCAGCATCAGCGAGCCCAGAAAACCCATGGTGCTGGCGTGCAGCGCGCCCAGGTACAGCGCTTGCGTGCCGGTCAGCGCGGCCCACAGGTGGCTGAGGCCGTCGATCAGCAGACCCAGGCCCAGCCACACAAACCCCAGGTGCAGCATGGCCAGCAGCTTGATGCGCAGGCTTTGCATCAGCCCCCAGACCACGGCCAGCCACAGCAGCAGCAGGCCGCTCACCAGCATCCAGAAGCCGTGCACCAGGGGCCAGGCGCCGGCCGTCCAGCCGGCCCATTCGGTCCACACCGAAAGCGTCTTCATGCCCAGCGCAAACAACATCAGCGTCAAGACCCAGTGAGGCCGCCAGACACTCACCATGGGCAGGGCGTTGGCGGTGAAAAACGGAATCATGCGGTGGGCCACCACCACAAAGGTGGTGGCCACAAAGCCCCACAACCCGGTGAGCAGGCAGGCGCGGGCGATGTCGTGGCGTCCCCACCACACGGCACCCGCCACCCCCAGCAGCGCTGCCACACCCAGGCAGGCCGCCAGCCACACCAGCGTGGCGTGCTGGCGCTCGGGCGCGCGGCTGCGCCACAGCAGGCGGCCGAACAGGGTGGCCGACCACGCCAGCCCCAGCGCCGCCGTGCCCGCGCCGGCCAAGGCCAGCGGCGTGCCGCCCTCGGCTGCCCCCAGCCACAGCATCCAGCCCAGGCCTTGCAACAGCACGGCCGGGGCGACGTCGTGCGCCGAGGGCGCGGGCATGTCCAGCCATTTGGGGCCGGCGGTGAACAGGAAGCCGGCAAAAAACAGCGGCATGAAGCCATAGACCATGAGCGTGCCGTGGAGCAGGCCGGGGTCAAAGGCCTGAGGCCAGGTGGCGATGGCGCCCGCGCGCACCAGTTGCACGCCCAGCCACCACAGGGCGCTGAGCACCAGCAGCAGTGCCGCTGTGGCAAAGGCCAGTCGGTGCGGCGCCCACCACAGGTGGGACAGGCGCCAGCCACCGCCGCCGGCCGGTGCACGAGGGCCGGGGCGGGGACCAGGGTGGGGCAGCGACACGGCGGCTTTCTGAAGAACATGCATGGCAGCGTCACTGTCCCGCATCGCGGGCCGCTGCGCCATCCTTCTTTGGGCCCCGCTGGGTTTTCCAGAAGAAGGAGCCGGCGCGCCGCCATCGTCCGAAAGAACGATGGCCCCACACGCGGCGGCGGGATGGACAGCCCTTTGGCTATGCCTTGACAATTGGGTTGCACTTTTGCGCTGACTTTCCCCCACCGACCCGACACCCATGCGTTGGCGCCGCCAGCTTTCCACCAAATTCCTGGCCACCGGCGTGCTGTTGCTGGTGCTGGCGCTCGTCTCCATCGGCCTGACCATGTGGGTGACCCGCCAGCTCGACGGCGGCGCGGCGGCCGTGAACGAGGCCGGGCGCATGCGCATGCAGGCCTGGCGCCTGGCCAGCGCACTGCTGGCCGAGCAGCCCCAGGACCAGGTGGCGGCGCGTGTGGCCGAGTTCGAAGCCAGCCTGGCGCTGCTGCGCGACGGCGATCCGCAGCGCCCGCTGTTTGTGCCCTGGAACGACGCATCGCGCCAGCAGTTCGACGCGCTGCAGCAGGCCTGGCTGCAGCTGCGGCCCGCCTGGGCCGCGCCCTCGCACGCCAACGCGGCATCGCTGGTGGCGCAGGTGGAGGCCTTTGTGCCCAAGGTCGATGACTTGGTGCGCACCATCGAAAACACCATGGCCCGGCTCACCGCCGTGCTCAACCTGTTCCAGTTCGTGATGATGGCGCTGGCGGTGGCTGCGGCCGTCTTGTCCATCTACATCGGCTACCTGTTCGTGATCCACCCGCTGCAGCGCTTGCGCCAGGCCCTGCAGCGCGTGGAGGCCGGGGACTTTTCCACCCGCGTGGCGGTGGACGCACCCGACGAATTTGGCGAACTGGCGGCCGGCTTCAACCACATGACGCAGACCCTGCAGTCGCTCTACCACGACCTGGAGGCGCAGGTGCTGGCCAAGACGCGCGACCTGGAGGCCAAACGCGCGCGGCTGGCCACCTTGTACGAAGTCAGCACCTTTCTGGTCGAGTCCCACACGCTGGAAGAGCTGGCCAAGGGCTTTGCGCAAAAAATGCGCGGACTCAGCGGCGCTGACGCGGTGGCGGTGCGCTGGTCGGACGAAGCCACGCAGCGCTACCTGATGCTGGCCAGCGACTGCCTGCCCGAAGAGCTGGCCACCGAAGAACGCTGCCTGGAAGCGGGCCTGTGCGCCTGCGGCCAGCCCCAGGCCACGGCGCGCACCCGCGTGATTCCCATCATCGCCGACGACGACCGCCTGCTGGGCAACTGCGTGAAGGCGGGCTACAGCGCGCTGGTGAGCATTCCCATCCGTCTGCAGAACCGGATATTGGGCGAGATCGACTTGTTCTATCGGCATGAGGCGACGTTGCGCGAAGAGGACCGCGCCCTGTACGATGCCCTGGCCGGCCACCTGGCCAACGCCATCGAGAACCTGCGCACCGACGCGCTGGTGCGCGAAGCCGCGGTGAGCGAGGAGCGCACCATGCTCGCACGCGAGCTGCACGACTCCATCGCGCAGTCGCTGGCCTTTCTCAAAATCCAGATCAGCCTGCTGCGCTCGGCCGTGGCACGCGGCGACGTTCAGGCACAGCAGCCCATCATCGACGAACTCGATGCCGGCGTGCGCGAGAGCACCAACGACGTGCGCGAACTGCTGGTGCATTTCCGCACCCGCACCAACAGCGACGACATCGAACAGGCCCTGCGCACCACGCTCAAGAAGTTCGAACACCAGAGCGGCCTGCGCACCCACCTGGAGCTGCATGGCCATGGCGTCTCGCTGCCGTCCGACGTGCAATTGCAGGTGCTGCACGTGGTGCAGGAAGCCCTGTCCAACGTGCGCAAACACGCCGGCGCCAGCGAGGTCACCCTCAAGGTGGACAAGGCACCGCGCTGGCGTTTTGAAGTGCGCGACAACGGCCAGGGTTTTGCCCCGCGCGCCGCCGCCGCGAGCGACACCCACGTGGGCCTGCACATCATGCGCGAACGCGCCGAACGCATAGGCGCGCAGGTGCATGTGGCCTCATCCCCCGGCGCAGGCACCGCCGTCCTGCTAGAACTGGCCCAGTGAGGGCCCTCCAAACCGACTCTATGGCATCCGAACGCACCGGCCCCATCCGCCTGCTTGTGGTGGACGACCACCAACTGTTTCGCCGTGGCCTGGTGGCCCTGCTCGCACAAGACCGCCGCCTGAGCGTGGTCGGCGAGGCGGGTGATGCCAGCGCCGCGCAGGCCGCCGCCGCACGGCTGGTGCCCGACCTCATCCTGCTCGACAACCACCTGCCCGGCGTCTCCGGCATCCACGCCATCGCCGGCCTCAAACAGGCCGCACCCGGCGCCCGCATCGTGATGCTGACCGTGAGCGAAAACGTGGACGACCTCGCGGCCGGCCTGCGTGCCGGTGCCGACGGCTACCTCCTCAAGACCATAGACACCGAAGACCTGGCCGACTCCATCGAGCGCATCTGGGACGGCGACTCCGTGGTCAGCCCCGAGATGATGGGCAAGCTGGTGGGGCTGTTGCGCGAGGCACCACCCGTCGTGGCCCCTGCGGCCGCCACGCTTGCTCCGCCAGTGGTCGGCCTGGCGCCCGTGCGCCAACCTCCCACGCTGGACAGCCGCGACCCCATCCACACCCTGTCCCCGCGCGAAACCGAAATCCTCAAACTCATCGCGCGCGGCGACAGCAACAAACTCATCGCCCGCGCCCTCGACATCGCCGAGACCACCGTCAAGATCCACGTGCAGCACATTTTGCGCAAGCTGGATTTGAGCAACCGCGTGCACGCGGCGGTGTATGCGACGGAGAGGGGGATGGTGTAGCAGGCCGCTGTGAACGCTGTGCAGCCGGTTCGCATGGTGCGTTGAACAGATGGTTCAAGGCATCAGGCGTGCTTTTGTGGAACCAGCTTGACTTGAAGTTCGCAGCCGACCGCAGCCGCATACTTCTTCAGCGTCGCAAGTGACGGTGTGTGCCGGCCGGCGGCCTCAAGCCGGGAGATGGCACTCTTGGTCGTGCCCATCCGCTCAGCAACGGCATCTTGTGTCAAACCGGCCTTGGCACGGGCCTTGAGCATTTGACTGGCCAGGGCGTATTCGAGTTCGAGTGACTCGTAGGCTTCGGCGAAGCCAGGGCGTTGCTTGGCTTTTTCGAGGAATTCGGTGTGGTCGTGCCGAACGGGCGTGTATTTCAGGTCAGCCATGCTGCACCTCCTTGAGGCGTTTGCGCGCAAGTTTCAGTTCACTGTCTGGCGTCTGCTGGGATTTCTTGATGAAGGCGTGCAACACGATCACACGCTTGCCAACGAGAAAGCAATAGAAGGCTCGCCCGATTCCGGAACGCCCGCGAGGACGCAGTTCGAACAAACCGTCCCCGAAGGCGCGTGAATGCGGCAACCGGAGACTGGGACCGTGCTCGGCCACAAGCTCGACCAGCCGCGCGTAGTCGGCCAGAACATCGACCGGCCATGATTGAACCTCCGACAGGATGACCTGCCCCCCGACAGCCGTACCAGTCTGAAGTTAGTGAAGTCCGTCAACCA
>CAYUAH010000020.1:0-23270 GCA_964442375.1 uncultured Hydrogenophaga sp. | reverse complement strand
CGCGCTGCTGGGTGGGCAGGAACTGGTGGAGCAGTGGGTGCTGGGCATGAACCTGTCCAAGACCGAGTTCCTGATTCTGAGCCAGATCCTGATCTTCATCCTGGGCTGGCCGCTGGAGTGGACCGAGATCATCGTGATCTTCATGCCCATCTTCATCCCGCTGCTGGACAACTTTGGTGTCGACCCGCTGTTCTTCGGCCTGCTGGTGGCGCTGAACCTGCAGACCGCCTTCCTGAGCCCGCCCGTGGCCATGAGCGCCTTCTACCTCAAGGGTGTGGCCCCCAAGCACGTGACCTTGAACCAGATCTTTGCCGGCATGTTGCCCTTCATGGGCATCCAGGTGGTGGCCATCGTGCTGCTCTACCTGTTCCCCGGCATCGGCCTGTGGCTGCCCGAGGTGCTGTACAAGTAAACGTCAGCTCCACAGGTCCAGCGGTGGGTCATGTACCACGGCCCGCAGGATGTCGGAACGCGAGATGAAGGCGCTCACCACGCCGTCATCGGCCACCACCGGCAGCCCCGGCAGGCCCAGGTCCAGCAGCAGCTGGGCCACGCGCCGCAGGTCGGTCTGGGGCTCCACGCTGGGCACCGGCGTGACCATCAGCGTGGTCACCGGCTGCATCAGCATGGCGCGCCAGGCCAGCACGTGGGTGTCCGGCCCGGGCAGGTTGTCCGGGCTGAGCAGTTCACCGCGCGTGATCAGCCCCACCAGCCGGCTCTGTGCGTTGACCACCGGCGCCTGACCCAGGCCCTGATCGGCCAGGGTCTGCCAGGCGTCGAGCACCGAGGCGGTGTCCAGCACGGTCAGCACCGAGCCGCTCATCACGTCGAGCACGCGGGTCAGGGGGTGGCGCTGGGGTTTGGGCGACTGGATGCTGGCGTATTCGTTGAGGGCCTGGCGTTGCGGATGGGTAGCAGCCGCATCGGGCACAACCTGTGCGGCTGGCACCTCCGTGTCCACACCGTGCGCGCTGAGCGCCGTCACGGCCCGCGCACGGCCCACGCGCAGCGTGGGCGCGACCTTGCGCAGCTCTTCGAGCGGACCCCTGAACATCTGGCCCGAGGTGCCGTAGATGGCGAACATCACAAACCCTTCACGAGCGGGCGCCGGCCCGACCAGTGCAGTTTAGGACGGCAGGAACAGGCTTTGCAAATCGCTGAGGAAGTCGAAGCCGCGTTCGGTGGGCCAGGCGCGGTGCAGGTCACGCGCCAGCAGGCCCTGACGCTCGGCTTCTTCCAGGCTGGCTTGGATGGCCGTCAGTGGCAGACCGGTGCGTTCGCTGAAATGGGCCAGCTCGAAGCCGTCTTTCAGGCGCAGCGCGTTGAGCATGAACTCGAAGGGCAGTTCGGCAGCGGCCACCTCGTTTTCGGTGGTGACGGGTTGGCCTTCCATCGCGTGCTGCATGTACAGGCGCGGTTCGCGCCAGCGCACCTGGCGCAACACACGGTGCGCAAAACTCAGCTTGCTGTGCGCGCCCGCGCCCACGCCCAGGTAATCGCCGAACTGCCAGTAGTTGAGGTTGTGCCCACAGCGGTGGCCGGGCCGCGCGTAGGCCGACACCTCGTAGCGCTGCAGGCCGGCCGCTACCGTGCGCTCGGTGATGAGGTCGAGCATGGCGTAGGCGTCGTCGTCCTCGGGCACCTTGGGCGGGAATTTGGCGAAGTAGGTGTTGGGCTCTATGGTCAGGTGGTAGAGAGACAGATGGGGCGGTGCGAAGGACAGGGCGGTGTCCACGTCGTGCGCGCAGTCGGCCAGCGTCTGCCCCGGCAAGGCATACATCAGATCAAGGTTGAAGGTCTCGAAATGCTGGGCCGCCTCGGTCAGGGCGGCGCGTGCCTGGGCGCTGTCGTGAACCCGACCCAGGGCTTTGAGGAAGCGGTCGTCAAAGCTCTGCACACCCACCGACAGGCGCGTCACCCCGGCCTGGCGAAAGGCCTTGAAGCGGTCGGTCTCGAAGGTACCAGGGTTGGCCTCCAGCGTGATCTCGGCATGGGCCTCCAGCTTGAGCAAGGCGCGCACATCCGAGATCAGCCGCGCGATGGCCTCGGGCGAAAACAGGCTGGGCGTGCCGCCGCCGATGAACACGCTGTGCACGCTGCGGCCCCAGATCAGGGGCAGCGCGGCGGTGATGTCCTCGCGCAAAGCCTGCAGGTAAGCGTCCTCCGGCAGGACACCGCTGTTCTCGTGCGAATTGAAGTCGCAGTAAGGGCACCTCTTCAGGCACCACGGCAGGTGGACGTACAGCGCCAAGGGCGGCAACGCGGGCAGCTGCAGGTCGCCCGGACGCATGAGTTGCACGATCTGGTTCACGCCTGCCCTTGAAACCAGCGTTCGCGCATGAGCGCCAGCATGGCCTGTGCGGCACGGCCCCGGTGGCTGTTCGCATTCTTCACCTCGGTGGGCAACTGCGCAAAGGTCTGACCGAACTCGGGCAGCCACATCACCGGGTCAAAACCGAAGCCGTTGCTGCCCACAGGCTCGGGGGCGATCAGCCCGACCACCCGGCCACTGGCCACCAAGGGTTCGGGGTCATCCGCACTGCGCAAGGCCACCAGCGTGCTGACCAGCGCCGCGCGCCGGTTCGTCACGTGCTTCATCTGCTCCAGCAGGGCACGCACGTTGTTGTTGTCGCCCTTCTCGTAGCCAAATCGGGTCGCGTAGTAGGCCGTATCCACGCCGGGCTGGCCCCCAAAGGCGTCCACACACAGGCCGGCGTCGTCGGCCAGTGCGGGCAGGCCACTCAGCTGCGCTGCATGGCGGGCTTTGGCCAGCGCGTTCTCGATGAAGGTGTGGTGCGGCTCGGCCGCCTCGGGAATGCCCAGCTCGGACTGGCGCACCAGTTCCACGCCCAGCGGTGCGAACATGGCCTGCAACTCGGCCAGCTTGCCGGGGTTGTTGGACGCGAGAACCAGCTTCATCGGAAGGCGGCGGTTTGCAACTCGACCAGCTCGCCGATGCCCTTCTCGGCCAGCGCCAGCAGCTGGTTCATTTCGTCGCGGCTGAAGGCCACGCCTTCGGCCGTGCCCTGCACTTCCACGTAATGGCCCACACCGGTCATGACCACGTTCATGTCGGTGTCGCAGGCGGAGTCTTCGGGGTAATCCAGGTCGAGCACGGGCACGCCCTGCACGATGCCCACCGACACAGCGGCCACGTGGTTGATGATGGGCGTCTCGGCAATCTTGCCGGCGGCCAGCAAGGTGTTGACCGCGTCCTGCGCGGCCACGAAGGCCCCGGTGATGCTGGCGGTGCGGGTGCCACCGTCGGCCTGCAGCACATCACAATCGAGGGCGATGGTGCGCTCGCCCAGTTTTTTGAGGTCGAACACCGCGCGCAGCGAGCGGCCGATCAGGCGCTGGATTTCCTGTGTGCGCCCGCTTTGTTTGCCCTTGGCGGCTTCGCGGTCGCTGCGGGTGTGGGTGGCGCGCGGCAGCATGCCGTATTCGGCCGTGACCCAGCCTTCGCCGCTGCCGCGTTTGTGCGGCGGCACTTTTTCTTCAACGGAGGCGGTGCACAACACTCGGGTATCGCCGAATTCGATCAGCACCGAGCCTTCGGCGTGTTTGGTGAAACCGCGTGTGATGCGCACCGGACGCAGCTGGTCGGCGGCCCGGCCAAAGGAACGGGCCAGGGCCGCAGGGGAAGTGGAATTCATTGGGAAGAACCTTTTCGTGCCGCAGAGCGGCGTATGGCTTCGTTGATTTCGGCGATGGAGCGCTCGATCGCCGCATCGTCGAAGTCGTCGAGCGAGGGGTCGATGGTACCGGCGGCCTGGATGGTGGAGGCAAACACGCCGTCGCTCACGCCTTCGGTGCTGATCATGTGGGTGGGCTCGAAGTCGCCCGGCGTTTCCCAGTCCAACGCCACCACGGTGACGTTGTCACCGTGAGCGCCGCCGCGCCGCAGCGCTTCGTCCACCAGCAGCGGCACCGAGTCCTGCACCCGGCCCTGCGCCAGTTGCTCGGCAATCTGTTCGTCGCTGACTTCGCCCCACAGGCCGTCGGAGCACAGGAGCACGCGGTCGCCCTCGTGCAGAAAGATGGGGTCGGACACGTCGAACAGCGGCGCCACCGGCGAGCCCAGGCAGGTGAACAGGATGTTGCGGTTCATGGGGTCGGCCTGGCCCCGGACCATGATGTGCTTTTCGGCGTAGGAGTGGTCGCGGCTGCGCTGCAGCAGCTGGGCGCCGCGCACCAGGTAGATGCGCGAATCGCCCGAGTGGATCCACTGCACGTAGCCGTTCTGAATCACCGCCACCACCAGCGTGGTGCGGGGGTTGTCGAGCATGGCGTGTTCGTTGCCGTGGTCCACGATGGCCTGGTGCGCCGCCATCAGCGCCTCGCTCAGAAAGCCCGCCACGTTGCTCAGCGCAGGCTGGGCCTGGCGGTGGAACAGCTCGGAGACCGTCTGCACCGCAATCTGCGCCGCCACCTCGCCCTTGGGGTGACCGCCCATGCCATCGGCCAGGGCCAGCAGCACCGCCTCGCGGGTGTAGCTGTAGCCCATGCGGTCTTCGTTCTTCTCGCGCCCGCCCTGGCGACTCAGCTGGTGGACGGCGAATTTCATGCTGTTCACAGCTGTGTCACGTCCGCTGGCGGACGCCCCTTCTGCTTGTCGGAGGACAACAGGCTACCGAACTGCTGGCGCACCTTGTCGGCAACGCTGGGCTTGGAATAGCTGCGCTCGACCTCGCGGCCCAGCTCTTTCTGCAGCGAGAACACCGATTGCGGCCGTGCCAGCGGGTCGAGCGCCATGCACCACAGCACAACCTCGATCAGGTTGTCGGAGTACACGCCGCGCAGCCGGCCCATGGCCAACGCGAGCCGGTCCTTGTCCAAACGCTGGGGCGCGTCGTTGGGCGGGTAACCCTGCATGGCGGCGTACATGCAGGCGCCCACGGCGTAGATGTCGGTCCAGGGGCCGAGTTGGGCATTGCGCTTGTACATCTCGGGCGCGGCAAAACCCGGCGTGTACATGGGCCGCACGAACTGACCTTCCTTGTTGAGCACCTCGCGCGCGGCGCCGAAGTCGATCAGCACGGCCTTGTTGTCCTCGGTGATGAAGATGTTGGCCGGCTTGATGTCCAGGTGCAGCATCTTGTGCTGGTGCACGATGCGCAGGCCGCGCAGCACCTCATCGAACAGGCTGCGTATGGTCGATTCGCGGAACACCTTGGGACGCTTGAGTTCGCGCGCGGTGACGATGAAGTCCTGCAGGGACGCGCCCTCCAGGTAATTCATGACCATGTAGACGGTTTCGTTCTCGCGGAAGAAGTTGAGCACGCTCACGACCGACGGATGCGAGATCTGCGCCAGTGCGCGGCCTTCCTCGAAAAAACTCTTGAGGCCGAGGCGGTAGAGCGAGAGCTTGTCGGCCGGCACGGTGGGCAGCAGGTGCCCCGGATCACGCGAGGCCAGCGAGGCGGGCAGGTACTCCTTGAGCGCCACCTTCTGGCCACCGGCGTCGATGGCGAGGTAGACAATGCCAAAGCCGCCGGCCGCGAGTTTGCAGATGACGCGGTATCCACCGATCAGGGTATCGGGCGGGAGCGGAGCGGGTTTGGTCTTTGACATAATGCGGACTCTCGCGGTGCACGCTCCAGACAGCACCCGCCCTGCGGGCCATCAACGGAAATATCAATGCCAGTTTACAGCATGACCGGCTACGCCACGGTGCATGGCGGCGCCTCGAAAAGCGAGGCCGACACACCTGCGGCAACGGTCGGCCTGCCCAGCGTGGGCCTGGAGTTGCGGTCGGTCAACAGCCGCTTTCTCGATCTCTCTTTCAAGCTCTCCGACGAGTTGCGCAACGCCGAGCCCGCGCTGCGCGAAAAAATCATGTCGCGCATCAAGCGCGGCAAGGTGGAGCTGCGGGCCTGGATAGAAGGCCGTGCCGATGGCGGCATTCAAGCGCCCTCCCCGACCGATCTGCAACGCCTGGTGGCGGTGCAGGACAACATCCGTGCCTGGCTGCCCAGCGCCGCACCGCTGAGCGTGGCGGAGGTGCTGCAGACCAAGGCGCGCCAGCCCTTGTCCACGACCGGCCTGGCCGATGGACTGGTCGAGCTGATCGACACCGCGCTTGACGCCTTTGTCGCCTCGCGCGAGCGCGAGGGTGCGCGTCTGGCCACCAGCCTGCTGGAGCGCGTGACCCAATTGCGCATCCTGGCCCAGCAGGCCCAGCCACTGGTGCCCCGGCTGGTGGAACAGCAGCGCCAACGCTTCATCGAGCGCTGGAACGAAGCCTTGGGTGCCGTGGAAGGCAGTGCGCCTTCCGACATGGCGCGCGACCGCGCCCTGACCGAAGCCACCGCCTTTGCCATCCGCATCGATGTGGCCGAGGAGCTGACCCGCCTGGCTTCGCACCTCGACGAAATCGAGCGCCTGCTGCAAACCGGCAAAGATCTGGGCAAACGCCTGGACTTCCTGATCCAGGAACTGCACCGCGAGGCCAACACCCTGGGCTCCAAATCCTCCAGCCTCGAACTCACCCGCATCTCGGTGGACATGAAGGTGCTGATCGAACAGATGCGCGAGCAAGTCCAAAATATCGAGTGACCTCCATGGAATACCCTGGCAACCTCTACGTGGTGGCCGCTCCCAGCGGCACCGGCAAATCCAGCCTGGTCAAGGCGCTGATGGAGCTCGACTCCCACATCACGCCCTCCATCTCCCACACCACGCGCGCGCCGCGTGGTCAGGAGGTGGACGGCCGCGAGTACCACTTCGTGGACAACGCGACCTTCGACCGCATGGTGGCCGAGGGCGCCTTTCTGGAGTGGGCGCACGTGCACAACAACCGCTACGGCACCTCGCGCGCTGGCATCGAAGCCATGATCGGCCAGGGCACGGACGTGGTGCTGGAAATCGACTACCAGGGCGCCATCCAGATCAAGCAGCTGTTCGCCAACGCGGTGCTGATCTTCATCCTGCCGCCCAGCTGGCAGGAGCTGCGCTCGCGCCTGCAGCGGCGCGCCGAAGACTCGCCCGAGACCATAGAGCTGCGCCTGCGCAATGCGGCCGAGGAAGTGGCCCAGGTGAAAGAATTCGACTTCGTTATAATCAACGATTCGTTTGACCGCGCGCTTTTCGACTTGAAAGCCATTGCCCACGCCCAGCGCCTGAAGTTCGCTGCGCAAAAACGGGCCCGCGCCGAGACCTTCCGCGCGCTCAACATCCTGTAGTTTTTTTGCCTCCCGGAGAACACCATGGCCCGCATCACCGTCGAAGACTGCCTGGAAAAAATCCCCAACCGCTTTCAGCTTGTGCTGGCGGCCACCTACCGGGCACGCATGCTGAGCCAGGGCCATGCACCCAAGATCGAAAGCAAGAACAAGCCGGGCGTGACCGCCCTGCGCGAGATTGCAGACGGCAAGGTGGGCCTGGAGATGCTGAAAAAAGTGCCGATCTGAACCCGATCACGCATCAAAAAAAGCACCTTGAAGGTGCTTTTTTTGTTTCTGCGCATGATCTAAGCCCGCGCTGCGGGCGGGCCCCACGCTCAACGGCTAAAGTACGGGCATGAGTCCCACCGCTGCCACCGCGTTTCCCCCCGAGAGCGCAAGCTCCACGCCCGCCCAGAGCGCGGCAGCGGCCAGCTTTGCCGGGCTGGTGGACAAAATGGACTACCTCAGCGCCGCCGAGGTGGACATGGTGCGTCAGGCCTACCGGTTCGCCGACGCCGCCCACCTGGGCCAGATGCGCAAGAACGGCGACCCCTACATCACCCACCCGATTGCCGTGGCGTCCATGTGTACCGAGTGGAAGCTCGACGCCCAGGCACTGATGGCCGCGCTGATGCACGACGTGCTGGAAGACTGCGGCATCACCAAGCAAGAGTTGGTGGAACGTTTTGGCGCGCCGGTGGCCGATCTCGTGGACGGCCTGACCAAACTGGACAAGCTTGAGTTCGACACCCGCGAGCAGAACCAGGCCGAGTCCTTCCGCAAGATGCTGCTGGCCATGGCACGCGACGTGCGCGTCATCCTCATCAAGCTGGCCGACCGCTCGCACAACATGCGCACCATGGGCGACATGCCCAAGTCCAAGTGGGGCCGCATCTCCAGCGAAACGCTGGAAATCTACGCCCCGATCGCCCACCGCCTGGGCCTGAACCACACCTACCGCGAACTGCAGGACCTGGCCTTCCGCTTCCTGCACCCCTGGCGCTACGAGGTGCTGGGCAAGGCGCTGAACAAGGCGCGCGGCCGGCGCAAGGACCTGATCTCGCGCGTGCGCCACGAGGTGGAAGCCGCGTTCGAGAAACACGGCCTGCAGGTGCGCATCATGGGGCGCGAAAAGACGCTGTATTCGGTCTATCACAAGATGGACCTCAAGCACCTGTCCTTCTCGCAGGTGACCGACATCTACGGCTTTCGCATCGTCCTGCCCGAGCTGACCGACTGCTACACCGCGCTGGGCATCCTGCACCAGCTCTACAAGCCGCTACCGGGCAAGTTCCGCGACTACATCGCCATCCCCAAGGTCAACGGCTACCAGTCCTTGCACACCACGCTGGTGGGCCCGTTTGGCACCAACATCGAATTCCAGATGCGCACCCACCCCATGGACGTGGTGGCCGAATCGGGTGTGGCTGCCCACTGGCTCTACAAGGCCAGCGAGCCGGGCAGCGCCACCAGCCAGAGCCTGGGCACGCAGTGGCTGCAGTCGCTGCTCGACATCCAGCAGGAAACCCACGACGCGGCCGAGTTCTGGGACCACGTCAAGATCGACCTCTTCCCCGATGCGGTGTACGTGTTCACGCCCAAGAGCAAGATCATGGCCATGCCGCGCGGCGCCACGGTGATGGACTTCGCCTACGCCATCCACAGCGACGTCGGCCACCGCGCGATTGCCGCCAAGATCAACGGCGAACAAATGCCTTTGCGCAGCGAGCTCAACAACGGCGACGTGGTGGAGGTGGTGACCTCGCCGCACGCACAACCCAACCCCGCCTGGCTGGGTTTCGTCAAGACTGGCCGCGCGCGCAGCAAGATACGCCACTACCTCAAGACCGTGGCGCATGATGAGTCGCGCGCGCTGGGCCTGCGCATGCTGACCCAGTCCCTGCGCGCCGAAGGCATTGCGGAGCTGCCCGACGAAAACGGCGAACACAAGCCGATCTGGGACAAGCTGCTGCGCTTCACCGGCAACCGCAACAGCGACGAGTTGCTGGCCGACATCGGCATGGGCCGGCGCATCGCCCACATGGTGGGCAAGAAGCTGGCGGTGCTGCTGACCGAAACCGGGGTCAAACCCGACCTGCTGCTGATCAGCACCGAGCGTTACGCCACCGGCCAGGAGACCGAGGCGCAGGGCGTGGTCACGCTCGACGGCAGCGAAGGCCTGTCGGTGCAGTACGCCAGTTGTTGCCACCCGATACCGGGCGACCGCATCACCGGCTACCTGGGCCGCGGCGAGGGCTTGGTGGTGCACACCGACGACTGCCCCGTGGGCCGGCGTCTGCTGGACCGCGACCGCGAGCGTTTTCTGGAAGTGGAATGGGCCGACGAGCCGGTGCGCCCCTTCGAGTCGGCCGTGGTGGTCACCGTCACCAACGGCAAGGGCGTGCTGGCCCGCGTGGCCGCAGCGCTCGCCGCAGCGGAGGCCGACATCACCCATGTGGACATGGGCATGGAGCCGGCGCAGACCGCCACCGACCTCAAATTCTCGATTGCGGTGCGCGACCGCGTGCACCTGGCCGAAGTGCTGCGCAGCCTCAAGCGCACGCCATCGGTGGTCAAAGCACAACGCCTGCGGCCGCGCGGCGCCTGATATCGCGTCAGGCCGGCGCCGGGTAGCTGACCTCCAGCACCTCGATCTGACGCCAGCCGGTCGGCGTCATCAAACGCACCTCGTCGCCTTCGCGCGCCTTGATCAGCGCCTGCGCCACGGGCGATACCCAGCTCACCTGGCCCCGGCTGTTGTCGGTTTCGTCTATGCCTCGGATGGTGACGGTCGTCTCGGCACCCGACTCGTCGCAGTAGGTGACGGTGGCGCCAAAAAACACCTGGTCTTTGCCGTGGTGCACGCTGGGGTCCACCACCTCGGCGATCTCGAGGCGCTTGGTGAGAAAACGGATGCGCCGGTCGATTTCACGCAAGCGCTTCTTCCCGTAGAGGTAATCGCCGTTTTCCGAGCGGTCGCCGTTGCTGGCCGCCCAATGCACCACCTCGACGATGCGAGGCCGCTCTTCATCGATCAGCGCAAACAACTCCGCGCGCAGGCGGTCGTAGCCCTCGCGGGTGATGTAGTTCTTGCCGCCGGCTGGCAGCGCAGGCGATGCGCCCTCTTCGTCGCCATCGCTGTCACTGTCGTTTTCGCGTGTGAAGGCCTTGCTCATGGTCCATGCATTGTGGGGCACACCACAAACGAAAAACCCCTCAGATATTGCTATCTGAGGGGCATCGTTTGGTGCGGCTGGCAGGAATCGAACCCACGACCCCTTGGTTCGTAGCCAAGTACTCTATCCAGCTGAGCTACAGCCGCTAAGCTTCGTATTCTAGCACCGTTTTTTGAGTTTTGACCAGCCCCCTCACATTTCGTGAAAAAAGTGCAGGCTGGTACATTGCCCGACATGCCCGCCCTTGCCACCACCCTCCGTTCACGCCTGCGATGCCTGCCATTGTGTCTGCTGGCGAGCCTCGCTCTGCAGGGCTGCGCCGTGGTGGCCGTGGCAGACGCGGCCATCACCGTGGTGGCCACCGGCGTCAAGGTCACGGCCAAGGCCGTTGGCGCGGTGGCAGACGCCGTCATCCCCGACGGCGACGACAAACCCAAGGACTGAAGCCTTCAGCAGTCGATCTGCGCCGGCGCCAGAAAGGCCTGGGCGTAGCGACGGTACACCTGCTTCTCCACAAACACATCGAACAGGTCGGGGTCGATGTGCCCCCCCTCCTTGAAGTTGCGCATGATGGCCAGGGCCTGCGACAAGGGCATCGCCTTTTTGTAGGGACGATCGGCCGCGGTCAGCGCCTCGAAGATGTCGGCAATGCCCATCATGCGCGCCTGCCAGCTCATCTCCTCGCGCTTCAAGCCCTTGGGGTAGCCCTTGCCATCCATGCGCTCGTGGTGGCCACCCGCGTACTCGGGCACACGGACCAGGTGTTTGGGCCAGGGCAGTTGCTCCAGCATGCGTATGGTGGTGCTGATGTGCTGGTTGATCACTTCACGTTCGGCGGCATTCAGCGTGCCCGCGCGCACGCACAGGTTGTCCGCCTCCTCCGGGGTCAACAGCGGACGCTGCGCGCCATCGGGGCCGCCCCAGGTGTAGGCCTGGGCGATGAGCCGCACCCGCGCCACATCCTCGTCGCCCATGCGCTCACCACCGACGTTGGCCCGGCGCAGAAAGTCGCGGTCGGCATCGGCCTGTTCCAGAAAGTTCGCCAGCTCGGCGTCGCCGCCGGCCGCCGAGCGGCTGGCGGCCACAGCCTGCCAATGTTTGAGCTCCGCCTCGCGCTTGACCAGCTCAAAACGCAGGTCGATCTCGTGGATGCGGTCGTGGATGGTTTGCAGCTTGGTGGCCTTGTCCACCACGTGCACCGGGGTCGTGACCTTGCCGCAGTCGTGCAGCAGGGCGGCGATGCGCAGCTCGTGGAAATCCTTCTCCGTCATGCGCACCTCGCCCAGCGGGCCGCTGCGGGTCTCGTTCACCGCTTCGGCCAGCATCATGGTGAGTTCAGGCACGCGCTGGCAATGGCCGCCGGTGTAGGGCGACTTTTCGTCGATGGCGGCGTTGATGAGGCCGATGAAGGATTCGAACAGCGCCTCCAGTTGCGCCAACAACTGCTGGTTGGTGAGCGCCACCGCCGCCTGTGAGGCCAGGGATTCGGCCAGGCGCTGGTCGGCCGGCGTGAAGGGCAGCACCTCGCCCGAGACGGGATCGAGGGCATTGAGCAACTGCAACACACCGATCAGATCGCCCTCGTGGTTTTTCATGGGCACGGTCAGGAAGGACCGGGAGCGGTAGCCCGTGCTTTCGTCAAAACGGCGGGTGCCGGTGAAGTCGAAACCCTCGGCTTCATAGGCGTCAGGCACATTGACGGTTCGGCCCGTGTTCGCAGCGTAAGCGGCCACCATGTGGTGATTCGGCGAGCCATCAGGCAGGCGCAGGGGCAGGTCGTGAAACTTGCCCGAGATGGGCTGCCCACTCGCACCACCCAAGGCAATGCCCAGCTTGTCGTTGTGCACGATCTCGAAACGCAGCGCTTGAACGTCGGGCGTGAGCCGGTACAAGGTGCCACCCTCGGCGCGGGTGATGGTCTTGGCCGCGAGCAGGATGCGCTCCAGCAGCCGGTCGATGCGCCGCTCCTGCGACAACGCCGTGCCCACGTCGTTGAGCTGCTCGAAGCGCCGCAGCAAGGTGTCTGTGGTCTCCATCTCGAAGCACCCGTCCTTAAAACATCGGGCGTTAACAATACTTCAAATCCCGCGAAGCGCTCGACCAAGACATTAACATTACGTCACTGTTTGCGGGAGCTCCCATGCCCAACTTCCCCCGGCTGAACCCCCTGGCCCTGGCCGCGTCGCTGTGCTTGTCCCCGCTGACCGCGGGCGCGCAGGACGCCGAAATCCTCCACCTCCAAGGCCCGGGCGACCGCCGCGCCACCGAAGCCCAGAACTGGGAAGCCGCCCAGGCCCGCCAGCAGGTGGCGCCTGGTGGTTTTGTGCGCACCCGCGAGGCGGCCCGCATGGCGCTGCTGCTGGCCGACCAGACCCAGATTCGCCTGAACCAGAACACCGTGCTGCAGGTGAAAGCGGTGGCCAGCGCGGGCGCTGCCACGCGCCTGTCGCTGGGCCAGGGCCGTGCCTGGGCGCAAACACGCAACGTGGGCGCAGGCGGCCCGCTGACGGTGGAAACACCGGCCGCGACTGCGGCCATACGGGGCACCGACTGGGAACTCGACGTGGGGCCCGATGGCCGCACCCAGCTCACCGTGTTGTCGGGCACCGTCACCTTGTCCAACGCGCTGGGCAGCCTGGACGTGGGCCGCAACGAGGCGGCCATCGCTGAAGTGGGCAAGGCCCCCGTGCGCTTGCAGCTGAGCAACCCGCGCGAACGCGTGCAATGGGTGCAGGCGCTGACCGCCCAGCCGCTGCGCCATCTCGATGGCAGCGCCGTTCCGGCACGGCTGCAAAGTGCCTGGCAAGCCTTGCAGCGCGGCGACAGCGCAGCCCTGCAAGTGGCACTGGGCACCGAGACCAACGCCTGGGCCGATGTCCTGCGTGCCGCCGACCAGACCCAGGCCGGCCGTGTCGCGCAAGCCAATGAGGCCTTGCGCCGCGCGCTGATCGACCCACAAGCCCCCACCGCCGCCCACCTGCTGCTGGCCGACCTGCAACTGGTGAATGGCGAAGCCGACGCTGCAGGCCGCACGCTGGAGGCCGGCCTGGCCCGCCACCCCGACGACCCCGACCTGCTGGCCCTGCTGGCCCGCACCCAATTGCTGGCCGATCAGGTCGATCAGGCCCAGGCCACGCTGCAACGTCCCCGCCGCAACGACAGCACCAGCCACTGGCTGGCCCAGGGCGATCTGGCCCGCCGCCAGGGCGCAGTGGCCGGCACCTTGAGCGCCTTTGAGCGCGCCAGTCAGACTGCGCCCACCGACCCGCGCGGCTGGCAAGCGCTGGGCAGCGCACAAGGTGAGCGCGAAGACCTGGCCCAGGCGCGCGCCGCCCTGGCCAAAGCCTTGTCGCTCGACCGGCAAAGCCCCGGGGCCGTGGGCGAACTCGCCACGGTGGAGGCCCAGGCCAACCGCATCGCGCAAGCCGAACCACTGTTCCAGGAAGCGCTGCAGGCCAACCCAGGCGACTACGTGGCACAGACGGGCCTGGGCCTGTTGCGCCTGAAGCAAGGGCGCCCGGCAGAGGCCCTGGATGCCCTGTTGCGCGCCGGCGTGATGGAGCCCCGCTACAGCCGCGCCGCCAGCTACACGGCGGTGGCCTATTACCAGCTCGGGCGCCACACCGATGCCCGCGCCGCCTTGCAACGCGCCATCGAACTCGATGACAAGGACCCGGTGCCCCACCTGCTGCTGGCGCAGATCCACACCGACCTGTTCGAGGCCGACGCCGCCGTGCAGGCGGCACGCGCCGCCGTGGCCCGCCTGCCCTACCTCAAATCGCTCAACCAGGTGGCCAACAACCAGCAGGGCAGCGCCAACTTCGGCGCCTCGCTGGCCTTCTTTGGCCTCGAAGACTGGGCGCTGGAGCTGGCCCACCAGAGCGACTACCCCTACTGGGGTGGCAGCCACCTCTTCCTGGCCGACCGCTACGCGGGCGAGTTCAACAAGAACTCGCGGCTGTTCCAGGGTTTCCTGACCGACCCGCTGGCCTTTGGCGCCAGCCCGGGCTTTTCCAGCCTGTTGCAGCGCGCGGGCGCCTATGGCACTGCGGGCGTCAACATCGACCACGAGTTCGCGCGCTTGCAGTCGCCCTACGCTGCCGTCAACGGCCTGTTCAACGAGCGATTTCCCATCGCGCTCTTTGGCAAGCTGCAAACGGTGGAAGGTGACCGCTTCCCCATCGATGTGGGGGTGTCCGGCCTGCCCGCTTTCTTCGACCCCTCCGGCACCGCCGATCTGCGTGCCAAGGTGGGCACCCTGGGCCTGGGGCTGCAACCCACCGAACAGCTCAACCTCTTCCTCTACGGCAACCGCTTTGACGTGGCCTTGCGCGGCCACAACCAGGTGCTGGACTTCGAGGGCCTCAGCAGCGGCTCGGACTTCGACCACCGCTTCGGCCAGGGTGTGCTGGGCGCGTCGTGGAAGTGGTCGCCCACGGCGCAAAGCTGGCTCAAGCTGGGCCGCAGCAGCGAACGCACCGACCTGCGCAACTACCCCGTTGCGTTCTCTGAGCAGGATTTTTTTGGCGTGCTGGGCTTTTTTGCCAACCCCACCAAACGCCTGAGCGACGTGCAACTGCGCCACACCCTGGAGTGGAGCGAGCGCAGCCGATTGACCCTGGGCCTGGAAACGGGACGGGAATCGCAACGCAGCGAGGCCTTTGCGCTCGGGCCGGTGTACGCCACCCAAGGTGGCCAGACCATCAGCGACGTGCTGGCCTTCGGCGGCACCAACCACATCGAACGCCGGCTGCAGGTGCTGCACGCCGGCTGGCAACACCAGCTCGACAGCGCCTGGCGCATCGACACGGCGCTGGCCCACAACCGCCTGCGCGAGCGCACCCAGGGCCAGAACAGCACCTTCCTGCTGGGCAACGACGTGGGGGGCACCGAAGAAGTCAACGTGGACCAGACCCGGCGCACCTGGACACCCCGCGTGGGCGTGGCCTGGGTGCCCTCGCCCGGCATGAGCCTGCGGGTGGCCTACCAGGACTGGCAGCGCCCCATCAGCGTGAACACCCTGGCCCCGATGGAAACCGCCGGCCTGGCGGTGGACGACCGCCTGGTGCAGGCCGGCGGCCGCAGCCGCAGCACCACGCTGCAATGGGGCTACAGCCCCGACGAACGCAGCTTCGTGCTGCTGCGCGCCGACACCCAGCGGGTGCACAACCCCGGCACCCTGGGCGTGGACCTGCGCACCCCCAGCCTGCCCTTTCTAAACGAACTGCGCAACCAGCAGCTCGACAACCTCTCGGCCAACGACATCCTCGAAGACGATCCCGACTTCGAGCAAGGCCGGCTGCACCGCCTCTCGCTGGGCGCCAGCCGCATGCTGAGCCGCCAGTGGTCGGCCTACGCGCGCTGGGTGCATGCGCTGGGCAGCAGCAGTCTGAACGCCGGTGGGCAAACCCTCACCGGCCTGCGCATTCCCTACGTGCCCCGCGACACCCTGGTGCTGGGCGCCACCTGGAGCGGCGGCCAGCGCATGTACCTCAGCGGCCGCCTGGTGTGGCGTGGCAAGCGCTTCGAAGACGACCGCAACCTCACCGCCCTGCCCTCGGGTTGGGGCATGGACCTGATGGGGCTGTGGGAATCGCCCGACAAGCGCTGGCTGCTCGGCGTCGCGGCCCTGAACCTCGGTGCGCCCAAGTCGGCCCGCACCACCCAACGCTACGTGGTGGATGCGCGGCTTCGTTTCTGAGCTGTTGCGCCGCGCGCGCGACCTGGGCCACGCCCTGCTGGTGACGCTGGCAGCGGCGCTGGCCGCCGTCTGGTGGTGGAGCCCGCTCGGCGAAGCCGCCGACCGCCCGTTTTTCGACGCCTTCACGGTGCTGAGCGCGCCGCGCCACGCCGACCTGCCCATCGTGGTGCTGGCCATCGACGAGCCCAGCTTCCAGGAGCTGCAACAGCCTTGGCCCTTTCCCCGCCAATGGCATGCGGCGCTGATCGACCGGCTGCGCGAAGACGGCGCCCGCGCGGTGGCCTTTGACGTGGTGTTTGCCGAACCCGGCAACCCCGCCCAGGACCAGGCGCTGGCAGATGCCATCGCCCGCTGGCGCCGCCCCGATGGCACCGCCAGCGTGGTGCTGGCGGCCACACGCGAACGGCTGGAGACCGGGCAAACCACCTTGTGGACCGAGGTCGCACCACTCCAGAGCCTGCTGGACGCAGGCGCGGTGGCAGGCCAGGCCGGCGTCTCGCCCGACGCCGATTTTGTGGTGCGCCGCGCGCCGTCCGACCCCGACAGTCTGTCGGCCAAGCTGGCGGCAACAACAGGTGCCGCTAGACAAGCGACCGGCTGGATTCGCTACAACGGCCCACGCGGCGGCATCGACACCCGCTCCTACTACCAGGCCATCACACCGGGCCTGCTGCCGCCCGGATTCTTCAAAGACAAGCTGGTGCTCGTGGGCCGCTCGCTGCGCACCGCCACCGAACTGGGCACCAACCAGGCCGACATGTTCAATTCGCCCTTTGCCTGGCTGGACGGCAGCGACCGGCTCATGCCCGGGGTCGAGCTGCACGCCCACCTCGTCGCCAACCGCCAGCTGGGCAATGGCCTGGTGTCTGCCTCGCCGTGGTGGGCGCTGGGTGCGGGTGGGCTGCTGTGCCTGCTGCTGGCCGCAGTCGCACCACGCGTGCACCCAGGGCTGGTGGCGGCGGCCACGGCCAGTGCGGCAGCGGTCGGCCTGGGCCTGAGCTATGCGACCTTTGCCCACGGCAACCACTGGGCATCGCCCGCGCCCTTGTTGGCCATGCTGATGGCCGCCTACGCGGTCAGCGCGGTCTGGGGATTTGTGGCCACACGCAGGCGCGCCCGCCACATCCGCCAGATGTTTGCGCAGTACGTGCCGCCCGATGTGGTGGGCCAGCTGGTGGCTCACCCGGAGCTGATGCGCCTGGGCGGCGAAATGCGCGAACTCACGGTGATGTTCACCGACCTGGCCAACTTCACCGGCCTGTCCGAACGGCTGGACCCGCAGCGCACCGTCGCCGTGTTGACCGAGTACTTCAACACCATGACCGCCATCGTGCACCGCCACCACGGCACGGTGGACAAGTTCATTGGCGATGCGGTGATGGCCTTCTGGGGTGCGCCCCTGCCGGTGCCCGACCACGCCCGCCACGCGGTGGCCGCTGCCATCGACATGCAGCAGGCCATGGCGGCCATGGTGGCGCGCCTGCAGGCCCAGGGCCTGCCACCGATAGGCATGCGCATCGGCCTGCACAGCGGCCCGGCCGTGGTGGGCAACATCGGCTCGGAAACGCGGTTTTCCTACACGGCCATCGGCGACACGGTCAACCTGGCCGCGCGCCTGGAAGGCGCCAACAAGGCCTTTGGCACCGGCATCCTGATCTCGGGCAGCACGGCGGCCCTGCTGGGTGCAGACGCACCGTTGCTGCGGCCGCTGGCCGACGTGGTGGTCAAGGGCAAGACCGAAGCGGTGCGCGTCTACACCCCCTGCGAGGACGCAGCACTGGTGGCGTCGAGCACGCGGCAACTCGACAGCGCGGGCCAGCCGGCGCTGGCCCTGGACAAGCTGTAAGCAGCCAGTCTTCAGCGTTTGGTGAAGGTCGCCGTCACCGCGCGCGCTTGGTTCATGGCCACGGTGCAGCTGTTGCCGCTGACGGTGCAGCCGGCGCTCCAGCCAGTGAACTTGGAACCAACCGCCGCCTTGGCGCTGAGGGTGACCAGGGCGCCTGTTGCATAGCTTTCGCTGCAATCGCTGCCACAGCTGATGCCCGAGGGGGAAGACGTCACCGTGCCGGTGCCGGTGCCGGCCTTGGTGACGGTCAGCGACACCAGCGTCTGGGGTTCGAAGACGGCGCTCACGGCCTGTGTCTGCGAC
This sequence comes from uncultured Hydrogenophaga sp., assembly GCA_964442375.1. Classification (GTDB taxonomy): domain Bacteria; phylum Pseudomonadota; class Gammaproteobacteria; order Burkholderiales; family Burkholderiaceae_C; genus Hydrogenophaga. The sequence goes on along the minus strand of CAYUAH010000020.1, from coordinate 5,078 downwards.
ATCAACACCGTGCAGGTGGACGCACTGCCGCTGCAGGCCCCGTTCCAGCCGACAAACACCGAACCGGCGCTGGCCGCCGCGGTGAGGGTGACGCTGGTGTTGGCATCGAACGAGGCCGTGCAGGTGGCGCCGCAGCTGATGCCGGCGGGCGAAGACGACACCTGGCCCGAGCCTGCGCCCGTGCGAGCCACCGACAAGTCATAGGTGACGACCGGCGTGGGCAGGGTGGTCAGGTCCATGCGCCGCAAGCCGTTGACGCTGCCACCGCTGCGCGTGTCGTTCACCAACAGCCCGGTGCTGCGCAGGTGACTCAGGGCCGACGACACGCTCAGGGTCGGCTGTGCACTTTTCAACACCGCCCAGGCGCCCGCCACATGGGGTGTGGCCATGGATGTGCCGCTCCAGTTGGCGTAGCCACCGCCGGGCACCGACGAGTTGATGTAGCTGCCCGGCGCCAACAGCGACAAGAAGCTGGCGATGTTGGAATACCCTGCCACACCGTTGACGCCGGTGGCGCAGTAGCCGGTATCCGCCTTGTCGCAGGTGGCGCCCACGCTGATGGCCGTGGACACACAGGCGGGCGCGCTGATGGCGTTGAGGTAGCCGTTGTTGCCCGAGGCGATCACGGTGGCGATGCCCACCGAGCGCAGGTTGTCGATGGCCGCCTTGATGGCCGTGTTGCTGCTGTCGCAGGTGCTGCTGTACTGCCCGCCCCCCAGGCTCATGTTGACCGCCGCAATCTTGTGGGTATCGCGCAGCGCATAGACCCGCTCCAGGCCCTTGATCTGGTCGGAGGTGTAGGACAGCACATCCCGGTAGCTGGGGAAATAGCTGAACACCTGCACCGCGATCAGGCTGGCGTCCTTGGCCACGCCGGCCGCGCCCGACGGGCTGTTCGCGCCGGCGGCGATGCCCGCCACGTGGGTGCCGTGCTGGCAGCCGTCGCCGTACTGGCTCACCGAACAGTTGACGCCGGAACCAACCGCCGTGCTCGACGTGACGCCGCCCGGGCACAAGGAATAAGCGGTGCGGTTGTAGTTGGTGGAATAACAGGCTTCGCTCACGACCTTGCCGCTGAGGAAGGCGTGGCTTTTGTCCACGCCCGTGTCCAGCACCGCCACCGACCAGCCCGCGCCCGTGGCCGACGCGGCCCAGGCATCGTCGGCATTCACCAGCGGCACACTTTCCGCCAGATTGCGCCGCGCCAGCCGGTCTTCCTCGATCACGCGCACCAGGCCCGAGGCCCGCAGCCGCGCCATGCCGTTGGCGTCGGTGGCCAGGCCCAGAAACGGAATGCTCTCGAACCGGGCATGCACCTCGGTCTGCGTGCCGGCCAACAGGCGGTCAATCGCCGCCTGCGCGGCCTGGGTGTTGGCCCGTTGCGCCAGCACCTCGCGCGCGTGCAAGAGCCCTTCGGGCTGAGAGGCCACGTTGAGCCCCACCAGCACCCGCACCTGCCCGGTCAGCGCCGCCTGTTCGGACAGGCGATCCAGATCGGGCGAAGGCACCGGCTGCGCTCGGGCGAGCAGCGCCGACCACATGCCCAACAACAACAGGCCACGTGCGAGCCCACGCCCCACAACCCTCAGATCAAAGTGCGATCCCATGGCGCCACTCCTGTGCAAAACTTGAACAATCTCAGCACCGTTCGGCCCAACCGTCGGTTCACGTATTTTCACACTTCAAACGATCTCTGCCACCCGCGCAGACCGGCGGGACCCATCAGCAAATCAGTTTGCAGAACAATGCCCTGGCGTGCCCGCGCACTGCTTCAGCAGGTGTCGCCGCTGTTGCCTCGAACTTGGGGTGTCACGCCGACCGATACCTCGCCCTCGGGGCCGGTGAAGGTCCTGTGGTCGCCCGTGGACAGGGACTGCACCTGGAGTCCTACGAGATGCGTGATCTGCACCGCACACTGGGCTCTTGGCCAGCCAGTAGCGACACCAGCCTGCCGATCGTCGGGAAGGTACTGAACCACAAGACCCCAGAGGCCACCAAGGTCCACGCCCGCTTGACAGTGGCTCCGGTTCGCAACGCCATGAAAGAAGCCACAACAGCGACGCGCAGAACCGGCGAGCCTTGAGGTGACGACCCGATCCTGAGTAAAAACCGCATCACTTGAATAAAAGTAATGCGAATATTAAACTGCCCTTCATGAACCAGTCTGACCACATCCTCGAACTGGCCCAGCACCGCCGCGTGCTGCGGGCGGCGGATGTGCGCGAGCACGGCTGGTCGCCGCAGCTGCTGATAAGGCTGCACCAGTCTGGCAAGCTGCAACGCGTCGCCCGTGGCCTGTATGGCCTCCCCGACGCCGAAGTCACCGAACACCAGACGCTGATCGAGGTCTGCCGACGCGTGCCCAAGGCCGTGCTGTGCCTGCTGAGCGCGCTGCAATTCCATGAGATTGGCTCGCAAATGCCGCACGACGTATGGATCGCGCTGCCCGAAGGCAGCCAGACCCCGGCGCTAAGCTACCCCACGCTGCGCATCACGCGCCTGCGCGGCACCGCGTACAGCGACGGTATCCAGACCGTATCCGACCAAGGCGCCCCCATCCGCGTGTACAGCGCCGCCAAGACAGTGACCGACTGCTTTAAGTTCCGCAACAAGATTGGCCTGGACGTGGCGCTGGAGGCACTGAAAGACGCTTGGCGCGGCCGCAAGGTCACCATGGCCGAGCTGAGCCGCTTCGCAAAGATCAACCGCGTCGAACGTGTCATGCAACCCTATCTGGAGGCCATGGCCCAATGACCGGCAACCTCTCCGCGTCGATCCTGGCCAGGCTGCTGACCCTCGCCAAACAGCGCGGCGACGACTACAGCCTGCTGCTGAACCGCTTTGCGCTGGAACGTCTGCTGGCTCGCGTCAGTCTCTCACCGCATGCCGAACGATTCCTGCTGAAGGGTGCCTTGCTCTTTGCACTCTGGTACGACACCCCGCACCGGCCGACCAAGGACGCCGACTTGCTGGGCTTCGGCCCCGACGATGAGGCAAACCTGATCGCCACCTTCCGCGAAGTCGCCGCCATGGACCTGGGCGACGGCATCGTGTTCGACCCCGACTCCGTGAAGGCCGACGCCATACGTGAGGACAACACCTACGGCGGCACCCGCATCACGCTGGTGGCCCGTATCGGCTCCGCACGCTGCGCGCTGCAGATCGACGTAGGCTTCGGGGATGCCGTGACACCAGGGCCACAGACCGTGGCCTACCCTACCTTGCTGGGGGACTTCCCCGCCCCCACGCTGCGGGTCTATCCGGTCTACACCGTGATCGCCGAGAAATACCAGGCCATGGTCATGCTGGGGCAGGCCAACAGCCGGATGAAGGACTTCTTCGACCTGACGGTGATTGCACAGCGCACGAACCTGGACGGCGCCACGCTGGCGGCAGCCATCGCCGCCACCTTTGCCCGACGCCAGACCGTCCTGCCCACCGAGCGCCCCTTGGCCTTGACCAAGCAGTTCAGCGAAGACGTCGCAAAGCGACGCCAGTGGCAAGCCTTCCTGAACAAGAACCACATAGCCGCAGCCAGCCTGAGTGACACCGTGGCGCTGCTGGATGACCTACTGTGGCCACCGACTCAGGTCGCCTCCGCCGTCAGTCAGGCAACGGCCACATGGCGCCCGAAAGCCCTGAGCTGGGTCTGAAAGTCAAACAACGAGTACGCCAAGTCCCACGGGGTTGTCGCCCAGCGAGGAAAATGGAGGGTTATCGCTGGTGTAGAAATGCTTGGGGCTCGACTTGAAGTTCGACGACTTGATGTCCAACTGATCGAGCTTGCGATATTGCCTGAGGTAACGCAGCATGCGCCTCAGCAGTTCCCATGTCAGTCGAAGGGGTCGTCGCGCGCGCAGTTGCCCAGCGGCTTGAGCGCCGGATACTGGTCCTGCTCGCGCCAGTTGGCACCACGGCCAAACAACTCATGAACGCCTCGTCCCCGCCTCGAATCGCAGCCACTTGGGGCAGTCTGCGGGGTTTGAAAGCGTGCGAGGCAAGGGCTCGATTGTCTTATGAATGGTAGGCCGTGTAGGACTTGAACCTACGACCAAAGGATTATGAGTCCTCTGCTCTAACCAACTGAGCTAACGGCCCGACCAGCGCGGGATTGTAAGCGCAGCGGGCAAGCCCCTATTTGTTGTGGCTCAGTGCGTTGCTGACCAGCTTGGCGGTGATGTCCACAATCTGGATCATGCGGTCGTAGGCCATGCGCTGCGGGCCGATCACGCCCAGCGTGCCCACCACCTGGCCGTCCACCTCGTAGGGCGCGGTCACCACCGACAGGTCCTGGTAGGGCACGACCTGGCTTTCACCGCCGATGAAGATGCGCACGCCTTCGGCCTGGGTGGACACGTCGAGCAGGCGCATGAGCTGGGCCTTCTGTTCGAACAGATCGAACATGCGGCGCAGGTTGCCCATGTCGCTGGAGAACTCGGTCACCGACAGCAGGTTGCGCTCGCCGGCCACCACCACCTCGTCAGCGGCCTGGTCGCCACTGGGGTCGTCTTCCACGGCGGTCACCATCAACTGGGCGATCTCGGTGCGCAGGGCATCCACCTCGTGGCGCAGGCGCTCGCGCACCGCCTCCATGGTCAGGCCCGCGTAGTGGGCATTGAGGAAGTTGGCGGCCTCCTGCAGTTGCGACTGGGTGTACACCGTCTGGGTGTGGATGACGCGGTTCTGCACCTCGCCGTCGGGCGAGACGATGATGACCAGCACCCGGTGCTCGGACAGGCTCAGGAATTCGATGTGACGGAACACCGAACTGCGCCGGGGCGCCATCACCACGCCCACGAACTGCGACATGTTGGACAACAACTGCGCGGCGTGGTTGATGACCTTGTGCGGCTGGTCGGCCAACAGGCTGGCGGTGGCCATGCTGTCCTGCGCGGCCAACTGGTCGCGGTTGACGGTGAGCATGGTGTCCACGAACAGCCGGTAGCCGCGCGCCGTGGGGATGCGCCCGGCCGAGGTGTGGGGGCTGGCGATGAGGCCCAGCTCCTCCAGATCGCTCATCACGTTGCGTATGGTCGCCGGCGACAACTCCAGCCCGGTGGCCTTGGCCAGGGTGCGCG
>CAYUAH010000019.1:0-23430 GCA_964442375.1 uncultured Hydrogenophaga sp. | reverse complement strand
GGCATCATGGGCGGCCCCATGGCGGGCCACCTCATCCGGGCCGGCCACCAGCTCTACGTTCACACCCGCAGCAAACTGCCGGCCGACATCGCCGAGAGCGGCGCCACGCAGTGCCTGAACGCGCGTGGTGTGGCCGAGCGTGCTGACATCGTCATCACCATGCTGCCCGACACCCCGGACGTGGCCGAGGTGCTGTTTGGCGACAACGGCGTGGCCAGCGGCCTCACGCCGGGCAAGGTGGTGGTGGACATGTCGTCCATCTCGCCGGTGGAGACCAAGCAGTTCGCGCAGCGCATCGAAGCCCTGGGCTGCGACTACCTCGACGCCCCGGTCTCGGGCGGCGACGTGGGCGCGCGCAACGCCACGCTGTCCATCATGGTGGGCGGCAAGCCCGAGGTGTTCGAGCGCGTCAAACCCGCGTTTCAGGCCATGGGCAAGAACATCACCCTGGTGGGCGGCACGGGCGATGGTCAGACCTGCAAGGTGGCCAACCAGATCGTGGTGGCGCTGACCATCCAGGCCGTGTCCGAAGGCCTGTTGTTCGCCGCCCGCGCGGGCGCCGACGCGGCCAAGGTGCGCGAAGCGCTGATGGGGGGCCTGGCCACCTCTCGCATCCTCGACGTGCTGGGCGACCGCATGATCCGCCGCACCGTGGAGCCTGGTTTCCGCATCGCCCTGCACCAGAAGGACCTCAACCTAGCGCTGGGCGCCGCCAAGTCGCTCAATCTCGCCTTGCCCGGCACGGCACAGGCGCAGCAACTGTTCAGCGCCTGCGTGGCGCAAGGCGGTGCGGCCTGGGACCACTCCGGCATGGTGCGCGCGCTCGAACGCCTCTCCTCCTTTGAGATCGGGCAGCGCTGAAATGCCCCCCCGCGAGCTGCTGAGGCGGCTGTTCGACGCTGCGGTCGCGTCGGCCCAGCCCGATCTGTGTGTGCCGCCGCACCTGCCCGAGCCACCGGCGCCGGGCCAGGGCCGTGTCATCGTGATCGGTGCCGGCAAGGCGTCGGCCGCGATGGCGCGTGCGGTGGAGCGGCACTGGGCCGGGCGGGGCGTGCCCCTGCAAGGGCTGGTGGTCACCCGCTATGGCCACGCGGTGGCTTGTGAACACATCGAGATCGTGGAGGCGGCCCACCCCGTGCCCGACGCGGCCGGACACGCCGCCGCGCAGCGCATGCTGAACATGGTGCAAGGCCTCACCGCAGACGACCTCGTGCTGTGCCTGATTTCCGGCGGTGGTTCCTCGCTGCTGCCCCTGCCCCTGCCCGGCCTCACGCTGGCGCACAAACAGGCGGTGCACCAGGCGCTGCTGCGCTCAGGCGCCGGCATCGGCGAGATGAACTGCGTGCGCCGCCACCTCTCAGCCATCAAAGGCGGTCGCCTGGCCGCCGCCTGCCACCCCGCGCGCGTGCTCACGCTGCTGATTTCGGACGTGCCGGGCGACAACCCGGTGGACATCGCCTCCGGCCCCACCGTGGCCGACCCCAGCACCTGCGCGGACGCGCTCGCCATCACCCGACGCTACGCGCTCGACCTGCCCCCCGAGGTGCTGCAGGTGCTGGCCAGTGGCGCGGGCGAATCGGTCAAGCCGGGCGACCCGCGCCTGGCGCGATGCGAAACCCGCCTGATCGCCACCCCCCAGATGGCGCTGCAGGCCGCCGCCCAGGTGGCCCGCGAAGCCGGCGTGACGCCCTGGGTGCTGGGCGACGGCATCGAGGGCGAGGCCCGCGAGGTGGGCAAGGTGCTGGCCGCGCTGGCGCAACAACAGGCGCGCCATGGCGGCCCGATCGCCACACCGTGTGTGCTGCTGTCGGGCGGTGAAACCACGGTCACGGTGCGGGGCCAGGGGCGCGGCGGGCGCAATGTGGAATGCCTGTTGTCGCTGGGCTTGAGCCTGGGCGAAGCACCGGGCATCCACGCCCTGTGCGCCGACACCGACGGCGTCGATGGCCTGGAGGAGATCGCCGGTGCCGTCTGGACACCCGATTCGATGCAGCGCGCTTGGGCACGGGGCCTGCGCCCCCTGGACCACTTGCTGGACAACAACGGTCACGGCTTTTTCGAGGCCCTGGGCGACAGCGTGGTGACCGGCCCCACCCTGACCAACGTCAATGACTTTCGTGCCATCCTGATCGACCGCGCTTGATAATGGAGGCATGAGCCGAAAGCCTTCTCGACACAACTTATGGATGGCTGGCGTCTTCGCCGGTTGGTTCCTGGGCGCCCTGCCCGCTGCCTGGGCACAAAGCGACACCGCCTTGCCTGGCGACAAGCTGGTGCTCGAACTGCGCGAAGCCTTCCGCAAAGGCGACACACGCACGCTGGGCCAGAAGCTGCCCCAGCTCGACGGCCACCCGCTGCAACCGCTGGCCGCTTACTGGGACATGAAACTGCGCCTGGAGTGGGCCAGCAACGACGAGGTGCGTGCCTTCGCCGAGCGGTACAAAGGCAGCTACTACGAAGACCGCCTGCGCAACGACTGGTTGCTGCTGTTGGGCCGACGAGGCGACTGGAGCAACTTTGCCGCCGAGTTGCCGCGCTTTCGCATGAACGACGACCGCGAGGTGCAGTGTTATGACCTGCTGGTGCAGCACCAGAACACCGGGGCCGACGTGGCCGAGGCCGTGCGCGAGCGGTGGATGGCACAAAAAGCGGCCGACGAGGGCTGCGCCGCCGCCGCCCGCACCCTCCTCAAGGGCGACAAGCTGCCCGCGTTGGCAGCCTGGCACCGCGCGCGCCAGGGCATGGAAAGCGGCAACCAGCGCGTGGCCGCCCAGGCCGTGGGACTGCTCAACCTGGAATGGGTGGCCACGGTCAACGACATTTACAAGAACCCGGAACGCTACCTCGACGACAAGCTCACCGCCATCCGCCCCCGCACCAAGGAGTTCGTGACCCTGGCCCTGGTGCGCCTGGCCGCCACCGATGCCGAGGCAGCGATGGCCGAACTGGGCAAGGCCCGCTGGCGCGCCCAGCTCACGGCCGAGGAGCGCAGCTGGGTCTGGGGTGTGGTCGCCAAGCGCAGCGCGCAAAAGCTCTCCGACGACGCCCTGGGCCAGTTCGCCCAGGCCCGCGACGAACACCTGAGCGACGAACAGCGTGCCTGGAAGGTGCGTGCTGCGCTGCGCGCCGGGCACTGGGGCCAGGTGCGCCAGACCATAGAGGGCATGCGCGAAACGCAGCGCAACGAGCCGGTGTGGACCTACTGGCTGGCACGCGCCATGGCCGCACCAGGCAACGACCCGCAGGCCAGTGCCCAGGCGCGCAGCCTGTACGAGCGCATCGCCGGCGCCACCGGTTTTTACGAGCAGCTGGCGCTGGAGGAGCTGGGGCAGAAGGTTAGCGTGCCACCCATGCCCGCGCCACTGACGGCGGAAGAAAAGGCCGCCGCCCTCCAGCACCCTGGCCTGCAACGCGCGCAACACGCCATCCGCATCGGCCTGCGCAGCGAGGGCGTGCGCGAGTGGAACTACAGCACCAACCTGCACACGCCCGGCGGCATGCCCGAGCGCGAGCTGCTGGCCGCCGCCCAGCTGGCCTGCGACCGCGCCATCTGGGACCGCTGCATCAACACCAGCGAGCGCACCCGCACCGTGGCCGACTTCCACCAGCGCTACCCCACGCCGTTCCGCGAGGCGGTGCTCAAGCGCAGCGCCGAGATCGGCCTGGACCCGGCCTATGTGTATGGCCTGATCCGCCAGGAAAGCCGTTTCGTGATGGACGCGCGCTCGCACGTCGGCGCCTCGGGCCTGATGCAGGTGATGCCGGCCACCGCCAAGTGGACGGCCCGCAAGATCGGCCTCGACGGCTTCCAGCCCCACCACATCAGCGACCGCGAAACCAATATCGCCATCGGCACGGCCTACCTCAAGCTGGCGCTGGACGATTTCGAAGGCTCCATGCCCATGGCCGCCGCCGCCTACAACGCCGGCCCCGGTCGGCCACGCAACTGGCGCAATGGCCCGATGCTGGAGGCCGCCGCCTGGGCCGAGTCCATCCCTTTCGACGAGACCCGCGACTACGTGAAAAAAGTGCTGTCCAACACGACCAGCTACGCCGCATTGCTCACCGGCCAGGCGCAATCGCTCAAGGCCCGCCTGGGCTGGGTGGGGCCGCGCGCGGCCACGGCACAAACCGTCAACCGCGACCTGCCATGACGCGGCGTGTGCTGGTGCTGGGCGGCACCGGGTTCGTCGGCCGCTCGGTGTGTGAACAGCTCGTGCGCGCCGGCTGGCGCGTGACCGTGCCGACCCGCCGACGGGAACATGCGCGCGACGTGATGCACCTGCCCGGCCTCGACGTTTTATCTGCCAACGTCCACGACCCGGCCGAGCTGGCCCGCCTGCTGCCCGGCCACGACGCGGTGATTCACCTGGTCGCCATCCTGCATGGCAACGAGGCGGACTTTGAACGCGTGCACGTGGCCCTGCCGCGCCAGCTTGCGCAGGCCTGCAGGGCGGCCGGTGTGCGCCGCCTGGTGCACATCAGCGCGCTCGGCGCCGACGCGCAAGGGCCTTCCATGTACCAGCGCAGCAAGGCCGCTGGCGAAGCCGTGTTGCAAGCCGCCGGCCTGGACCTCACGGTGTTGCGCCCGAGCGTGATTTTTGGTGCACACGATCATTTCCTCAACCTGTTCGCGCGGCTGCAATCGGTGTTTCCGGTGATGCCGTTGGCGGGTGCGCACACGCGCTTTCAACCGGTGTGGGTGGCCGACGTGGCGCGCGCCGTGGTGGTGTGTGTTCAAAAACCCCACACCGTGGGCCAAACCATCGAATGCGCCGGCCCCGAGGTGCTCACGTTGGCCGAATTGGTGCGCCTGGCGGGCCGCTTCGGCAGCCATGAACGCCCCGTTCTGCCACTGCCCTTGGCACTGGGGCGCATTCAGGCTGCCCTCATGGAGCTGGCCCCCGGTGAACCCATGATGAGCCGAGACAACGTCGATTCGATGCGGGTGGACAACGTGGCCAGCGGCGCCCTGCCAGGTCTGGAGGTGTTGGGCATCAGCCCCGCGTCCGTTCACGCGGTGGCGCCCGCCTACCTGGGCACGCGCGGCCCGCGCAGCGCACTCGACGCGCACCGCGCCCACGGCCGCCGTTCGCTGTAAAAAAAGCGGCGCGCCGTTCAAGGCGCGCCGCAACGCTTTCAACGCGAGGAAAACTCGGAGAGGCCGGGTCAGAACTTGCGGCTGTACTGCACGCCAAAGCCGTTCTGACTCATGCCGATGCGGGTGGGTGCCGGCATGCTGCCTTCCACGTTGTGGCGGCGCGCGTGCCAGGCCGCCACGGTCAGCTCCTCCTTGGCGGACCACGCGTAGGTGGCGCCCACGGTGAGGTGGCTGCGCACCACGCCGGGCGCGAGGATGTTGAGGTACACGTCGTCGGCACGCACCGGGTTGCTGCCGATGTTGTAGCCCGCGCGCAGCGTCCACGCGGGGTTGACCTGCCACTGCACACCGATCTTGGCCACCTTCACGTCCTGCCAGCCGAAGCCGGGGCCATTGGCGGCGCCGAAGCCGTTGGCAAAGTTGGCCATGCTGGCGTTGCCAATGGACCGCACGCCGCTGTAGTTGATGCGTTGGTAATCCAGCGCCACCTGCACAGCGGGCGTCAGCTTGAAGGCCACGCCGACCGACAGGTTTTCAGGGATGTCAAAGTCGCCATTCTCGGCAAACAGGCCACCGTACTTCTTGAAGCGCGACATGTCGATCTTGGGCGAGAACGAAGCGCCCACGCTGAAGCGATCGCCGAACTGGCCAAGGTAGCCGAAACGCACGCCGATGCCGGTGCTGCTGTCGCGGCCCTGGTTGGGCAGGCCAAAGGCTTGCAGGCCATAGGCCTTGAAGCTCTGGTAGACCAGCAGCGGCGACACGCCCACCGAATGCTGGTCGGTCAGCTTGTACGCCGCCGTGGGCGCCACGATCAGCTGCATCAGGTCCACGCCCAGCTTGCCCTGGCCACACGCCGTCGGGCTGCTGCAGAAGAAGTTGGTGTCACCCGGGAACACGGCCGGGTACTCGGTGTTCATGCCGCCGTTGCCGTACACCGTGATGCCCACACCCAGGCGGTTGGACAGGCCGACGTTGTAGCCCATCTCGGGAATCAGGAAGGCGTTCTTGCCGCTCTCCACCTCCATGGGGCCCATGGGCGTGGCCACGGTGGCGCTGCGTTGGGGGTTGAAGATTTCGGCGCCAACGTCAAAGCGGTTGCCGACCCAGGCCGCCTGGGCCGGGTTGTTCACACCGGCAAAGGCATCGTGCGTGAGGGCCAGCGAGGCGCCTCCCATGCCCTTGGCCTTGAGGCCGAAGCCATGCGGGAAATAGCCGTTGGTGGCGTGGGCGGCGGGCAATGCCGCCAGGCAGGCGGCCGCAGCCAGGCCGCGCCAGGCCAGATGTCTGACGTTCATGGGTTTGTCTCCTCGTTGTGGTGTGTCTGTAAGGGGCCGCTCAGAACTCGCCCTTGGAGGCGCGTTCCATCATTTCAAAAATCGTGTTGCGCACCGCCATGGCTTCTTCCTTGAGCGGCGAGGGCAGCTTGCGGCCCATCTTGACCATCATGTCCATGTTCAGCGTGTACAGCCACAGGCCATCGTCCTTCTCCACCACGCTGATCCGGCACGGCAGGTAAGCGGCCATGTGGGGGCTGAAATCCACCATCTTGCGCGCGGTGGTGGGGCTGCAGTAGGAGTAGACCGTCAGCAGCTTTTCCTTCTTGCCAGAGCGCGCTTCCAGTTCCTTCGACAACGGCAAGGTGCCGACGTCGCGCATGTTGCGCTCCACCGCCACCAGCTTGAGAATCTCCTCCACGTCCTTGGCGCTGACGCCGTCCTTGACCTTGCGCTCCCAGGTGGTGGCGATGGCGATGTCGCCTCCGCCTTCCACCCAGCGGTCCCACATGCGCATGGCCTCGCCGCCGGCGCCGTCCTCCAGCTTGCTGATGGTGTTGACCGTGCCGCAGCCGCCCAGGCCCAGCGCCGCCACACCCACCAACAGGGCCCCCATCCACCGTTTCATCGTCCGCATCTGTCACCTTTCGTTGTGGCATCGCCTTTGCCCCGTGCAAAGGTCAAATTCTGAAAACATCCGATGCACAAGTTAACGGTCCATGCTTATATCGTCATTGGTGACTACCCTAGGGGGTAGGGTAAATACGAGAAAATCGCTTGAGATCGCGAGGCCTTTTGCTGGCTTGCGTGGATTTTTTGGCACACTGCCCGGTTAACGCTCCACCGATGCACGCCGCAGGACCCCACCATGCCACGCAAACCCGCCACGCCCGCCCCCGCCGCCGCCTTGCCCACGGCAGCGCCTGCAGGCGCCCCATCCGACTACCGCAACACGCACCAGCGCGATGTGGTGGACCGGCTCAAGCGCATCGAAGGCCAGGTGCGCGGGCTGATCGTCATGATCGAAAGCGGCCGGCCCTGTGAAGACGTGGCCCAGCAGATGGCAGCGGCCCGCAAGGCCATGGACAAGACCTTCTTCCGCATGATGGCCTGCACCATGATGGAAGCAGTGACGGCCCCACCCGGCGAGGCTTCCTCGGTGGAAGGCGAAGTGGAGCGCGCCACCGCCATCCTGGAACGCTACGCCTGAATCAATCGCGGCGTCATTTCGCATCAATCCGCCGCAGATCGGCGGCTAACATGGGGGTCACATTTCACGGAGGCCCCATGCTCAAGCTCTACATCGGCAACAAAAACTACTCGTCCTGGTCCATGCGCCCCTGGGTGCTGATGCGCCAGGCCGGCATCGCCTTCGACGAGGTGATGGTGCGCTTCGACTCCTTCGACGCCAACTCGGATTTCAAACGCGCGCTGCAAGGCGTCAACCCCGTGGGCAAGGTGCCGGTGCTGATGGACGGTGACCTCGCCGTCTGGGACACCCTGGCGATTGCCGAGTACCTGGCCGAGCGCTTTCCCGAAAAGGCGCTGTGGCCCGCCGACCCGAAAGCGCGCGCCCGCGCCCGCAGCGTCTGCGCCGAAATGCATTCGGGCTTCACCGCCCTGCGCAGCGCCTGCCCCATGAACATCGAGGCCTCCCTGCCCGAGGTGGGCGCGCTGGTCTGGCGCGACAAACCCGGCGTGCGCACCGACGTGGCCCGCCTCGAAGCCATGTGGACCGGCCTGCTGCAGGCCCACGGCGGCCCGATGCTGTTCGGCAACTTCTCCATTGCCGACGCCTACTTCGCCCCCGTCTGCATGCGCCTGCGCAGCTATGGCCTGCCGATGTCGGACACGGTGCGCGCCTATGTGGACCGCGTGGCGGCCCTGCCTGGCGTGGCCGCCTGGATCCAGGGGGCACTGGCAGAACAGGACTTCCTCGATTTCGAGGAACCCTACCGCCTGCGACGCTGACGGCCATCCCTACACTTGGGGGATGGACATCTACCTTGTGGGCGGCGCGGTGCGCGACGCCCTGCTGACCGCCTCCGATGCCCACCCCCAGGTGTCGCACAGCGACCGCGACTGGGTGGTGGTGGGCACCACGCCCGCCGCCCTGGCCGGCCAGGGCTACCTGCCTGTGGGCCGCGACTTCCCGGTGTTTCTGCACCCGCACACGCGCGAGGAATACGCCCTGGCCCGCACCGAACGCAAAACCGCGCGCGGCTACCACGGCTTTGCCTTCCAGGCCGATGAGACCGTGACGCTGGAGCAGGACCTGGCCCGGCGCGACCTGACCATCAACGCCATGGCGGTGCCGGCCAGCGCACTCGATGCCGACGGCGGCTTCGACACCGACCGCGTCATCGACCCCTACCGCGGCCGCGCCGACCTGCAAGCCCGCGTGCTGCGCCACGTGACCGGCGCCTTTGCCGAAGACCCCGTGCGCATCCTGCGCCTGGCGCGCTTTGCGGCCCGCTTCCCTGCCTTCAGCGTGGCGTCTGAGACGCTGGCGCTGATGCGTCACATGGTGGCCGACGGCGAGGTGGACCACCTGGTGCCCGAACGTGTGTGGCAAGAGCTCTCGCGCGGCCTGATGGAGCAGCGCCCCAGCCGCATGCTGGCCGTGTTGCGCGACTGCGGCGCGCTGCGCGTGCTGCTGCCCGAGCTGGACCGCCTGTGGGGCGTGCCACAGCGCGCCGACTACCACCCCGAGGTGGACACCGGCGCCCACATGGCCCTGGTGATGGACATGTGCGCGCACCTGCAGGCGCCCTTGGCCGTGCGCTTCGCCTGCCTGTGCCACGACCTGGGCAAAGGCACCACCCCGGCCGATGTGCTGCCGCGTCACATCGGCCACGAGCAGCGCAGCGTGACCCTGCTGCGCGCGGTGTGCGAGCGCTGGCGCGTGCCACGCGAATGCAAGGAGCTGGCCGAGGTGGTGGCGCGCGAACACGGCAACATCCACCGCAGCGCCGACCTCAACGCCGCTGCGGTGCTGCGCCTGCTGGAGCGCTGCGACGCCATCCGCCGCCCCGAGCGTTTTGGCGAGGTGCTGCTGGCCTGCGAATGCGACGCGCGTGGCCGCCTGGGCCTGGACGAAGCGCCCTACCCCCAGGCCGCGCGACTGCAGAACGCTTTGCGCGCGGCCCTCGCGGTGGACACCGGCACACTGGCGGCCGATGCCGCCGAACGCGGCCTCAAGGGCCCGCAGATCGCCGACGTGATCGCGTTGGCACGCGAACACGCCATTGAAAAAGCCCTGTGACATGCCCCTCAAAGACCTTTCGCTCGCCCTGCTGACCATCGTTGTCTGGGGCCTCAACTTCGCGGTCATCAAACTGGGTGTGGTGGGTGTGCCACCGATGCTGCTGGCCGCGCTGCGTTTTTTGTGCGCCGTCTTCCCCGCCATCTTCTTCTTCCGTGCCCCGCGCGTGCCGCTGCGCCTCTACCTGGCCTACGGCCTGCTGATTTCGGTCGGCCAGTTCGCGCTGCTGTTCACCGCCATCGCAGTGGGCATGCCCTCGGGCCTGGCCTCTCTGGTGCTGCAGGCCCAGGCCTTCTTCACCCTGGTGTTCGCGGCGCTGTTCCTGGGCGAACACTGGAAGGCCACCCAGCTTGCGGGCCTGATACTGGCCGGCGCCGGCCTGGCCCTGATCGGCAGCAACCACGGCCAGGCCATGCCCCTGCTGGGCTTTGCGCTCACCGTGGCCGCAGCCGCCGCCTGGGCCGGCGGCAACATCGTCTCGCGCGCGGTGGCGCGCCACGGCCCCATCAACCAGCTGGCCTTCGTGGTCTGGTCGTCGCTGGTGCCCATTGTTCCGTTCCTGGTGCTGTCCTGGTGGCTCGAAGGCCCCACGGCCATCGCACACGCCCTGACGCACCTGAGCACCACCTCGGTGGCATCGGTGGCCTACCTGGCCTGGGCCGCCACGCTGTTCGGCTACGGCGTCTGGACCTGGCTGCTCTCGCGCCACCCGGCCAACCGCGTGGCCCCGTTTTCGCTGCTGGTGCCGCTGGTGGGCCTGAGCACGGGCTGGCTGGTGTTTGGCGAGGCGCTGCGCCCGGTGCACCTGGCCGGCGGCGCCCTGCTGATGGGCGGGCTGCTGCTCAACCTGTTGGGCGACAGGCTGCTGCGGCGCACCGCGCCGGCGGTGCAAACCCCGCCATAATTTGCCCACATGGCCCACTTGCTGATTGTTGAAGACGACGAACTCCTGCGCGATGGGCTCTGCGCCCAGTTGCAGCAGGCAGGGCACCACATCGCAACCGCATCGGACGGCGCCCTGGCGCTGGACATGCTGGCGACGCAAGCCTTTGACGGCGTGGTGCTCGACCTCGGCCTGCCCAAGGTGGACGGCCTGGACGTGCTGCGCACCCTGCGTCAGCACCAGGCCGCGCTGCCCGTGCTGGTGCTGACCGCACGCGACGGCGTGGAGGACCGTGTGGCCGGCCTCAATGCCGGCGCCGACGACTACCTGACCAAACCCTTCAACCTCGACGAACTGCAGGCGCGCCTGCAATCGATGCTGCGCCGCTCCGCCCTGCCCGCCTACGATGCCGGCACCGCGCGCAGTGACACCGTGGCCGGGCCGCTGCGGCTGGACCCCGACGTGCCGCGTGCCTGGATACAGGGCGACGCCGTGGACCTGACCCCCCGCGAGTGGGTGCTGCTGGACCTGCTGATGCGCCACAGCGGCCAGGTGATCAGCCGCGAAGACGTGCTCAGCGCCTGGCAGGCCCAGCCCGGCGGAACCACCGGCCTGGCGTCGAACGCGCTGGAGGTCTATGTGCACCGCCTGCGGCGCAAGTTCGCCGGCTCGGCGCTCAACATACGCAATGTGCGGGGCCTGGGCTACATGCTGGACACGGCACCCCCCTGAGCGGGTTTGGTCGCGCCATGAACGACCCGACCCTGCTGTCGCTTCGCCGCCAGTTGCTGCTGTGGCTGCTGCTGCCCCAGCTGGTGCTGTGGGCCGGCGGCGGCCTGCTGGCCTACCGCGTGGCCCTGTCCTACGCGGGCAAGGCCACCGACCAGTCGCTGATGCAATCGGTGCGGGCACTGGCGCGCCAGGTCAAGCCCATAGGCTCCGGGCTGCTGATCGACTTTCCGCGCGCCGCCCAGGATGTGCTGGAGCAAGACCCGGACGACCGCCTGAGCTACATGGTGTCGTCCCCGCCAGGGCAGTTTCTGCTCGGCAACCAGCGCTTGCCGCAGCCCGAGGGTGTGCCGCCTTCGCTGAGCGAACCCCACCTCTACGACAGTGTGCTGGACGGCAAACGGCTGCGCATCGTGGCCATGGACGTGGCGTACGGCAGCAACAGCCCGCGCCAGATCCTGCGGGTGCAGGTGGGCAAGGGGCTGGCGGTGCAGCAGCGCATCGCGCGCGAACTGGTGGCCGACGTGCTGAGCCCGCTGCTCGCCCTGGGTCTGCTGCTGAGCCTGCTGGTGTACGCCGGCATCCGCCGTGGCCTGGCCCCGCTGACCCGCCTCACGGCGCAACTCGAACACCGCTCTGTCGATGCGCTGTCACCGATTGCCATGAAGCAGGCCCCCAGCGAGGTGCACGCGCTCGTGCAGGCCATCAATGGCCTGCTCGCTGAAGTGGCGCGCAGCGTGCATCAGGAAAAACGCTTCATCAACGACGCCGCACACCAGCTGCGCACGCCCCTGGCCGGCCTCATCAGCCAGGTGGAGCTGGCCCAGCGCGAGCTGCCCGGCCCCGCCCTCGCCGAGCGCCTGACCAAGGTGTTGACCGGCGCGCAGCGCAGCGCCCACCTGGTGCACCAGCTGCTGACGCTGGCGCGCAGCGAAAGCCAGGTCCGCCGCGAAACGCTGGACCTGGCTGCGCTGGCGCGCGAAGTGGCACGCGAATGGACCCCACGCGCCCTGGCTGCGGACATCGACCTGGGCTACGAAGGCGAGAACCACCTGTCGATCAGCGGCGATGCGCTGCAACTGCGCGAAGCCATGGTCAACCTGATCGACAACGCCCTGCGCTACACCCCGCGTGGCAGCACCGTCACCTTGCGGGTGACGCCGGCACAAACCGGCGCGCGGCTGGTGGTCGAGGACAACGGCCCCGGCCTGAGCGACGAGGCCATGGCCCATGTGTTCCAGCGCTTCTGGCGCGCCAGCGAGCAGTCGGGCGGCTGTGGCCTGGGACTCGCCATCGTGCGAGAAATCGCGCGCCGGCACGGTGGCGACGCTCAGGTGAGCCGCCAGTCGCCCCACGGTCTGCGGGTGGAGTTGCGCCTGCCCTGAGCGCCCGCCCTGAAGGCCTGTTCAGGGCAGGCGCCGACCCGACGCCGGGTCAAACCAGTTGGCGTGGGTGGCCTCGACCCGCAGCCCCACGCGGTCGCCCGGGGCGACACGCAACTGTGGCGCGGTGCGCACCGTCACCTCGCCCGCAGCGGTCTGAACCACCACAAAAGTGTCGGCCCCGGTGGGCTCCACCACGCCCACCTCGCCGCGCCAGGGCGCCGCATCATCGAACACGATGTGCTCGGGCCGCAGGCCCAGCAGCACCGCGCCGGTGGCCGCGGGCGGGCAGCACAAGGGCAACTCGCCGCCCGCCATGGCGAAACACGTGCCGTTGGCAGCCGGCGCCGGCCGCCCGGTGATCAGGTTCATGGTGGGCGAGCCGATGAAGGTGGCCACGTAGGTGTTGGCGGGCCGGTTGTAGATGTCGTCGGGCGTGCCCAGCTGCTGCAGCACGCCGTCTTTCATCACCGCGATGCGGCTGCCCAGCGTCATGGCCTCGATCTGGTCGTGGGTCACATAGACGCTGGTGATGCCGCTGGCCTGGTGCAGGCGCTTGATCTCGGCTCGCATCTCCACCCGCAACTTGGCGTCCAGATTGGACAGCGGCTCGTCGAACAGGAACAGTTGCGGCTGGCGCGCCAGGGCCCGGCCCATGGCCACGCGCTGGCGCTGACCGCCCGAGAGCTGGCTGGGCCGGCGGTCCAGCAAATGGGTGATCTGCAACATGGCGGCCACCTCGCCGATGCGCTTGTCGCTCTCGGCCTTGGGCACCTTGCGCATCTCCAGCGCAAAGCCGATGTTGTCGGCCACCGTCATGGTGGGGTAGAGCGCGTAGCTCTGGAACACCATGGCGATGTCACGCTGCGCCGGCGGCACACCCACCACATTGCGCGCGCCGATGTGGATGGCGCCTTCGGTGGGCTCGTCCAGCCCCGCGATGATGTTGAGCAAAGTGGACTTGCCACAGCCGGAGGGTCCGACCAGGATGAGGAATTCGCCCGGCGCGACGGCGATGTCGATCTTCTTCAAGACCTCCACCGTCTGGTCGCCCTTGCCGAAACATTTGCGTATGCCCTGGATGTCGAGTGCCGAAGCCATGGAGTGTCCTTATCCTTTGACGGCGCCGGCCGTGAGCCCGCGCACGAAGTAGCGACCCGCAAACACATAGACCGCGATGGTCGGCAGCGCCGCGATGAGGGCGCCGGCCATGTCCACGTTGTAGGCCTTGACGCTGCTGGTGGTGTTGGCCAGGTTGTTCAGGCCCACGGTGACGGGTTTGGAGTCCGCACCGCTGAAGGCCACACCAAACAGGAAATCGTTCCAGATCTGGGTGAACTGCCAGATCAGCGTGACCATCACGATGGGGGTGGACATGGGCAGGATGATGCGCAGAAAGATCTGCCAGAAGCCCGCGCCGTCCAGCCTGGCCGCGTTGAGCAGTTCACCCGGCACGGCGGCGTAGTAGTTGCGAAAGAAGAGCGTGGTGCTGGGCAGCCCGGCCAGGCAATGCACCAGGATCAGGCCGCCTATGGTGCTGGAGATGCCCAGCCAGCCCAGCACCTGGCTCATGGGCAGCAGCACCACCTGGAAGGGCATGAAGACACCGAACAGCAACAGGCCGAAAAAGACCTCGCTGCCCCGGAACTTCCACAGGCTCAGCACATAGCCATTGAGCGCGCCCCAGGTGGTGGACAGCAGCACGGCGGGCAGGGTCATCCAGACCGAGTTCCAGAAGAAGGGCTGCAGGCCACGGCAGTCGGCACCGGTGCAGGCACTGGACCAGGCCTGGCCCCAGGCCGACAGGTTCAGGCTGCCGGGCAGGCTCAGCAGGTTGCCGTTGCGGATTTCGTCGGCGTCCTTGAGCGAGGTTGCGACCATCACGTACAGCGGCGCAAGAAAGAAGGCCGCGCCCACCAGCAAGGTGACCCAGAGCAGACCGCGCGCCGCGCGCTGGGAAAAAGGTTTAGCGCTCATGGGGTTTGCCACGCAGTTCGCTGTAGAGGTAGGGCACCACGATGGCCGCCACGGTGGCCAGCATGATGGTCGCGCTGGCCGCGCCCAGACCGATCTGGCCACGGCTGAAGCTCATGGCGTACATGAAGGTGGCGGGCACATCGGTGGCATAGCCCGGCCCACCGGCCGTCAAGGCCATCACCAGGTCGAAGCTCTTGATGGCCAGGTGGGCCAGCACCATGAGGGTGGAGAAAAACACCGGGCGCAGTGCCGGCAGCACGATGCGCCAATAGATGCGGGGCAACGACGCGCCGTCGATCTGCGCGGCCTTGATGATGCTGTCGTCCACGCCGCGCAGACCGGCCAGGAACAGCGCCATGGCAAAGCCGGCCGACTGCCAGACACCGGCGATCACCACGCAGTAGATGGCCATGTCGGACTGCACCAGCCAGTCGAAGCTGAACCCCTGCCAGCCCAGGTCCTGCACCAGCTTCTGCAGGCCATCGCTGGGGTTGAGTATCCATTTCCAGGCGGTGCCCGTGACCACGAAGGACAAGGCCATGGGGTAGAGATAGACGGTGCGTATGAAGCCTTCCGCGCGCACCTTCTGGTCCAGCAGCACAGCAAGGAAAACGCCCAGCGCCATCGACACGCCTACATAGAGCAGACCGAAGATCGCCAGGTTCTTCAGGGCCACCCACCAGCGGTCCATCTCCCACAGGCGGGCGTACTGGGCCAGGCCCACCCACTCATAGTTGGGCAACATGCGGGAAGCGGTCAAAGACAGCAACCCGTTCCAGATCATGAAGCCGTAGATGAACGCCAGCCCCAGCACAAAAGCCGGGGCCAGCACCAGCTTGGGCAGGTTTTGGCCTACAGTGCGCGCCATGCGATCCCCCGGTCTCACCGTGGCGTGCTCAGGGGTTCCTGGCGGCCGCAGCGATGCGCTTGACGGCATCGGCCACGGTGATCTTGTCGTCATTCCAGAACTGACTCACCACGTCCTTGATCGCGCCTTCGGCCGCCGGGCTGACCGCCATGCCGTGGGCCACCGAGGGCACCAGGCCGCCGCCCTTGGCGGTGTCGATGAAATCCTTGCTGGAGAGCTTGGCGCAGTCGTCGAACTTGTCCATCTTCATGCCCAGGCGCACCGGGATGGAGCCCTTGTTGAGGTTGAACACTTCCTGGAATGCGGGGCTCATGATGGCCGCGCTCAGGTCGGCCTGCGCCTTCTGTGCGTTGGCGTCCTTGAGCTTGTACATGGCGAAGGAATCGACGTTGAAGGTGAAGGCACCGGCCGTGCCCGGCGCTGCAGCGCACAGGAAATCCTTGCCCGGCACCTTGCCGGCGGCCATGAACTCGCCCTTGGCCCAATCGCCCATGAACTGGAAGCCCGCCTTGCCCTGCATCACCATGGCGGTGGCCAAGTTCCAGTCGCGGCCCGGTGCGGCGGCATCGGTATAAGCCTTGATCCGGCGGAAGGTCTCCAGCGACTTGCCCATGGTGGCGCTGTTCAGCGCCTTGGGGTCCAGCTTGACCAGCGCGTCCTGGTAGAAGGCCGCACCGCCCACGCCCAGCACCACGGACTCGAAGGTGGTGAAGTCCTGCCAGTTCTGCCCACCGTGGGCCACCGCGATCAGGCCGGCGGCCTTGATCTTGTCGGCCGCGGCAAAAAATTCATCGTAGGTCTTGGGCATGGCGGCCACACCCGCTTTTTTCAGCACGTCCGGGTTGGCCCAGACCCAGTTGACGCGGTGCACGTTGACCGGTGCGGCCACGTAGCTGCCCTTGTGCTTCATCACGCCGGCCACCACCGCCGGCAACGCGGCGTCCCACTGTTCGGCCTTGGCCACGGCATCGAGGTTGGCCAGCACGCCTTCGGCCGCCCACTCCTGGATCGCCGGCCCCTTGATCTGGGCGGCGGCCGGCGGGTTGCCCGACACCACGCGGCTCTTGAGCACGGTCATGGCGTTGTCGCCACCGCCACCAGCCACCGCAAAGTCCTTCCAGGTGTGCCCCTTGGACTGCATCATCTTGCGCAACTCGGCGGCCGACTTGGCTTCGCCGCCCGAGGTCCAGTAGTGCAGCACTTCGACTTCGCCGGCGGCAGCGCTCGCCACGACACAAGCGGCCAGGGCCGCGCTCAGCAGGTGGTTGGATTTCATCCGGGTCTCCGTTGTGGGGCCATTGGCCCGTTGTGAACGTCCGGCCGTCATCGGCTGCGAACGCGTTCATTTTTCTTTAATTAAAGAAAAATTACATCCAGAGAAACCCGGGGACAGCCGTTGGTCTTTCAACGGCGGTGGCGTGACAACCCGTCAAAGCCCCCCGGCCACCGACCGCGCCCAACGCACGATGTCGGCCGCACCCATGGCGCCCGGCTGGCGTGCGATTTCTCGCCCGCCCTGAAACAGCGCCAGGGTGGGGATGCTGCGGATCTGCAGCTGCGCGGCCAGCTGCTGCGCGGCTTCGGTGTTGACCTTGACCAGGCGGAAGCGCGGTTCCAGCTCCCGCGCGGCCGCCTCGAACTGCGGCGCCATCATGCGGCAGGGCCCACACCAGGGGGCCCAGAAATCCACCAGCACCGGCAGCTCGCTGCGCGACACGTGTTTGGCAAAGCCGGCTTCGTCCAGCGCCACCGGCTGGCCGGTGAACAGGGGCTGGTGGCACTTGCCACAGTCGGGCGCCATCGCCTGCTGTGCGGCGCTCACGCGGTTGGTCGTGTGGCAGTGGGGGCAGACGATGTGCCGGGTGTCGCTCATGCTGGTACTCCTGGGGGTAACTCATGGGCACATGAGGTCGCACCCCCGGTTTTCAACCCGGACCCGGACCCAGACTCAGACGAATTTGGCGATCAGGGCCGCCACCATGCTGAGCAACACGGTGCTGGCCACGGGCAGGAACATCTCGCGCCCGAACAGCCTGAAGCGGAAATCCCCCGGCAGGCGGCCCAGCCCGAAACGCTCCAGCCAGCGCGACAGCCCGTTGACCAGCAGCAAGGCCAGGAAGATGACGATGAGCCAGCGGATCATCCTGAACGGGTCACAAGGTATGGGTGCGGTCGCCCTGGGCAAAACCCAGCGGCTCCCAGCCACCGGCGCTGGCCTCGGGCGCAAAGGCCAGCACCTTGAACAGCTCGCCCATCTCGTGTTCGTGCACCAGCTTCATGGCCTGGGCGCGGTCGGCCACCGAGGCGGCCGAGGCCAGGTCCACCAGCCCGCAGTTGATGAGAAAGCGCGCCTGGGTGGCATAGCCCAGCACCTGCTGGCCGGCGTTCTGCGCGGCCAGCGCGATGCCGGTGAAGTTGACGTGGGCGGTGATGTCCTTGGCGCCCACGTCCACCAGCGGGTTGCCGTCGGCGCGGTGGCCCTGGTGGCACATCAGCGTGCCCATGTGCCGCTGGGGGTGGTAGTACTCGCCCTCGGGAAAACCGTAGTCGATGAAAAAGGCCGCGCCACGCGCCAGGCGCCCGCTCAGGCTCTTGATGAAGGCCTCGGCCTGCGGGTGGATTTCGGTCAGGTAGTCCTGCGGGCCGTCGGGCTCCAGCGGCGGGCGCAGCGGGGTGGGGCGGTCGGCCCAGACCCAGGCGCCGTGCTCGGCCGCCACGCCGCGCTCGTGCCAGATGCCGCGCACGCGGTGCAGCAGTTGCACCGGCATGGCATCCAGCACCTCGTTGCCCAGCACCACGCCGTCGATGCGCGCAGGCCAGGCATCGACCCACGTCACCCGCCCGGCATGGGCCAACAGCGCCGCCCGCTGGCGCTCGCGCAGGCTGCCCGACAACTCGACGATGTGGTAGCGCACCGATTCGAAGCGCTCATCCGCGGTCAGCGCATCCAGCACCTGCCTGGCCAAGGCACCGGTGCCGGCGCCAAACTCCCAGATGTCCAGCGTGTCCGTGGCCAGCAAGGCCTGGGCCACCTGCACCGCCAGCGCGCGCCCGAACAGGGGCGAGAGTTCGGGTGCGGTCACGAAGTCGCTGCCCGAGGCCGGCATGGCGCCGAACTTGGGCAGGCCGCCCGCGTAGTAGCCGCCCTCGGGCGCGTACAGGGCCAGGGCCATGAAACGGTCAAAGGGCAGCCAGCCGCCGGCCTGGGCGAGGGCCTCATCAACGGCCTGACACAAGGCACCACGGGACTCGCTCGTAAAATTGGGTTCCATCGTCAGCGATTGTCACCCATGAGTTCAACACCCCTTGCCGCCCATGGGCGCACGGTTCTGGTCACAGGCGCCGGCAAACGGCTGGGGCGCCACATCGCCTTGTATCTGGCGGCAACCGGCTGGCACGTGGCGGTGCACTACCGGCAATCACGCCATGAAGCCGCTGAGGTGGTGACAGAGTGCCAGGCGCTGGGCGTGCGCAGCGAGGCTTTTGCCGCGCCGCTGGACGATGAGAGCGCCTGCCGCGCGCTGCTGCCGAGCGTGTTGGCGCGCATGGGCCCGGTGCATGCGGTGGTCAACAGCGCAGCGCTCTTTGAACATGACGACGCCGACAGTTGCACGTCTGCATCCATGGAGGCGCACTGGCGCACCAACACCGCTGCCCCCATTCTGCTGGCCCAGGCGCTGGCCCAGCATGCGAAACAAGCGGGACACACCGGTGTGGTGGTGAACCTGCTGGACCAGAAGCTGTGGAACATCAACCCCGATTTTTTCAGCTACACCCTCTCCAAGTCGGCCTTGGAAACCGCCACCCGCATGTTGGCGTTGGCACTGGCCCCCCAACTGCGTGTGGTGGGCGTGGCGCCGGGGCTGACACTCACCAGCCACATGCTGTCGGATGAGCGTTTTGCGCAACTGCACCGCCAGTCACCCCTGGGGCGCTCCTCGACGCCACAAGACGTCGCCGCCGCCGTGGGGTTCGCGTTGAGCAACGCATCTGTCACAGGCACCACGCTGCTGGTGGATGGTGGCCAGCACCTGATGCGCTTTGAGCGCGATTTTTCGCTCATGTGACCCGGAGCCCCCCATGAGCACCGCAAAAGGCACCCAGATCCTGACGCTGACCGGCCTGCGTTTCGACGCCAACCTGGGCATCCTGGACCATGAAAAAACCAGCCCCCAGCCGATACAGGTGGACGCCGAGCTCAACCAGGGCCCCCAGCCCCTGCTGCCCCACGACGACGACATCAGCCACGTGCTGGACTACCGCAAGGTGCGCCAGATCATCATCGACGAATGCACGGCCGAACACGTCAACCTGCTGGAAAGCCTGATCGGCAAGCTGACCCAGCGCCTGATGGGCCTGCCCGGCGTGCTGGGTGTGCGGGTGCGCATCGCCAAGCTGGAAATCTTCGACGACTGCGAAGTGGCCATCCGCATGGAAAGCGGGCAGTGGTGAAGCTGCCCAAATAACAGGCACGGCCCGCCAGCCCAATGGTGGCGCGGCCTGCGCGACTTGTCCGCGCAGTTTTCCACAGCTTTGGGCCCGGACTTGAGGGACAACTTGAGTGTCTGGGGACAAGCCGGCGACAATACGGCGTGGGCCCACGCCCCTTTTGCCGACCTGCCTTGATGCCGCCCCATGACGACGACCGCCCCCACCTGGACCAACAGCTCCAATGACGCCCCCGAATCCAGCGCCCCCAAGGCGCTGAAGATAGAGCGCGAGGACCACAAGCTGGAAAAACGCCTGTGCCGCGAGGTGGGCCGCGCCATCGTGGACTACAACATGATCGAGGAAGGCGACAAGGTCATGGTCTGCGTCTCGGGCGGCAAGGACAGCTACGCCATGCTGGACATCCTGCTCAAGCTGCAGGCGCGCGCGCCCATCAGGTTCGAGCTGATCGCGGTCAATCTCGACCAGAAGCAGCCCGGTTTCCCCGCGCACATCCTGCCCGAGTACCTGGCCAAAGTCGGCGTGCCCTTCCACATCGAGAACCAGGACACCTACTCCATCGTCAAGAAGGTGATCCCCGAGGGCAAGACCATGTGCAGCCTGTGCAGCCGGTTGCGCCGGGGCATCCTGTACCGCGTGGCCACCGAGCTGGGCGCCACCAAGATCGCCCTGGGCCACCACCGCGACGACATGCTGCAGACCCTGCTGCTCAACATGTTCTTTGGCGCCAAGCTCAAGGGCATGCCGCCCAAGCTGGTGAGCGACAACGGCGAGCACGTGGTGATCCGCCCCATGGCCTACGTGGCCGAAAAAGACCTGACCCGCTGGGCCCAGGTGCGCGAATTCCCCATCATCCCCTGCACCCTGTGTGGCAGCCAGGAGAACCTGCAGCGCGTGCAGGTGGGCAACATGCTGCGCGAGTGGGAGAAAAAATTCCCCGGCCGGGTCGAGAACATGGCCACGGCGCTGCAGAACGTGGTGCCCAGCCACCTGATGGACCGGGACCTGCACGACTTCGCCGGCCTCAAGGCCACGGGTGTGCCCGACGAGGATGGTGACAAAGCCTTCGACGACGAGCCGCTGCCCACCGCACCCAGCCGGCCCGAACGGCAGGTCATTTCGCTGGTGCAGGAGGCCTGACGCCATGCGCCGCGCCCTGCTGGCCATGCTGCTGACCGCTGCGGCACTGCTCGGCGGCTGCGCCAGCGTGATGCTCGTGGACAACCAGGTGCAGAGTTTTCCGCAGTGGCCGGCAGGCGCACCTCAAAAAGGCGAACGTTTTGCGTTTGACCGCCTGCCCTCGCAGCGCACCGAAACGCCCAGCCCGCTGCAGGACGGATTGGAGCTGGCGGTGCGCGACGCGCTGCTGGCCTGGGGCCTGCAACTGCCCAG
This sequence comes from uncultured Hydrogenophaga sp., assembly GCA_964442375.1. Classification (GTDB taxonomy): domain Bacteria; phylum Pseudomonadota; class Gammaproteobacteria; order Burkholderiales; family Burkholderiaceae_C; genus Hydrogenophaga. Next base: position 2,107 of record CAYUAH010000019.1, on the reverse strand, counting down.
CGGCAACGAAGGCGTGCGCTGGCTGGTGCAGGTGAGCGCCGGTGGTCAGCGCCTGCCACGCGCGCCTTGGGAGAACCCCTGGGAACGCCCCAACTGGAGCATCTCGGGTGGCATAGGCGGGCGCCACGGCGGCATCGCGCTGGGCTTTCCTCTGATGATCGCGGACAACCCCTATTACCTGCGTGAGATCACGGTGGTGGTGCGCGAGGCCGCCAGCGGGCGCGTGGTCTACGAAACGCGTGCCAAACACGACGGCCGCTGGCCCGACAGCCGCGCGCTGTGGAACGCCATGGTGTCGGCCGCGCTGCGCGACTTCCCCGCCCCGCCGGCCGGGGCGCGTCAGGTCAACATCGAGATACCGCGCTAAAGCTCTGCCGCCGCCTCGCGCACGGCGGCAACAAAAGCGGAACGCGCCGCGTTGGACTGTGCATCGCGCCAGATGCAGTAGGCGTGGGACTGCGCCGAGGCGTCGGCCAGCGGCACAAACACCGCCCCCTCCAGCTCGGACCGCTTGAGCGAGGCGGGCACCAGCGCCACACCCAGGCCCTGCGACACCAGCGAGACCACGCTGAGCCAGTGGCGCACCTCGTGCCGCACCTCGGGGAGAAAGCCCGCCGCCGCGCACACCGCCAGGATGCGCTCGTGGTAGTCGGGCGAGACGCTGCGCGCGAACAGCACGAAGGGCTGGTCCTGCAGCGTGGCCAGGTCGATGCGGCGCTTGCGCGCCAGCGGGTGATCGCTGGGCAGGCAGCACACAAAGGGCTCGCGCGCGTACAGCAACTGCGACACCCCGCTGGGCAGGCGCGTGTTGTGAACAAAGCCGACGTCGAGCTGGCCGTGGGCGAGTTCGATCAATTGGTCCTGCGAATTGAGTTCTCGCAACACCAGCCGCAGGCGCGGGTGCTCGGCTTGAAAGCGTCGCAGCAACTGCGGCAAGCCCCGGTACAACATCGCGCCCACAAAGCCGAGCTGCAAACGACCCTCCAGCCCGCGCGCCACATCGCGTGCGTGGCGCGCGGCCTCCTGCGCCTGCTCCAGCAAGGCACGGGCGCGCGGCACAAAGGCCTCGCCAGCGGGCGTCAGCCGCACGCCCCGGCTGTTGCGCTCAAACAGCTGCGCGCCCACCGAGGCTTCGAGCTGCTGGATGTTGAGCGACAGCGGTGGCTGCGACATGGCCAGCCGCTGGGCCGCGCGGCCAAAGTGCAGCTCCTCGGCCAGCACCAGGAAGTAACGCAGGTGGCGGAATTCCATGAATACACATCCTGTATGGATCAAGCCATATTCAATATTGGACAAGTATTGTTGATCGCTGGAACATGGCGGACAAGGAGACAAACCCCCATGCGCTCACCGCAACCGGCACCCACCGCCAAACACCCCGTGCCCGACGCCCACGGCAGCAACCTCTACAGCGCCGACCCCCAGCTGGCGGCCCTGCTCTCGGTCTACCTGCCGCCCGACCTGCTGGCCCACCTGCAGCCCCACCTGCACGCGCTGGGCGCCCTGGCCGGCGGCCACCTGGACGATCTGGCCAGCACCGCCGACAAAAATCCGCCCGAGCTGCAACACCGCACCCGCACCGGCATCGACGACCAGCGCATCATCAAGCACCCGGCCTACGTGGAGATGGAACGCCTGGCCTTCGGCCGCTTCGGCCTGGCCGCCATCTCGCACCGGCAGGACGTGCTGGGCTGGCAGGGCCAGATGCCGGCCCTGGTCAAGTACGCGCTGACCTACCTCTTCGTGCAGGCCGAGTTCGGCCTGATGTGCCCGGTCTCCATGACCGATTCGCTGACACGCACCCTCAAGAAGTTCGGCGCGCCCGAGCTGGTGCAACGCCACCTGCCGGCCCTCACCAGCCTGGACCTGGACAGCCTGGCCCAGGGCGCCATGTTCATGACCGAGCAGGGCGCCGGCTCCGACATCGCCGCCACCGCCACCCTGGCCCGGCCCGACCCCGAGGTACCGGGCGCCTGGCTGCTCAGCGGCGACAAGTGGTTCTGCTCCAACCCCGACGCCGCCCTGGCCATGGTGCTGGCCCGCGTCGAAGGTGACCCGGCCGGCATGAAGGGTGTGTCGCTGTTCCTGCTGCCGCGCGACCTGGACG
>CAYUAH010000018.1:0-23444 GCA_964442375.1 uncultured Hydrogenophaga sp. | reverse complement strand
GTTTGGCGCGGCGCACCAGGCGCTTGCCGGTGTCGAGGTTGCGCGGGTCCTGCAGATCCAGCGAGGCGCTGAAGTTGAATTCGCCGACACGCCGCGCGGCTTGCAAGGTCACGCCACTGAAACGCGCGCGCGCCGTGTTGGCATAACAACCGGCCCAGTCGCCCAGTCCGTTGAGGCAAGGGCCGGGTCCGGAGACGTAGTCGATCAGGTCGGACACCGTGTTGCGGTAGGCCACGATGCCATACCGTGTGCTCTGGTGGGTGTAGCGCAGGCCTGCTTCCAGGTTGCGGCCGGACTCGGGCTTGAGCGTGGGCACACCGTAGACGCTGAAACGCTGGAACAGCGTGGGCGCGCGGAAGGAGGTGCCTGCCGAGGCGGTGGCGCGCCAGCCGGGCGCGAAGCTGTAGGCGTAAGCCGCGCTGCCCGTGGTCTTGTTGCCAAACTCGCTGTCGTTGTCGTGACGGGCGTTGAGCTGCAGGGCGTGCGCCCCCGCATTCCAGCCATAACCCAGCGCCAGCGCGTCCTGGTGGCGGTCGGAAATGGTGGGGGTGGTGCTGCTGTTGTCCAGCTCGTCCTCGCGGCGCTCCAGCGCGGCGGTGAACACCTGCGCGCCCACGCGCCATTCGTTGTGGAACAGGTGGCTGGTGATGTCGGTGGCGGTCAGGTAGCTGTAGGGCAGGCTGTCGTAACGGTCGCGGCTGCGGCTGCTGCTCAGACGGGTCTGGTAGCTGTCGGACCAACGTGCCGTCCAGTTCACACCCAGGGTGGTGAGGTCGTGCAGGCTGCGGTCGTCCACGTCGGGCGTGTAGCCGTCGTACTGGCTGTTGACATGGCTGGTCAGGGCCGTGGCTTCCAGCCGGTGGCGCGCGTCCACTTGCCAGCCCACGCGGGCGGATGCCGAGCGGTTGCGGTGGCCATCGTTGTCCGGGTTGGCGCCGGGTTGCGAGTTGAAGCCGCGGCTGCGCTCGCCGGCCAGCGAGAGCGCGTAGTCAACGGTGCCCGTGCCGCCACTCAGCCCCAACTGGGCACTGGCCAGGCCATGGCTGCCCACGCCCACCGAGGCGCTCGGGGCGAAACCGGGCTCACCCTTGCGGGTGAACAACTGCAGCACACCGCCCACGGCGTCGGAGCCATAAACGGCAGCGGCCGGGCCGCGCACCAGCTCGATGCGATCGATCTGCGCCAGGGGCAACGCGTTCCAGGTGACACCGCCGGTGGACTGCGAATCCACCCGCACGCCGTCGATGAAGACGGCGGTGAAACGCGGATCAGCCCCGCGCACGAACACGCCCGTGACGGACGCCTGGCCGCCGGTGCGGGCCAACTCGACGCCGGGCAGGCGCGCCAGCACGTCGGCCAGGCCCACGGCGCCGCTGCGCTCGATGGCCTCGCGATCAAGCACGGTGACATCGGCCACGACGTCCATCAGGGGTTGGGCCACGCGGGTGGCAGTGACCACGGTTTCGCGCAGTTGCAAGGGAAGGTTCTGGGCCAGGGCGGCCGAGCCGGGCCAGACCGCAGACAAGGCCAGGGGAAGCGCGGCCAGCGGCGCACCAAAGTAACGAGAGCTCATGGGAATCGATCGATCAAGGGTGTCCTCACCGCCTTCCCCGACGGTGCCTGGACGTCACGGCGGCGCGCACAGCTTGACGCGCACCACCACCTTGTTGGCCGGTATCCGGGCTGGCGGAGCGACTTCCTTCGCCTTCCCAGGACCCGAGAGGATCACCAGTGGCAGTGAAGGAAGCGGAGGCCGGCGAACCGCCCGAGGGCGACACCGGTTCTCGTCCGCTTACCGTTGCGGGGGCAGCGCTGGTTAGAAAGTCCACCCGTCGGGCGACGCTCCCCCAGCTTCCCGTTGAACTGCGGCATGAGAACCACACCACGAGCACCAACGGAGGCGATTGTAGTCACCTGCGCGCGGCGCGGCGCCTACAATGGCGGCGACATGGCTGCCACCCACCCCATCGATCAGATTGCCGAGCGCGTCGAGCGCCTGCTGCTGCGACACGAGGAACTGCGCCGCACCAACGCCTTGCTGGCCGAACAGGTGCGCACGCTGACCCAGGAACGTGACGCGCTCAAGGGGCGCCTGAGTGCCGCCCGCCAACGCATCGACACGCTGATCCAGCGCCTGCCAGCACCTGGCAGCCAAGAACAGGTATGAGCAAGCCCGGCATGAAACAGCTCGAAGTCTCGATCATGGGCAACAGCTACCTGCTGGCCTGCCCGGAAGGTGGCGAAGCCACGCTGCTGGACGCGGTGGAAAAGGTGGACTCGGCCATGTGCCGCATCCGCGACGCGGGCAAGGTCAAGGCGCGTGACCGCATCGCGGTGCTGGCGTCGCTGAACATCGCTTTCGAACTGTCGCAGAAGGAGGCGCTGGCTTTCAACGCCTCGTCTTTTGGCCACACCGAAGACCCGGCCCAGTCCGACGCTGCCGCCACCGATGCCTCGATGGAAGCCCGCCTGCAACAGCTGCTGCGCCGCCTTGACCAGGCGCTTGAAGACGACGGCCAACTGCTCTGAGTCTGAGGCGACAAATGGGGGGCGTGTTGCCGCAAGGGCACCCGCCACTGCCCTACAATGTCAACCGTCTGCGGTGCGCGCCGGGCTTTATATTTCCTTGAACCAATGCTCATAGAGCCCGGGCTTGGTACATTGCATGGCGGGTGTGAGCGTCTCGCGTCAGACGAACCCGAAGCCCTGCTGCCCTCGCCCACCTGAACCCCGGTTCAGGATGCCGGTCCGGTGGCACTCGCAGACACCCCCTCTTTCTGGTTGAGCGTTCGGCGTGGTGAGTTGAGCGTGAGTGCGCTCAACATCGCATCCATTGCCCCATGCTGCTTGACCCCATCTTCATCGTCGAACTGGCCGTGCTCGGCCTGTGCACCGGTTTTCTGGCCGGCCTGCTGGGCATAGGCGGCGGCATGATCATGGTGCCCTTCATCACCTTCATCATGGGCACCCGGGGCGTGGCGCCCGATCTGGCGGTGAAGATGGCCATCGCCACCTCCATGGCCACCATCATCTTCACGTCCATCTCCAGCGTGCGGGCCCACCACAAACGCGGCGCAGTGCGCTGGGACATCGTCAAGGGCCTGGCACCCGGCATCGTGTTGGGCGCCATGGTGGCCAGCCTGGGCGTGTTCGCTGTGCTCAAAGGCGCCTGGCTGGCGCTGCTGTTCGCGGCCTTCGTCGGCTTCTCGGGCACGCAAATGCTGCTCGACAAAAAGCCTGCCCCCACGCGAGGCCTGCCGGGCACCCCCGGCCTGGTGGGCGCCGGCGGCGTCATCGGTTTTCTGTCGGGACTGGTGGGCGCCGGCGGCGGTTTTGTCAGCGTGCCCTTCATGACCTGGTGCAACGTGGCCATCCACAACGCGGTGGCCACCAGCGCAGCACTCGGGTTTCCGATTGCCGTGGCCAACGTGGCCGGCTACGTGATGGCGGGCCGTTCGGTACAAGGCCTGCCCGAAGCTTCGCTGGGTTACATCTATCTGCCTGCGCTGGCCGTGATCGCCACCGCCAGCGTGCTGACGGCGCCGCTGGGTGCGCGGGTGGCCCATGCCCTGCCCATCAAACAGCTCAAGCGCGCCTTCGCCGCCGTGCTCTATCTGCTGTCGGCCTACATGCTCTACAAAGGTCTGAGCATCTGAAGGCCCCGAGCTGCTTCAGGTCAGCGGGCGGTCGCTGACCACCATGCCGTCGGCGTCGGCGTAAAGCCAGTCGCCGGGCGCGATGCGCACGCCCTGCACCCACACCGGCACGTCGCGCTGGCCTTCGCCGCGCCGCTCGGTCGGCAGAGGCAAGGGCGCCAGCGCCCGTATGCCCACCTGACACACGGCCAGTTCGGCCACATCGCGCACGCAACCATCGACCACCACGCCGGCCCAGCCATTGCGCGCCGCCGCCGCCCCCAGGTTGCCGCCCAGCAAAGCGCGGCGCAGCGAGCCGCCGCCGTCCACCACCAGCACCCTGCCCTCGCCAGGACCTTCTACGGCGGCCTTCACCACCGAGTTGTCTTCAAAACATTTGACGGTGACCACCGGCCCGCTGAAGGCGGCGACGCCGCCGAACTCGCGGAACACGGGCGGCAGCACACGAAAGTGACCGCTGGTATCGGATTTGTGGGTGTCACACAGGTCGCAGGTGGCTGTTGGGGTACTCATGGCTGGCTCATTCAATGTGTCGAGGGATCAGTGCGCGTGGCGCATGCCGCAGAACTTGCCCAGCGCCAGGCCTTTGCAGGCCGCCTGGAGTTCCTTGTTGCAGTCGTCGGGCTTGCGGCCGGACTGCAGGCATTGGGCCGCAGCGCCATGGGCGGCAGCCATCTGCTTGTGGCGTTCGATGTCCTCCTGGACTTCCTTGCTGCTGTGCTGCGCCCACGCGCTGGAAATGGACACCAGGGCGATGGCGAAGAGGCTGGCGATTCGTTTCATGGTTCAGTGTGAGCGCAGATGCTGCGCGAAGATGCGTTGGAATTTGTCCACCTTCGGAGCCACCACAAACGCGCAGTAGCCCTGGTTGGGGTGTTGAAGAAAGTAGTCCTGATGGTAGGCCTCGGCCGCACTGTAGTGCGCCACCGGCAGCACTTCGGTCACGATTTTTGGGCTCTGCGGCAGCTCGGCCATCACCTCGCGCGCCACCTCGGCCTGCGCGGCATCGTGCCAGTAGATGCCGCTGCGGTACTGCGTGCCGACGTCATTGCCCTGGCGGTTCAGGGTGGTCGGGTCGTGCACCACAAAAAAGATGGCCAGCACCTCGCGCAAGCTGATCTGCGCCGGGTCGAACACCAGCTTCACCACCTCGACAAAACCGGTCTGACCGGTACAGACCTGCTCGTAGCTGGGCGGGTGCAATTCAGCCCGCCCGTTGCAGTAGCCGGACTCGACATCCAGCACCCCTTTGACGCGATCAAAGACAGCCTCCAGGCACCAGAAGCAGCCGCCACCCAGGGTGATGGTTTCAGGGGAAGTGGTCATGCGTGTTCGCCTCAACAGCCAAAACACAGATCGTACTGTGGCGCCCATACCCCCTCGCGGACCCAGGACCACATTGTTTGCCAACCAATTGGTGCATTTGACCATTCTTGCGGATCCAGCCCCTGCTGTGCTTGTAGAGTTCGCGGCTTCAAAAACAACAGGGAGTTTGCTTTGGCTTTTCAACGCTACACCGCCGAGTTCATCGGCACCTTCTGGCTGGTGTTGGGCGGTTGCGGCAGTGCCGTGCTGGCCGCAACGTTTCCGGGCGTGGGCATAGGCCTGCTTGGCGTCTCGCTGGCCTTTGGCCTGAGCGTGTTGACCATGGCCTATGCCATTGGCCACATCTCCGGCTGCCACCTCAACCCCGCCGTGTCGGTGGGGCTGTGGGTCGGTGGCCGTTTTGACGGGCGCGAGCTGCTGCCCTACATCGCCGCCCAGGTGCTGGGCGCCGCCGCCGCCGGCGGCGTGTTGTGGGTGGTGGCCAGCGGACAGCCTGGCTTTGCCATCGACGCGGGCGCTGCGGGTGCCTTTGCCAGCAACGGCTTTGGCCCCCACTCGCCCGGCGGCTACAGCATGGCGGCGGCACTCGTGATCGAAGTGGTGCTGACCGCGCTGTTCCTGTTCGTGATTCTGGGTGCCACCGATCACCGCGCGCCCGACGGCCTGGCCCCCATCGCCATCGGCCTGTGCCTGACCCTCATTCACCTGATCAGCGTCCCAGTCACCAACACCTCGGTCAACCCGGCGCGCAGCACCGGTGTGGCCTTGTACGTGGGCGGCGCCGCGCTGCAGCAGCTGTGGCTCTTCTGGCTGGCGCCGACTGTGGGGGCGGTGTTGGGCGCGCTGGGTTACCGCTGGGTGGGACAGCGCTGAGGCCACGCCGCATGCGCCCCTTCAAAGCCGCGCATCAAACGCCAGCCCAAGCGGTGTTGTTTTCTGTGAAAAACAAGGCCCCACAGAGGGGGAATTTGCATGAAATGGGGCCGACACCGCTTCAAAACACCGCACTTTCCCATTAGCATGGTCCGACCACGCAGAAAGCGCGTTTTCCGCTGGTCTTGGAACCACTTCTAGAAGGACATTCAACCATGGCAACTGCAAAGAAAGCGCCCGCCAAAAAGGCGGCTCCAGCGAAGAAGGCCGCAGCGCCTGCGGCCAAAAAAGCCGCCGCACCGGCGAAGAAGGCAGCAGCTCCGGCCAAGAAGGCTGCTGCTGCGCCTGCTGCCAAAAAGGCAGCAGCTCCGGCCAAGAAGGCCGCTGCACCCGCCAAGAAGCGCACACCCAACGCCGCCTTCATGAAGGCCATGACCCCCAGCGCCGCACTGGCCGCCATCGTCGGCGCCAGCCCCCTGCCGCGCACCGAGGTCACGAAAAAGGTGTGGGAATACATCAAGAAGAACAAGCTGCAGGATGCGGTCAACAAGCGCATGATCAACGCCGACGCCAAGCTGAAGGAAATCTTCAAGAAGGCCCAGGCGTCCATGTTCGAGATGACCAAGATGATCAACGAGCACCTGAAGTGATGCCTGCACTGGGCCTGTTCAACAGGCCTGCGCTGCAGACACAAAAAAAGCCGGCGCCAGCCGGCTTTTTTCATGGGCTGGACCCGCCCTGCCAGGCACTCAGCGCGCTGATTTCTGTGCCGCCTGGCGGATGGCCGTCAAGCTGCCGCGCGTGGTGATGACCTCAGGGTCCAGCGGCACTTCGATCACGGTGCCCGTGGGCGCAGCCAGCGCGCGCAGCAAGGCGGCCTCGAACTCGGCGGTGCGCGTAACGCGCTCGGCCGCGTAACCATAGGCGCGTGCCAGGGCGCAGAAGTCGGGGTTGGCGAGTGAAGAGCCCGCCACGCGCGCCGGGTAATGCTTTTCCTGGTGCATGCGTATGGTGCCGTACATGCCGTTGTTGAGCAGCAGCACGATGGTCTTGGCACCGTGCTGGGCGGCGGTGGCCAGCTCCTGGCCGTTCATGAGGAAATCACCGTCGCCGGCGATGGTGAACACCGTGCGCTGTGGTGCGACGATGGCCGCACCCACGCCGGCCGGCACGCCGTAGCCCATGGCGCCATTGGTGGGCGCGAGCTGTGTTTTGTGGCCGCGCGCCAGGCCACGGTAACGGTAGAAGCGGTGCAGCCAGCTGGCGAAGTTGCCGGCGCCGTTGGTGAGGATGGCGTCGGTCGGCAGGTGCTCGAACAGCGTGGCAATGAGGGCCGGCATGTCGATGTCGCCGGGCAACACGACGCCGCCGTTGGCGGGGTCGATGTTGTCGCGGTAGTCGCGGTTGCAGGCCTGTGCCCAGGCGTCCCAGGCCAACTGGGGCGGCGCGTCGAGCACCTCCAGGCTGCGCGCGGCCGCGTTCATGGTGGCGCAAATCGCCAGATCGGCTTGGTAGACGCGGTTGAGTTCCTCGGCGCTGGCATGCACGTGCACCAGCTTTTGCACCGGACGCGGTGCCTCGATCAGGGTGTAGCTGCCGGTGGTGGCCTCGCCCAGGCGCGCGCCCAGCACCAGCAGCAAGTCGCTGGTGCGCACGCGCGCGGCCAGCGCGGGGTTGATGCCCAGCCCGATGTCGCCGGCGTACAGCGGGTGATCGTTGTCGAAGCAGTCCTGGAATCGGAAGGCGTTGGCCACCGGCAGGCGCCAGGCTTCGGCAAAACGCTGCAGGGCCTGTGCCGATTGCGGCGACCAGCCGCCGCCGCCAGCAATCACCAGCGGGCGCTGTGCTTTCAAGAGCATCTCGCGCAGGCCGCGCAACGAGCCAGGATCGGCCCAGGCCAACACCGGCTCCACGCGCGGCAAGGGGCGCACGCTCACGGCCTGCGTCAGCATGTCCTCTGGCAGCACCAGCACCACCGGACCGGGCCGGCCGTTCATGGCGGTGGCGAAGGCACGGGCCATGTATTCGGGGATGCGGCGCGCGTCGTCGATGCGCTCGACCCGCTTGGCCATGGGGCCGAAGAAGCGCGGGAAATCCACCTCCTGGAAGGCCTCACGGTCACGGCAGTCGCTGGCCACGTCGCCCACCAGCAGCACCATGGGCGTGGAGTCCTGGTAGGCGGTGTGCAAGCCTATCGACGCGTTGGTCGCACCCGGGCCTCGGGTCACGAAGCACACGCCAGGGCGCCCGGTGAGCTTGCCATGGGCCTCGGCCATGAAGGCCGCCCCACCCTCCTGCCGGCAGACCACGAACTGGATCTCGCCGGCATGGGCATGAAAGCCGTCGAGCACCGCGAGGTAACTTTCGCCCGGCACGCCGAACGCGTGGGTGACGCCCTGGGCCAGAAGGCATTCAACGATCAGGTGGCCGGCAAGTGTTTGGGTCATGGTGTGATTGTGCCCCGGCCTCAACCCCGTCAGGCGTGGCGCGTGCGCCGTCCCACCCCCACCGCAGCGGCAACCGACAACGTCAGCGTGATGGAGGCCCCCACCAACGTGGCGGCGTACCAGCCTTTGTCCATCACCACACCAAAGATCACCGGCGCGATGGCAAACCCGACGTCGAGGCCCGAGTAGACGGTGCCGTACACACGACCGGTGGCGCCCTTGGGCGTGGCCTTGCGAATCATGAGATCGCGGCTCGGCCCCCCAATGCCGACCGCGAAGCCGGTCAGCGCCAGCAAGGCCATGGTGCCCCCGCCGCCCAGCCAGGCGGTGGCGCAAACCAGCATCAGCACCGCGCCCGCGCCCATGGCCCAGGCCACCACGCGGTCGCTGTGGGCCGAGCGGGCCGCCACAAATCCACCCACCAGCATGCCCAGGGCACTGCACAGCATGTAGGCCGTGACCGTGAGTGTGGCGGCCTCCAGGCTGACCCCATGCACCGCCTTGAGGATGGAGGCGGAATAGTTCTGCACCACGGCCAGGGTCATGGTGGACAGCAGGAAAAACGCGAAGCACCACCAGACCACGGGCAGCTTCATGAAGGCCAGGTCGCTGCCCTTGGGCGCGTCGGCGTGGCGCACCACCACATCGGTGCGCAGCAGCTCGCGCTTCCAGTACAGCAGCGCCAGCACCACCACGTACAGGCCCGCCGCCGACAGGTAGGCGACCTCGCGGCTGTGCAAACTGGAGATGCCGACCAGAAACACCGGCGCCAGCGCCCAGCCCAGGCTGCCGGTGAGCCCGTGCACGCTGAACGCGTGGCCCAGGCGCGGCGTGGACACCCGCTGGTTGAGGATGGTGAAGTCACAGGGATGGAAGGGTGCGTTGCCCAGGCCCGCGAGCACGACCACCAGCAGCAGCCCACCGTAACCCGTGGCCTGCGAGGCCACCAGCGAGGCCAGCAGGAACAGGCCGATGGCGCCGAACAACACGGGCCGAGCGCCCAGGCGGTCCACCACAAAACCCGACAAGGCCTGCCCAGAACCGGAGATGACAAAAAACACCGTCATCAAAAAGCCGACGTCGGCGTAGCTCAGGCCGAAGTCGCGCATGAACATGGGAAACAGCGGCGGCAACAGCAGGTGGGTGAAGTGCGAGCAGGCGTGGGCCAGGCCCACCAGGCCCATCACGGCGGCGTCTTGTTTCAGCGGAACGGCGGCGGGAATGTCGGCGCCCGACAAGGTGGCGGTGTTCATGGCGCCCATGGTAGGCTCGCAGCACCAAGTCCGTATGCCGACAAATCGTCAAGTTCTAGCGAATAACAGCCAAGCCGCTCCCTACCGCCATGCGACGCGCCAAAACCCCGATCGCCCTCGCCATCGACGACACCGAGCCCTTCGCGCCCAGCCCGCTGCGGCCCTTGCGCACGCGCCTGCGCGACCTGCCCCAGGACACCCACTTCGAGCCACACAGACATGAATGGGCCCAGCTGGCCTGCTGTGCCAGCGGCCTGTTGCAGGTGGCGGTGCGATCGCAAGGATCGACCGGGACCGAGCAGGACATCTCGGTCATCGTGCCGCCGCAGCGCGCGGTGTGGATTCCCCCCCGCGCCCTGCACTCCGTGATGGTGGTGGAAGCCGCGCAATCGCGCACGGTCTACCTGCACGCCAGCCTGGTGCCACCGGCGTGGCAGCAGGTGCGGGTGCTGGCGGTGACGCCGCTGCTGCACGCGCTGATCGATGCCCAGGACCACACCGGCTACCGCGACCGCCCCCGCGAACAGGCCGCGTTGACGACCCTGGTGCGCCACGAGCTGACCCAGGCCACCTGCCTGCCGGTGGGCGTACCGCTGCCACCGGACGGGCGCGGCGACCGCCGCCTGCGCGCGCTGTGCCAGGGCCTGCTGGCACAGCCCGATGCCTTCGCCACCCTGGCCCAGTGGGCGGCCGCGCACGGGGCCAGCGAGCGCACCATGGCGCGGCTGTTCCGGGCCGAACTGGGCATGAGTTTTCACCACTGGCGCCAGCAGGCGGTGCTGGCGCGAGCCCTGCCCCGGCTGGCCCAGGGCGTGCCGGTGGCCCAGGTGGCGGCCGACAGCGGCTACGCCAGCGAAAGCGCCTTCAGCGCCATGTTCAAGGCGAGCATGGGCGCCTCACCCCGGCATTTCCGGCCGACCGGTCATCCGACGCACACGGGCACAATAGCAGCATGAACATCGTGATTTTGGACGACTACCAGGACGCCGTCCGCAAGCTGGCCTGTGCCGAAAAGCTCGAACCCTACCCCGCCAAGGTCTACACCAACACCGTCAAGGGCGTGGCCCAGCTCTCGGTGCGCCTGCGCGACGCCGACGTGCTGGTGCTCAACCGCGAACGCACCACCATCTCGCGCCAGCTGGTCGAGAAACTGCCGCGCCTGAAACTGATCGCGCAGACCGGGCGCGTCGGCCCCCACATCGACGTGGCGGCCTGCACCGAAAAAGGTGTCGCCGTGGCCGAGGGGGTGGGCTCGCCGGTGGCGCCGGCCGAACTCACGTGGGCCCTGGTGATGGCAGCCATGCGGCGCCTGCCGCACTACATCTCCAGCCTCAAGCACGGCGGCTGGCAGCAGTCCGGCCTCAAGGCGGCGTCCATGCCGCCCAACTTCGGGCTCGGCCAGGTGCTCAAGGGCAAGGTGCTGGGCATCTGGAGCTATGGTCGTATTGGCCAGCTGGTGGCGGGCTACGGCCGCGCGTTTGGCATGCGTGTGCTGGTGTGGGGCAGCGAAGCTGCGCGGCAACGTGCGTTGCAGGACGGCTTTGACGTGGCCACCAGCAAGGCCGCCTTCTTTGAAAGCTGCGACGTGCTGACCCTGCACCTGCGCCTGGCCGACAGCACCGCCGGCTGCGTGACGCTGGAAGACCTGGCCCGCATGAAGCCCACCGCCGTGCTGGTCAATACCTCGCGCGCTGAACTCATCGAGCCCGACGCCTTGCTCGGCGCCCTCAACCGGGGCCACCCCGGCATGGCGGCGGTGGACGTGTTCGAGTCCGAGCCCATTCTCCAGGGCCATGCCTTGCTGCGGCTGGAGAACTGCATCTGCACGCCGCACATCGGTTACGTCGAGCAGGAAAGCTACGAACTCTACTTCTCGGCGGCCTTCGATAACGTGGTGAACTTCATCAAGGGCACGCCCACCAACATCGTCAACCCGGGCGCGTTGCAGGTCCGGCGCTGAACCTCAGGGTTTGGCCGGCGGCTTGCCGTCGTCGATGGCAAACAGGTCGAAGTCCAGCATCGGCAACTCGCGGCTGTCGGCACTTGGCGCAGCCGCCGGCGGTGCTTCGGCGGGCGGCGGTATGTCGTGCTCGGCGCTGAAAGACAGGTCCAGATCGAGCGCGTCCGCAGCCGTGGCTGCGGCGGCCGTCGGCACTGCCACAACCGGCGCCACCACAAGCGCGGGTGGGCGCAGATCGCTGTCGCTTTGCAGGGCCTGAGCCACGCTGAAGAGCAACAAGGCGTCTTCATATGCCTGCAGGCTGTGTTTCTCCAGCAAGCCCGTGCCGGGGCCGGCCATGACGGTGTTGCGCAGCAGGCCCAGCGCCTGCTCGTCAGGCCAGAAACGCGTCAACACGTCCATGAACTTGGACTGCGACTCCAGCCCTGAGAGCCCGGGCGTGTAGCAGGAGGCATCGGGCGCAGGGGCGCCGAAAACCGCCTGGAAACGGGCGCCGAACTCGGCCAGGCGCTCGGTCTGCCCCTGCGCGCGGGCCTGCTGCATCAGCAACAGGTAGGGCAGTTCACAGGCACCGGGGTGTTCTTCAATGAACTGCTCCAGCACCATGGCGGCATCGGCCTGCTGTTGCAGCGATTCGAAGAACTCCACCTGCTGCACCAGGTCCAGCAAGGCCTCCACCGACGTCGGCGAATCGTCCATGAGCTGGGCGAACGAGGACTCGGTGTCTTCGGTCACATGCAAAGCCGCCAGGCCGGTGTCGTCGTCTGGCGGCGCCACCACGGCCGAGGCCACAGGCGCTGCCGCCGGGGGCACTTGCAGCGGCGATGCGGCAGGCAACGAGGCCCCCGCGTCGGTGTTCTGAACCGACTGCCACCAAGGCTGCTCGCCGGGTGCAACCACCGCCCGCTGCCGGCGCCGTTCGGCCACCAGCCAGGCGAGCGCGGCACCGGCCAGCGCCAGCGCGGCGGCCAGCGCATACAGCAGCGATTTGGGCGCCCGCTCGTCACGCTCGGCCTGCAGTTGCGCCGTGAGCGCCGCCATGCTGGCCTGCAAGCCGGCCTGCTGTTCACGCAAAGCCTTCAGGTCGGCTTCCATGGTGGCCAAACGGCGGGCATCTTCGGCGGCCTTCTCGGGCGGGGTGTTCAGGGCCGCCCACAACTCGCTGGCCGCCTTGCGGTCAGCTTCGCTGCCACTCGGCGGGCTCTGCAATTCGGTGTTGAGTTTGAGGCCCGGGTTGCGGCCGGGCGACAGGTCGACCGGGTCGAGCTTGAGGCGCGGCCCGCCGGCCACCGGCGCGGGCGCGGTGGGCGCAGGCGCAGCAGGCTTGGGTGCCGGGCTGGCGGCAGCCACTTTTTTCTCGGCCACGGCGCTTGCAGGTTTGCGTGCCGGCGCATCCGCAGCCGGCTTCGGGGGCGCAGCGGGCCGGGGCGCTGGACGGGGGCGCGGCGGCGCGCTGGCGGCCGGCCGGGGTGCGGGTGCATCCAGTGCCGGGGTCGCTGGACGCGTTGTGGCTGGCGCCGAAGCCGCCGGGGCTGATGGCGCCGCTGCGGTGGGCTGGGACGCTGGTGCTTGCGCGGGAGCAGATGTGGGGGGCACCTCGGCACGCGGCGACAGCACGACCAGCGGCACAGCGGCCACGGCGGGCGACGGCGCCAGTGCCGGATCGAGATCGGCCAGCAAGGTGTATTTGCGGCTGAAGCGGTCGGCCGCGCAACCGGTGTTGAGCACCACGCTGACCACCGGCTCGTTGACAGGCACGCTGCTGCGCACCCGGATCAGTGCACCGCTGGCGGTGGCTTGCACGCTCAGCGACACACTGCCAGCAGGCAACACGGTGTCGCCGTACTGCACTTGCGCCAACAGGCATCCGGCGGACTCGATGTCGGCCAAGGGCGCGGTGGAGCTCACCGAGATGTCGAGCGGGCGACCGATGATGGCCTGACCCGACGACGCACCCAAGGACAATGCGGCACTGTGCAGTGAGGTCGAGAGCACAATACCGCCCAGCGCATACTTGAGCATCAGGCGTTCCTTGGTTTCCATGGGCGTTGTTCGGTAGACGGAAACATTTTGTCATAAGCCATTAACGATTGAGGCAAGGTCACAGCAATGAGTCTCCAATTTGAAACAGTGGGTGTGGTGGGAACCGGCGCCATGGGCCGGGGCATCGCACAAATTGCGGCACAGGCGGGCAGCCAAGTGTGGTTGTTCGACGCGGGTCCGGGCGCCGCCGAACAGGCCGCCAAAGCGCTGGGCGACCAATGGGACAAATTGGCGACCAAAGGCAAACTCACGGCGGATGCGGCGGCCCAGCTCAAGGGCCGGCTGTCCATCGCCAGTGAACTGGCTCAGCTCGCGCCTTGCCAGATGGTGGTCGAAGCCGTGGTGGAGCGTCTGGACGTGAAGCGCCAGATTTTTGGCGACCTCGAAGCCATCGTCGGCCCTGACGCGGTGCTGGTCAGCAACACCTCGTCGCTGTCGGTCACGGCCATTGCCGCCCAACTCAAGCGGCCGCAGCGTTTTGCCGGCTACCACTTCTTCAACCCGGTGCCGCTGATGCGTGTGGTCGAGGTGATTGCCGGCCTCAAGACCGACAAAGGCGTGTGCGACCAGCTCAGCGCCTACGCGCGCGCCATGGGCCACACACCGGTGCTGGCACAGGACACGCCTGGCTTCATCGTCAACCACGCCGGCCGGGGCTATGGCACCGAGGCCTTGCGGGTGGTGGGCGAGAACGTGGCCGACTTCGCCACCATCGACCGCATCCTCAAGGACCAGATGGGCTTTCGCCTGGGCCCCTTCGAGTTGATGGACCTGACCGCGCTCGATGTGTCGCACCCGGTCATGGAATCCATCTACCACCAGTACTACGAAGAAGCGCGCTACCGCCCCAGCGTCATCACCGCCCAGCGCCTGGCCGGTGGTGTGGTGGGCAAAAAAGTGGGTGAAGGCTTCTACAAGTACACCGACGGTGTGGCGCTGATGCCACCCGAGCCGCCCGTGCCGCAGGTGGCCGAACTGCCACCCGTGTGGGTGCCGGCCAAGGCGGCACGCCGCCCCGAGCTGTACCAGTTGCTCAAGGACCTCGGTGCACGGATCGAAACCGGGCAACAGCCGAGTGAACAGGCACTGATCCTGGTGGCGCCGCTGGGCATGGACGTGACCACCATCGCTGCCGTGGAGCGCCTGGACGCCACCCGCACGGTCGGCATCGACATGATGCTGGAAGACGCCGCCACCAGGCGCCGCGTGCTGGCCACCAACCCCGCCACCCGCCCCGACATGCGCGACGCCGCGCACGCCCTGTTCGCCAAGGACGGCAAGGCGGTCAGCGTGGTGCGCGACAGCGGTGGCTTCGTCACCCAGCGCGTGGTGGCGACCATCGTCAACATCGCGGCCGACATCTGCCAGCAGGCCATCTGCAGCCCCAAGGACCTGGAGACCGCCGTCACCCTGGGCCTGGGCTACCCCATGGGCCCGCTGGCCATGGGCGACCGTGTCGGCCCCACCAACGTGCTCGAAATCCTGTTCAACCTTCAGACCGTGTACGGCGATCCGCGTTACCGCCCCAGCCCCTGGCTGCGCCGCCGTGGCGCGCTGGGCCTGAGCCTGATGCATGAAGAGGCCTGACATGGCCGCATCGCTGAAAAGCCACTGCCAGGGCGCCACGCTGGTGCTGACCATCAGCAACCCCGAGCACCGCAACGCACTCGGACCAGATATTTACACCGCCGGCATCGAGGCCTTCAACGCCGCCGACAGCAACCCCGAGGTGCGCAGCATCGTGCTCACCGGCGAGGGCGCGCACTTCTGCGCCGGCGGGCAGTTGCAACGCCTCAAGGACAACCGGCACAAGCCGCCCGAGTTCCAGGCGCGCGGCATGGACGAAGGCCTGCACAGCTGGATAGAGGCCATCCACGCCTGCTCCAAACCCGTCATCGCCGCCGTGGAAGGTGCCTGTGCCGGTGCGGGTTTCTCCGTCGCACTCGCCTGCGACATGGTGGTGGCCGCCGACAACGCGGTGTTTGTGATGGCCTACAGCAACGTGGGCCTGTCGCCCGACGGCGGCGGCAGCTGGGCGCTGGCGCGCCAACTGCCGCGTGCCACCGTGATGCAGTTGCTGATGCTGGGCGAACGCTTGAGCGGACCGCGGTTGCAGGCGCTTGGTTTGGTCAACGAGGTCACGGCACCGGCGGCCAGCGTGGCCGCAGCCCTGGCCCTGGCCGAGCGGCTCAACGGCCGTGCGCCCAATGTGCTGGCCAGCCTCAAGGAGCTGGTCAACGACGCGCCCACCCAGGCGCTGCACGCCCAGCTGAGCGCGGAGCGCGACCACTTTGTACGCAACCTGCACCACGCCAACGGTGGTGAAGGCATTGACGCCTTTCTTGAAAAACGCGAGCCCCGGTACCGCTGAAACGGCTTGCCTGCGGGGTCGCTCGCGCGACAAATCCGGCCTATCCAGTCACTGAAAAGACAGCCCATGGACGAACCGATTCTGACAATGGACGAACGAGAGGCGATCAACAGCGGTCGCTGGTTTTCCAACCTCTCGCCCTCCCTGAGACACGACATTCTTCGATGCGCCCACGTCAAACGCTTCAAGGACGGCGACCTGATCGTTGCCCGCGGCGAACCGCCCACCGAGTGGACTGCGGTGGCCAAGGGCGCTGTGCGGGTCAGCTCCACGTCCTTGTCGGGCAAGCAGATCACCCTGACCTATGTGGAGCCCGGTGTGTGGTTTGGCGATGTGGCCATGTTCGACGGCGACCGGCGCACGCACGACGCCTATGCCCACGGCCCCACCACGCTGCTGTGCGTGTCGCGCACCGACTTCCAGAAAATCCTGGCCCAGCACGTGGAGTTGTACGAGGCCTTGATGCGGCTGCAGGCGCGCCGCATCCGCACGCTGTTCGGCCTGGTCGAGGATCTCAACACCCTGCCCTTGCGCGCGCGCCTGGCCAAGCAGCTGCTGCACCTGGCGCGCAGCTACGGTGTGCCCTGCCTCGACGACAGCAACGAGGTCCGCATCGGCCTGCAACTGGCGCAGGAAGAACTGGCGCAACTCCTGGGCGCATCGCGCCAGCGGGTGAACCAGGAACTCAAGGCCATGGAGCGCGAGGACGCCATCCGCATCGAACCCGGTGGGCTGGTGCTGCGCGACCGGCCCATGCTGATGCGCATCGCCGAAGCCGAAACCTGACGATTTTTTTGGAGTCTCCCGCGACATGAGTGCCACCGATGATTTCACCGGCACCCGTGCCGTCGCCGACCAACACGCCTTCGATGTGCCCGCGCTGGAACGCTGGCTCATCGGCCACCTGCCGGGCTTCCAGGGCCCGCTGCAGGTGGAGATGTTCAAAGGTGGCCAGTCCAACCCGACCTACAAACTCGTCACGCCGCAGCGCGCCTATGTGATGCGCGCCAAGCCCGGCCCCGTCGCCAAGCTGCTGCCCTCGGCCCATGCCATCGAGCGCGAGTACAAGGTCATGAGCGGCCTGCGCGGCACCGGCGTGCCGGTGGCCCAGATGTTTGCCCTGTGCGAGGACGAATCGGTCATCGGCCGCGCCTTCTACGTGATGGAATTCGTGCAAGGGCGCGTGATGTGGGACCAGTCCCTGCCCGACATGACACCCGCCCAGCGGCGCGAGATCTACCTGGAGATGAACCGTGTGATGGCCGCATTGCACACGGTCGATGTGGCGGCTGCGGGCCTGGCCGATTTCGGCAAACCCGGCAACTACTTCGAGCGGCAGATCGGCCGCTGGGGCAAACAGTACAAGGCCTCGGCCGACGGTGCCGGCCCGCTGACCCAACCCATCACCGAAATGGAACGCCTCATCGAATGGCTGCCCGCCCACATCCCGGCCATGGCCCGGCGGGAAGACATGGTGTCGGTGGTGCATGGTGACTACCGGCTCGACAACCTGATGTTCCACCCCAGCGAGCCGCGTATGCTCGCCGTGCTGGACTGGGAACTCTCCACCCTGGGCCACCCGTTTGCCGACTTCAGCTACCACTGCATGTCCTGGCACATCCCGCCGGGCCTGTTCCGTGGCATAGGCGGGCTCGACCTGGCCACTTTAGGCATCCCGTCGGAGGCCGAGTACATCGCCCTGTACTGCGAACGCACCCGGCTGGCCACGCCCGATCAATTGCTGGCCGACTGGAACTTCTACCTCGCCTACAACATGTTCCGCCTCGCAGCCATTCTGCAAGGCATTGCCAAACGCGCCGAGTCGGGCACAGCCTCCAGCGCCCAGGCCCGCAAGTCGGCCGAAGGCGCGCGCCCCATGGCCGAGATGGCCTGGCGCTTCGCCCAGCAACACGGCTGACCCTTTTTCTTCACCCAAGGACACTCCCATGGATTTCGACTACAGCCCAAAGGTCAAGGACATGCAGGCCCGCCTGCTGGCCTTCATGGACGAGCACATCTACCCCAACGAACACCGATTCCACGCCGAGATCGCCGCCAACCGCGCCAAAGGCAACGCCTGGATACCCACCACACTGGTCGAGGAACTCAAGCCCAAGGCGCGTGCCGCCGGCCTGTGGAACCTGTTTCTGCCGCGTTCGCCACGCGCCCCCCAAGGCCTGTCCAACCTCGAATACGCGCCGCTGTGCGAAATCATGGGCCGTGTCACCTTCGCTGCCGAGGTCTTCAACTGCTCGGCGCCCGACACCGGCAACATGGAAACCCTGGAGCGCTACGCCAGCGAAGCCATCAAGGACGAGTGGCTGGAGCCGCTGCTGCGCGGCGAGATCCGCTCGGCCTTTCTGATGACCGAGCCCGAAGTGGCCTCATCGGACGCCACCAACATCCAGTGCCGCATCACACGTGACGGCGACCACTATGTCATCAACGGCCGCAAATGGTGGTCTTCCGGCGCGGGCGACCCGCGCTGCGCGGTCTACATCGTGATGGGCAAGACCGACCCCGAAGCACCCCGCCACTCGCAGCAATCCATGATCGTGGTGCCGGCCAACACACCGGGCATCACCGTGTTGCGCCCACTGTCGGTGTTTGGCTACGACGACGCGCCCCACGGCCACATGGAAGTGCTGCTGGAAAACGTGCGCGTGCCGGTCAGCAACCTGCTGCTGGGCGAGGGGCGCGGCTTTGAGATCGCACAGGGTCGCCTCGGCCCCGGCCGCATCCACCACTGCATGCGCACCATTGGCATCGCCGAACGCGCGCTGGAATTGATGTGCAAGCGCCTCAACAGCCGTGTGGCCTTCGGCAAGCCGCTCTCGGCGCAATCGGTGTGGCACGAGCGCATCGCCGAATCGCGCTGCATGATCGAGCAGGCGCGCCTGCTCACGCTCAGGGCCGCGCACATGATGGACACCGTGGGCAACAAGGTGGCCAAGGCAGACATTGCGATGATCAAGGTGGTGGCGCCCAACATGGCCTGCCAGATCATCGACTGGGCCATGCAGGCCCATGGCGCGGCCGGCCTCAGCGAAGACTTCCCGCTGGCCTACGCCTACGCCCACCAGCGCACCCTGCGCTACGCCGACGGCCCCGACGAAGTGCACCGCGCCGCCATTGCCAAGCTGGAACTGGCCAAGCAGTTGGCGCTCAAGACCGAGGTGGAGATGCCGGTCACTCGAGGCTGCTGACACCGGGGCGCAGGCATTCGAGTGCCTGCTCGCCGTTGAACGCGAAATAGCGGTTCTTGCCGCGCAACTTGGCCTGGTACATGGCGTGGTCTGCCTGGCGCAGCAGCTGGTCCGCTCCCACCTCGCCCGGCTGCGGGTAGAACGAGATACCCAGGCTGGCCGACACCTCCAAGGGCGGGTAGCTGTCTGAAGTCACCGGCGCGGCGACCGCAGCGAGCATGCGTTCGAGCACCGGCAGGCTGTCGCGCGGATCGGACAACTCGGCCAGCACGGCCACAAACTCGTCGCCGCCCAGGCGCGCCAGTGTGTCGCCCTCACGAAGCGCCTGTCGCATGCGGACCGCAAGTGCAACGAGCAGGTGGTCGCCGGCGGCGTGGCCGTGGCTGTCGTTGACAGCCTTGAAACCATCCAAATCGAGAAACACAACAGCCAGGGTGTCGCCCCGGCGCTCGGTTTGCGCCATGGCCTGTCGCAAGCGATCGGTCAGCAGGACCCGGTTGGGCAAGCCCGTGAGCGCATCGAAATGGGCCATGCGTTCCAATTGGGCCTCATGTTCCTTCTGCCTCGTGATGTCGGAAAACAAGGCCACATAGCGCAACACCGCGCCGTGGACGTCCTTGACGGCACTGATGGTCAGCAACTCCGCAAACACCTCCCCTGACTTGCGGCGGTTCCAGATTTCGCCGGCCCAGCGCCCATAGGTGTCAAGGCTGCGCCACATGGCCTGGTAGAAGGCCTTGTCCTGCCGGCCGGAGCCCAGCATGCTGGCATTGCACCCGATCACCTCGTCGCGCTGGTAACCGGTGATGGCGAGGAACGCCTGGTTGACGTCGATCAGGACCCCGCTGGGATCGGTGATCATGATGGCTTCCTGCGCATGACTGAACACGCTGGCCGCCAGCTGCTGGGCATCCAGCGCCGCCTTGCGCTCAGACACGTCGAGGTGGGTGCCGACCATGCGCACGGCCTTGTGCTCGTGGTCCCGTTCGATGATTCGGCCGACGGACATCACCCATACCCACTGTCCCGACGCATGGCGCAAGCGGTACTCGCAAGAAAACTGCGGGCTCTGCTCGCTCAGATGGGCCTGGAAGCAACCCCACACGAGCTCGCGGTCGTCGGGATGCAGGCGCTGGGTCCATTCCTGGGCCTGGACGACGGCTTGCACCGGCATGCCCAGCATCTCGCACCAGCGCGGTGACACCACGATCCGCCCGCTCGCCACCACCCAGTCCCACGCACCCAGGCCACCGTTTTCCAGCGCCAGACTCATGCGCTCCTCGCTCTCACGCAAGGCCGCCTGCATGGCGCGCTGCGCCGTGACATCGGTCATCACGCCCGCGAACTGGGTGAGCTGACCGCTGGCATCTCGGATGGCATTGATGGTCACCAGGGCGGTGTAGGCCTCGCCGCTGGGACGGCGGTTGACCAGTTCCCCGCTCCAGCGCCCATCCGCGAGGATGTGCTGCCACACGCTATCGAAAAATCCGCGCTCCTCAAGCCCAGCACCCAGCAGCCTGGGGTTGCGCCCCAGCACCTGCTCGCTGCGGTAGCCGCTGATTTTTTCAAATGCGGGATTGACTGACAGGATCCGGCCCTCGGCGTCGGTGACCAGAATGCCGTCGCTGCTGCTCTGCACCACCCGCTGGTCACGCAGGCGCTCTTCATCCAGTTCAGCCTGCTTGGCCTGGAGCTTGCCGTGGTACTTCAACATGCCCCACGCCACCAGCACCAGCAGCACCAGCACGGGGGACAACTCCAGGGCACGTGCCCGCGATTCCTGCGCCCACTGCGCCAGCACCCTGTCCGTGGGCTGCCACACGCTGACGGCCACCGGATAGCTGCTTGAGGCGCGGTAGGACAACAAGCTGGCAGCCATGTCCGGCTCCGGGGGGATGCTCAGCGTCGAGATGTCCTGATCCGCCAGCCACTGCGCCAGCTTGTGGCTGCGCGCAGCGCGCAGCCCGGGCCCCATGCCACCGTCCCACAGGGGCAGGCCGTCGTAGCGCACCCACAGGACGTCCAGCTCACGGTGCCCGGACAACAGCCGCGCCTGGGTCTGAAAGTGATCGACATTGAGCGTGACCACCCACCACCTCGGCTTGCCGTCGTGCGACCACGACAGGTAAACCGGCACGAAGCCGGGCCCCGACGGGTCGGGTGCAGGTGCAGCGCTGCCTGGGGCGGATGCGAGCCGCGCCCAGTCGCGGCCATGGTGCGGCACACCAATGCGCGCACGCCCCAACGGCATTTCCACCATCGGATAGGCCTGCGCCGGCTCCGTCGCAGCGCGCAGATTGCCCAAGTCTGAACTGAACAGCACCCGTCCGTCGCCATCGGCAAGCGACATCGAGCGGATGAAGGGCATGTTTCGCGCCGTATCCTGCAGGCGCGCATTGAACGCCACCCCGCCGGCGGGGTGGCTGACGTATTGCGCTTGCAAGGTCTGGACCGACAACTCTGCCGACTGCAGCGCCTGCGTCAGACTGTCCTCCAGGCTGAGCGCCACCAGCCGGGTCACCTCCAAGCTTTCTTGAATGGCTGTCTGCCGCATGCGCCAGGCCGTGTAACCGAACGCCCCCATCCAGGTCAGTACCACCGAGACGAGAACGGCCAGCCACAAGGCGCCGGACGCGTGCCGGAACGATGCCCCAGGACGCTTCAGCATGAACAGACGAAACCCTGCTTCAACACGCACCAGAACCTAGCGGGCGACAATGGGCTCCAGCCCGTGGCGCTGCGCATTCCTGAGCAACCGGCCGTCCGCCTTCATCGCGGCCAGTTCCTTTTCAATGCGGGCATGAAACACATCGTCACCCGGCATCATGGCCCAGGCGTAGGGCGTCAGGTGGAAGGTGGCCGGCGGCGACACCAGGCGCGCCCAGTCATTGAGCGCCAGCATGCGCCGGCTGAACGGGTAATCCGTCATAAAGACATCGGCACGCCCGGACTGCACCTCCTGCTCACGCGCTGCGGGTGTGTCCACCACCTTCAACTCGGCGAGTTTGATCTGCGCCTTCATCAGGGGTTCGTGCAGCGTGCCCTTGGCCACCACCACCACCGAGCCCGGTTTGTCGATGTCCGCCCAGGTTTTGATGCGGGTGTTGGCCTGCGTGGTGATGGCGTACACGTCGCTGACGAGATGGGGCTGCGTGAACCGCACACGCTCTTGGCGCTGCGCCGTGATGCCGATGGCAAACATCGCCAGATCGCATTTGTCTGACGTCACATCGTCCAGCAAGCGGGCAAACGAGCTGTCGACAAAACGCAACTCCACGCCCAGCGCCTTGGCCACGTCCCGCGCGTTGTCTATGTCGAAACCCACCAACTGCATGGACTTGGGGTTGCGGTAGCTGATGGCGTAGTAGTCGGGCCAGATGCAGACGCGCAAGGTCTTGACGGCCTCAATCTGGGCCAGGCGGGAGGCATCGGCCGCACCGGCGCTGCCAAGACAGGCGGCAAACGCAGCACACCCCAGCCAAAAATTGCGCCGCAAGCCCATGTGCGCCCCTCATGTAAATCAATGCAAAGCCGCAAGTGTAGGCAACAGTCCCCAAGCCAGGGTCGGTGTTCGAGCAGACGTTGATCAACATCAATGCCTGCCGTGCGCATCGCGCCCGGCAGGGACAAAAAAAACCCGACGGCACGCGTCGGGTGGTCTGCCGGTGCGGGACCGATCAGTTGCGGGTCTGGTCCACCAGCTTGTTCTTGGCGATCCAGGGCATCATGGCGCGCAGCTGGGCACCCACCACCTCGATGCTGTGGTCGGCGGTGTTGCGGCGGCGGGCGGTCATGCTCGGATAGTTCAGACGGCCTTCCTGGATGAACATCTTGGCGTAGTCGCCGTTCTGGATGCGCTTGAGCGCGTTGCGCATGGCCTTGCGCGACTCTTCGTTGATCACCTCGGGGCCGGTCACGTACTCGCCGAACTCCGCGTTGTTGGAGATCGAGTAGTTCATGTTGGCGATGCCGCCTTCGTAGATCAGGTCCACGATCAGCTTGAGCTCGTGCAGGCACTCGAAGTAGGCCATCTCGGGGGCGTAGCCAGCTTCCACCAGGGTTTCGAAGCCCATCTTGATCAGTTCGACGGCGCCACCGCACAGCACGGCCTGCTCGCCGAACAGGTCGGTCTCGGTCTCTTCCTTGAAGTTGGTCTCGATGATGCCGGCCTTGCCGCCACCGTTGGCCATGGCGTAGGAGAGGGCCAGGTCACGGGCCTTGCCGGACTTGTCCTGGTGCACGGCCACCAGGTGGGGCACGCCGCCGCCCTGGGTGTAGGTGTTGCGCACCGTGTGGCCGGGCGCCTTGG